>NZ_CP023278.1:1943750-2267708 GCF_002896875.1 Nostoc sp. CENA543
TAGGTGCGATCGCAGCTTGGTTAGCCAAACGTAGTTTAGAACATCTTAATACAGCTAACGCCGCCTTAACTAAGCTCAGTGGCGGGGAATTTGACACCCGCGTAGAAGTCAAAACCACAGATGAATTAGGAGTTTTAGCGGCTAACATCAACCAAGTCGGCACACATTTGCAGATTTTAGCCAAACAAAGAACTATTATCACCCACGACTTGAGCAGCGAAGGACAAGCAGCACTACAAATGCAACTGTTAGAACTCCTCAGTAACGTCGAAGGCGCAGCTAGAGGTGATTTAACAGTCCGCGCCGACGTAACAACCGGAGAAATCGGTACTGTCGCCGACTTTTTCAACTCCATTGTCGAAAGTCTCCGCGATATCGTTACCCAAGTCAAGCAAGCTGCAAATCAATTAAATACAGCCATTGGTTCTAATGAAGGCGCAATTCGCCAACTTGCAGAAGCATCTCTCATCCAAGCGGCGGAAATCAACCGCACTCTAGATGCAGTAGATAACATGACTCATTCCATGCAGGCTGTAGCCAATAGCGCGCAGCAAGCCGCCGTTGTCGCCACCCATGCAGCCAACACCGCCATGAAAAGCGGGCAAGCAATGGATTTAACCGTGCAGAATATTCTATCTTTACGAGAAACCGTCGGTGAAACCTCCAGAAAAGTCCGACGCTTAGGGGAAGCTTCACAACAGATTTCCCGCGTAGTCTCCATCATTAACCAAATTGCCACCCAAACCAACCTCCTAGCCATTAACGCCAGTATTGAAGCCGCACGCGCCGGAGAAGAAGGACAAGGTTTTGCCGTAGTTGCCGAAGAAATCGGCGAATTAGCCGCCAGAAGTGCATCAGCTACCCAAGAAATTGAATATATAGTAGAAAACATTCAAAGAGAAACCAGCGAAGTAGTACAATCCATTGAAATTGGTACTACCCAAGTAGTGGCAGGTACGCAAATCGTTGAAGAAGCCAAGCAAAGCCTCAGTCAGATTTTAGAAGTATCACAGCAAATCGACTCACTAATTCAGTCAATTTCCTCCGCCACAGTTTCCCAAGTAGAAACCTCACAAACCGTCAACAAACTCATGCAAGACATCGCCAAGTTGTCAAAACGCACCAGTGACTCCTCCCACCTAGTCGCCCAATCTCTGCAACAAACTGTAACAATTTCCCATCAGTTACAGGAAACTGTGGGGACGTTTAAGGTGAGTTAGGGGAGTGCTGAGTGGTGAGTGGTGAGTGGTGAGTGCTGAGTGAGGAGTGAGGAGTGGGAGACAAGGTAGACAAGGTAGACAAGGTAGACAAGGTAGACAAGGTAGATTTTATTCTAATGACTAATGACTAATGACTGTTGACTAATGACTAATGACTAATGACTAATGACTAATGACTATTAACTAACTACTATGTCCAAAAATAAAGAATTAGAAATCCAGATGCAATTTCTGGAAGAAGCCACAGATTATATTAATACCCTGGAAGGGGTGTTATTAGAAATTGATACTAGTCACCGCATTGATGCTGAGAAAATTAATGGTGCTTTGAGGGCAGCTCACTCGATTAAAGGGGGGGCAGCTATGATGGGTTTTAAAACTTTGAGTGATTTAGCCCATCGTTTAGAAGACTCTTTTAAGGTTTTAAAAACTAGTAAAAAATCTTTAGTAATTGATACGCAATTGCAAAATTCTCTGCTCGCTGCTGTGGATTGGTTGCGGCAAATTGTGACTTTACTAGGAGAAGGAAACGCCATTGAAGAGCAATGGTTAGCAACTTTTTGTTATCCGGTTTTTGATGAATTACATAGTCGTCTCGGCGATCCCACTCCAGAAGATGCAGCGACTATTTTATCTACAGATGAGGGGCAAGATATTGTTCCCTTGCTGTTTGAAACAGAAGTAAATGAATGTTTAGAGCGTTTAGAATCTTTGTTAGCAGCACCAGACGAACTAGATTTACAAACAGAAGTTGCTACTCTGGCGGCGGAATTGGGCGGTTTAGGGGAAATGTTGCAACTGACGGCTTTTACTCAACTATGTGAATCGATTAGATTGCATATAGAAAATGCAGCAGGCGATCGCATTCCCCAAATTGCCAATTTAGCATTAAAATCATGGCGGCGATCGCAAGCTTTAGTATTAACTAATCAACGGGATAATTTACCAAATACACTGGCTCTCGATGATTTAGCGACTCTCTCTCAAGCACCGGAAATTCAGCCTGTCATCTCTTCTGAGCCTGTCGAATTACCTAATTTTGATGACCCGGATACAGAGTTAGTTACAGCCGATTTAGTTTACCAAAATGACCATATCAATCATGAATTAGCCGCCGTTGATTTTGCTAGTATTAATACTTTATTCGCCGAAGAAACCACACCAGAAACTTCTAGCATAGAGGCAAAGAATGAGCCTGCAATTGTGAATAAAGATAGGGAATATCAACAAGAAAATTCCGTGAGAATTCCTACCAAACAATTAGAGCAAATTAACGATTTATTTGGCGAATTAATTGTGCAGCGCAATGGCGTGAATTCACAATTAGAAAGACTACGCAAATTAGTGCGGAATTTAAATCAGCGTGTGCGGACATTAGAGCGAGAAAACCAAGAATTGCGGACAGCCTATCAGCAAATGTCTGCAAGGAATTTTATCTCGGCAAGCCAGTCCTCAACCCAAAATGGAGAACACCCCCATTCTGAGTTACACTTGCGATCGCAATCTGTGATGGAAACCATTGTCCAAGTCCAAGAAGTCTCCACTGACATACAACTGAGTGTAGACGACACCGACCAGATTGCACGCAAACTCAATAAAACATCCAAACAACTCCAAACTAAACTCAACCATATCCGAATGCGTCCCATTTCGGATTTAGTCGAGCGTTTTCCCAGAGCTATCCGCGATTTAAATGTCGAATACGGCAAAAATGTCCAGTTACAAGTCAAAGGTGGCGATACTCTCATCGAACGCAGCATCTTAGAAGCATTAAATGACCCACTCATGCACCTATTGCGAAACGCCTTCGATCATGGTATCGAAGAACCAGCCACCCGTCGCTCCCTCGGTAAACCAGAACAAGGTTTAATTGAAATTATTGCCACTCACCAAAATAATCGTACCCTCATTACTATGCGTGATGATGGTCGGGGTATTCCCATAGACAAAATTCGCTCCCGTGCAATGACTATGGGGATAGACGAAGCCTTACTCACTCAAGCCACCGACGAGGAACTATTATCACTCATCTTTGAACCAGGGTTCAGCACCTCCGAGCAAGTCACCGCCTTATCTGGCCGTGGTGTGGGGATGGATGTCGTGCGTAATAACCTGAAACTCGTGCGTGGCGACATTAAAGTTGATACTAAACCAGGTGTGGGAACGACCTTTACCCTATCCGTACCGTTTACTTTATCTATGGCGCGAGTCTTGTTAGTAGAAAGCAACAAGATGCTGTTAGCCTTCCCCACGGATGTCGTCGCAGAACTATTTTTACTCCAACCGGAACACATTATCTCTACTTCTGGTAGTGAAGTGATTAACTGGCAAGGTGCTACACTACCATTAATTCGTCTCGGTAATTACCTACAGTTTAACTGTCCGCGCTACGATAGCCCAGAACTAGAAACTCCCCCCGCCATCAATGCTACTAGCGTATTGATTATCCCTGGAAATCAACCAGTCGCCATTCAAGTAGACCGATGCTGGGGTGAGCAAGAAGTAGCCATTCGCCAAGTCGAAGGTAATATTCCCCTACCCCCAGGTTTTAGTAACTGCACCATTTTAGGAGATGGGCGGGTAGTATCTTTAGTCAATACCAACGAATTGTTATATTGGATTGCTAATCATCAATCTACCTCCAGAAACCATTCATTACCATCAACAAGATTAAAAACACCGTTCCTATTTTTCCATAGCAGTCAACCACCAGCACCCGATAGAGAATCGAAAGGGACAATTTTAATCATTGATGACTCAATGAATGTACGGCGTTTCTTAGCTCTCACTCTAGAAAAAGGTGGGTATCAAGTAGAACAGGCCAAAGACGGTCAAGACGCTTGGGAAAAGTTAAGTAATGGCTTACAGGTAGAAGGTATAATTTGTGATATTGAAATGCCTCGTCTTGATGGTTACGGCTTCCTAGATAAAGTAAATTCCAATAGCACAACTAAGAATATACCCGTGGTTATGCTGACATCTAGGAGTAGCAATAAGCATAAGCAAATGGCCATGCAACTAGGAGCGCGTGCTTATTTTTCCAAACCTTATAACGAGCAAGAACTACTCCGCACCTTAGAGGAAATTATTAGTAACGTCCCAACAACTGCTAAGTCTCATTAAAATTAACCCCCTCAGCAAATATAGGACTATATTTGATTCCTGAAAAAAACTCAGTACACCTCTGTTACTTCTTTTTCCGTTCCCTGTTCCCTACCTACGCAAATAATTTCAATAATCAAGTCGGATTCCTATATCAAGATACTTAGCATCTTTCTTGGGGGAAATTTGTGCTGAGAAAAAATTAATGAATTTTATGAAGAAACAATGGTCTATTTTTTGTCCCTTTTCATGTCACTATACCTAAATCAATATTTAGTTGCAAAATGTATATATATTGCTAAATATTGAATAATTTTGTTAGTCTATTTTTTATATCAACCCAGTTGACGATAATTTTAGAGACCTTCCCAGTCTCAGATTTTTGGCTGTACACTTATCAAATATCTTACGCCTTGTTATATCAACAATTACAGATGAATAAAATCATTCATCTGCTAATCATTTTTAAACTCAACAGGTATAAATAAAAATGGCAGAGCAATCTGATTTTACCGCTAACCTCTCAAGTTTCTTATATCCCCGCAGTCGTTATTACGGTCAATTTAAGCCAGAGTATTTAGTTTTCAATGCCAATCTTCAGGAATTTGCTCAAAGGGTAAGTTACATCAGCAATTTACAAACTAATGGTAAATTATCGCCCCAAGAAGCTTACCAGGAAATTAAGGTTCTTTGGAAACAGTTAAAAGCTGCAAAAAAACAACTAGGGATTACCTCAGTAGATGATGTATCTAGTTTATAGTCAAGAAATTTGATTAAGCGTAAAAATAAAAACTGTATAGCCTTCACAGAGACTTACCCAGCATTTGTAAAACCTTGTTGGGTTAATCTCCAAGAAGGCTTGAGCCTGGAAACCTAAATCCAGAGTTCGTAGGGGCGGATTGAGTGAAATCTTCGTAATGATCCGAGTATATCTGTGAACCCGCCCCTACTGTTTGTGAGAAATGCGGGTTGAGTCTATGCTGTTGTTTGATAACCTCATACAATTTTGGATTTTGGATTGATTCATAACATCGACTTACCCAGAAAAAATCTCTGTGTAACTCTGCGTTAACCTCCGCTTACCTTTGCGTTAAAAAAGCGAAGATTTGACACAGTTTCACACAGAAATAGTATGAGAGGACAAAACTACAAAAAACTTAAAGTCCTACCTCTACATTTTTATTTCATCCTCAATCAAAATATTTCCGCAACTTACCACCAAATCCGCTCACCATTTTCGTCTACTCTAGCTTGGCGAATCACATCAGAAATTTCTTCTGCATCTTTAACATGATGGAGTGCTTTTTTTTCACCATCAGGATATTCGACTACAAAATAAGTCGGAACTGTAATTTGATCCCCTGTGATATCGGGAACATCCACAGCGACTTGCTTGGCTTTCTCTTCAATTGATTCTGGTTCTTCAGAAATTCTATCTCCTGGATTAGCTGTGAGATTTCTTTCTTTGACATTTGGTTCTTCACGGGAATGCCAATCTTCACTAACAGGTTGTCTAATTTCTGATGACTGATGATTTTGATTTTCTGATTCTTTAGTCATGGTGCTGATAAAAATTATTGTTTTATATTGACCATTACAATTTAAAAAATAAATTTGCTAATTGTGTCTTTCTCTAGAAAGAATTAGTTATCACAATTAGGGAATAGGAAATCTTTTAAGGGAGGGTTTTTAGAAAAGGGTAGAAGGTAGAATAAAACATCGTGACATAAAAACCTGCCCTGTGCCAATTGGCGTAATCCGCACTCAGCCATTTTGAAAGCCCATGAACATCATTATTCCTCCTATGACTAATCCTCAAAATCGCCCATCCAAGGTTCTCATTGGTGTCGGTGGTGGTATTGCAGCTTACAAGGTTTGTGAGGTGGTTTCGACGCTGTTTAAAGCCGGAATAGAAGTGCGCGTTATCCTCACCAATTCTGCACAGGAATTTATTACACCTCTAACCCTATCCACACTTTCCCGCCATCGTGCATACACAGATAGTGATTTTTGGCAAGCAACTCACGCCCGTCCACTGCATATTGAGTTGGGAGAGTGGGCTGATTTATTGCTGATTGCGCCACTCACAGCTAACACATTAGCGAAATTAACCTATGGAATGGCAGATAATTTATTGACTAATACCGTATTAGCTTCCACCTGTCCCGTATTGTTAGCACCTGCAATGAATACTGATATGTGGGAACAACTAACAGTACAGCGTAATTGGCAACAGTTATTAGGAGATAGTAGATATCACGGTATGAGTACCGCATCGGGATTATTGGCCTGCGATCGCGTCGGTGCTGGTAGAATGGCAGAACCCCCCGAAATTGTGACTTACATTCATTCTCTACTCCATACCCAAGGCCAACGCGATTTAGTCGGGAAGCAAGTTTTAATTAGTGCTGGCGGTACGCGAGAATATCTAGACCCCGTCAGATTTATCGGCAACCCCTCGACAGGGAAAATGGGACTAGCATTAGCCCAAGCCGCCTTACATCGAGGCGCAAAGGTGACTTTAGTACATGGCGCAGCTGATTGGGATGTACCTTTAGGAGTACAAGCCATTCCCGTCATTAGTGCAGAAGAAATGCAGCAAGTAATGTTAGAGTATTTACCCACCGCAGATTTAATTGTCATGTCTGCGGCTGTCGCTGATGTCAAGCCCAAAGATTATAGCCCAGAAAAACTACCCAAGCGATCGCTCCCCCAAAGCCTACCTTTAGCACCCGTCCCTGATATTGTCGCCCAGTTAGCCCAACTCAAACAGTCCCATCAGCGTTTAATTGGTTTCGCTGCTCAAACTGGCGATATCATTACCCCCGCAATGGAAAAATTACAGCGTAAACAATTAGATGCAATTGTCGCTAATCCTATTGATCAACCTGATAGTGGTTTTGGGAGTAATAACAACCAAGCAATATTTTTAAATAGTCAAGGGCAGCAAATAAAAATTGCACCCTGTTCTAAATTAAAAATGGCACATTATTTATTTGATTTTCTCCGTGACTTGGATAAAGAATAGATTGGGTTTTGATTCACCCTCCAGTCCCAAAGCAAAAGAGTTTGAAAGTTCAAATCAATCACTGCATCTGATAATAGTGCAGTAAAGAAATTTGAGTTTATATACCTTGAGCCATAATTAGTAATTATTCCATTGGCAAGAAGTAATAACTATATCAAGAATTTAGATTTAACAAAGATAGAAAGATAAATCTCTTGTTCAAAAAGATAGGGATTTATTAATTTTGAATTTTGTAGGCGTAATACCAATTCTCCCAAATTAGGCAACAGATGCAAAGCTTGAAACTCAGATGGTATCTAACTTTCTGAATTGCGTAAAGCCTGCGGCATAGTTGCGCTTAGAGCAAAGCGGGACGCTAGTCCATTGCGAATTGGTACAAAGCCTTCTGTGCGAGATGCTACGCGTAGCTTGCTTCTGTGCAGGATTACCCGTAGAGCATTTTGAATTTTGAATTTTGAATTTTGAATTCGGAGCGAAGCGACGTGACTACACAGGAGCAACTACACCAATGGCATGAACTAGCGCAACAATTGCGAATAGATAGTATTCGCGCCACAACCGTCGCTGGTTCAGGCCATCCTACTTCTTCCATGTCGCCAGCAGATATCATGGCGGTCTTGTTATCTAATTATCTCCACTACGATTTTGACAATCCCCACAACCCGAATAACGATCGCTTGATTTTCTCGAAGGGACACGCTGCACCGTTGCTTTATTCCATGTATAAGGCTGCGGGAGTCATCACCGATGCAGAATTACTATCGTTACGAAAATTAGGAAGTCGCCTAGAAGGTCATCCCACACCGATTTTGCCTTGGGTGGATGTCGCCACAGGTTCATTAGGTCAAGGATTACCCATCGGTGTAGGGTTAGCATTAGCAGGAAAGTATTTAGACCAGCTACCTTATAATGTCTGGGTGTTGCTGGGTGATAGTGAAACGGCGGAAGGCTCTATCTGGGAAGCTTTTGACCATGCGGCTCACTATACTTTAGATAACCTCATTGCCATTATCGATGTCAATCGTCTTGGTCAACGGGGTCAGACAGAATTAGGCTGGAACACCCAAGCCTACGCTAACCGCGCTAGAGCCTTTGGTTGGCAAGCAATTGAGATAGATGGTCATGATTTGACAGCGATTTATCAAGCTTTGAGTGCGGCTGTGAGTATTAACGATCGCCCGACTGTCATTATTGCCCGCACAAAGAAGGGTAGAGGTGTCACTTCTTTGGAAAATTTAGGCGGTTGGCATGGTAAAACCTTAAAACCTGATGCCGAAAAACAAGCGATCGCTGAATTAGGTGGTGAACGCCATATTACTATTCATGTCAGCAACCCAGAATCACAAGCACAGCCCGTCACCATTGCTACACCCCAACCCTTACACCTACCAACCTACGAAAAAGGTGCAAAAGTCGCCACTCGCCGCGCCTATGGTGATGCGTTGACAGCCTTGGGCGCAGCACAACCGCAGGTAGTTGCCCTTGATGCCGAAGTCAGCAATTCTACTTACGCTGAAGATTTCGCAGAAGCCTTCCCAGAACGCTACTTTGAGATGTACATTGCCGAACAGCAAATGGTAGCGGCGGCTGTGGGTTTGCAGGTAAGAAATTACAAGCCCTTTGCTTCTAGTTTTGCAGCTTTTTTAACTCGTGCCTATGATTTTGTGCGGATGGCGGCCGTCTCCCGTGCCAATATCAAATTAGTCGGTTCTCATGCAGGTGTGTCTATTGGTCAAGATGGGGCTTCCCAGATGGGATTAGAAGATTTAGCGGCTTTTCGGGCTGTTTGTGGTAGCACGGTACTCTATCCCAGCGATGCCAATCAGACTGCAAAATTAGTAGAACAAATGAGCGATCGCAATGGTATAGTTTACCTCCGCACCACACGAGAAAGTACACCAGTTATTTACAGTGCCGAGGAAGAATTCCCCATTGGTGGCAGTAAAGTTATTCGTAGTTCCGACCAAGACCAAGCAACAGTAATTGGTGCGGGAATTACCCTCCACGAAGCCCTCAAAGCTTATGATCGTCTCAAAACCGAAGGGATCACAGTCCGCATCATCGATGCTTACTCCGTCAAACCAATTGATGTCCCAACCCTACATCAAGCCGCCCACGATACCGAAGGTAATTTAATAGTTGTGGAAGACCATTGGAGTGAAGGCGGATTAGGTGCAGCTGTGTTGGATGCTTTTGTAGGGAGTAGTAATATTTCCAGCTATGACGGGCCACAACTGCAAGTAATTAAGCTAGCAGTCTATGATCTGCCCACTTCCGGCACTCCCGCCGAATTACTCCACGCCGCCAAAATAGATGCTGATGCCATTATCCAAGCAGTCAAAGCCCAAATCAGACAACCTATTGGAATCGCTTCTTCTGTCAGTTCGTAGTGAGTGGTGAGTGCTGTTAGCGGAAGCGGGGCGTTTAGCCCGTGCTGAGTGCTGAGTCATAATGACTAATGACTAATGACTAATGACTAATGACTAATGACTAATGACTAATGACTAATGACTAATGACCATTGACTAATGACCATTGACTAAGACTTGGTCTTACGAACATTTTGTTGTATCTTTGGCAAAAGACTTTAGTAGCATGATGTATCAATGCCCCCAACATTTACAGTATCAGGGTTGACTCTAAGTATCTTGCCGTTACTTAGCGGTATGGATTTACCTGTGATGAAGGCGCAAGCTGTTGAAAATGCACCATCAGCTACCATTCTCCAAAATCATCAGGGAAACAATCTACCCTTGGGAGTTCCGCAATCTTTGAGTTATCCGGTTGGGGATGAGTTACTTTTGTCACAGCAATTACCACCACCACAGGATGTTCAACCACCTCTGTATCCTAATTTACCTCCTACCCAACCCATACAGCCTTTACCATCACCCGATCAACTACTCCAACCTACCCCAGACACTCAACCGCAGCAACCCCCACCAGTAAATACTGTGCAAACTATTACAGTAGAAAGGTTTGAGGTGGTCGGTAGCACTGTGTTTAGTGCAGAAGAGTTAGCCAAGGTGACGGCTGAATTTACCAACAGACCTATTACTTTAGCCGAACTGTTTCAGGCGCGAACGAAAATCACGGAATTATATGTCAACAAAGGTTACATTACCTCTGGTGCTTACATCCCACCCCAAGCCATTAAATCTGGCGTGATTAAAATTCAGGTGGTGGAAGGCAGATTAGAAGATATTCAAGTGACTGGAACCAGGCGACTCAATCCTAATTATGTCCGCAGTCGGTTAGCGATCGCCACTCAACCCCCCCTCAATCGAGACAAGTTGCTGGAAGCACTGCAACTGTTACAACTCAATCCCTTAATTGCCAATTTGTCGGCGGATTTGTCGGCTGGGGCGCGTCCAGGAACAAGTTTATTACAAGTGCAAATCAAGGAAGCCAGAACTTTTAATACTCAACTCGCCCTAGATAACGGTCGTTCCCCTAGTGTGGGTAGTTTTCGCCGTCGCTTACAAGTCAACGAAGCCAATCTATTAGGTTTAGGAGATGGTTTAAGTTTAGCTTATGCCAATACCGATGGTAGTAACACTTTTGATTTCAACTACACTTTACCAATCAATCCCCGCAACGGCACCATCAGTTTCAGTGTGGGGACTTCCGCTAGTAATGTAATTGAAGAACCTTTCAATATTCTTGATATTGAATCCGCTTCTCGTTACTATGAATTGACATTCCGCCAACCCCTAATACAAACTCCTACCCAAGAATTAGCTGTGGGACTGACAGCTTCACGCCGGGAAAGTGAAGCTACTTATATAGATGGTGCTAGAATACCCTTCCCTTCCTTGGGTGCCGATGATAACGGCAGTACGCGCATATCTGCGTTACGCTTTTTCCAAGAATGGACGACTCGCAATAATCGCCAAGTCATTGCTTTGCGATCGCAATTTAATCTTGGTATAGGTGCATTTAATGCCACCGTTAATCAAGATGCCCCTGATAGTCGGTTTTTCTCTTGGCAGGGACAAGCACAATGGGCAAGGTTACTAGCACCAGATACCTTATTAATAGTACGTGCCAATACCCAATTAGCATCTCGCACCTTGTTACCCTTAGAACAGTTTGGTGTCGGTGGACTTGACAGTGTGCGCGGTTATCGTCAAGATTTTCTGCTGTCTGATAATGGTGCTTTTGCCTCCGCAGAAGTGCAAATACCTATTTTACGTCTCTCTCAATCCCGTGGTGGGTTGCAAATCGTACCTTTTGCTGATTTGGGGGTAGCCTGGAATAATTCCCGCAGCAATCCTGACCCTAATACCTTAGCATCAGTTGGGTTGGGCTTGCGTTGGTTTCAAGGCGATCGCTTCACTGCACGTCTAGACTGGGGCATCCCTCTTGTATCCGTTGACTCTCAAACCAACACTTGGCAAGAAAATGGGTTATATTTTTCTGTCCTTTATAATCCTTTTTAATCTTTAAGAAAACTGTACCTACGTACCTACTTACTAATCGCAATTGCAGGATTGTTTGCTGCATTAATCCTTCATGAACTTCTCCAGAAATTTTGCAGTTTTCGCGTTTAAATTAGACCAATTCTCCAAAATTAGGCAACAGATGCAAAGCTGGAAACTTAGCGTACCACTTTGCTACGCAACGCTACAGCGAAGGTGGAAGCAAGCTACGCGTAGCGTCTCGTAGAGAAGACAGTCAATCTAAAATTGATTGACCGCTCATTTTTTATGTTTAATAGTTAACAGTCAATATCATAAATACTAAATTTATAGTTTCCACAGGTTGACAGCATTTCTACTGCTGCCAGTAATTGCGGTTATTCACTTCTTCAAGGTTAATTGTACTCGTGATCAAAGGAGAAGGTTGCAGTTTGAATAGTATGAATACGGTTGAAGTGAGATTAATTACAAATAAACTTCACATTGCAGCTAAAATTAAGGACAAACTACTTAAGTGATAAATTAGTCTAATTGCATTTATCTAAAATGATATTAATCTGTATAATCATCTTTTTTTATCTTCTAAAATCTATCTTCAGCAGTATTTACAATAGCGATATTTTATTGATTGTATAGTTGCTATTTAGAGACAATTTTATCCTCGTAAAGAGCAGTAGTGAATTATGAAACATTACCAAACAATAAAATTCCGTAAAGTTACCATGTATAATTTCAATCTTTTATTTTTATAGTGTATAATCAGGCAAGAATCAAAAAAATAAAAATTATTCAACTGCTAAAGGTAGAGAATTGGTTTGTTCAAAGGGAAAAGATTGACAAAACTAATTTATGATAAAACTAGCTAGCCAATGAGCAAATTACTGACACATAATGTCCCCTTAGTAAAAACAACAGTTTCCTCACAGACTGTTGTGATTTCAGGCTGATAGCTTGTCCGGTAAGTTTCAGCTAAACACCGATTGAAATATATATCAGTAATCTATAGAGTTCATTTAATTGTTGAACAAAACTCCGTACTGTTCCCTACTAAAGTCAGTATATTCAGTAATTAAATAAAATTTATATATAGTTTTGTAATTTTAAAATTTAAAGACATGAGCGTGTGAGGCAGGGTGATGTCTGGTAACGAGAGAGAAAAAATACGTCATCTATTAGTTGTTCAAGACTTACAAGGGCAACGTACCATTATCCTGCACGAAGCTACATACTCTATAGGAAGGCACAGCAGTAACGCCATTATCCTTTACTCTCGTTCAGTTTCCAGGCAACATGCGATTTTACTGCGCGTCACCGTACCAGGAACTGAACAATACGGTTTCCGAATTATTGATGGTAACTTCAAAGGACAAGGCAGCACCAATGGTTTAATCGTCAATGGGGAAAGATGCGTCTCTCATAATCTCAGACACGGAGACATTATTCACTTTGGCAGTAATCAAGCTCAAGCTAAGTATTATGCGATTTCTAATCTTTCCGAAGAAGCCTTAAATGAATCAGTTAATGCAGACAATTTATCTGATTTCCTCACCGAACAGTCCCAACCTGTCACACCATTTCACACCCTAGTAGTAGATCCGAACTTTGAAGGGGCGAGTGATGCAGCATTGGCGCGTTTGGCTTCTTTTCCAGAGATGATTCCCAATCCCATTATTGAAACCGATTTAGAAGGAAACTTAACTTATCTGAATCCGGCGGCGACAGTCAAATTTCCACGACTCAGGGAGATGGGAAAGGAACACCCCATTCTGGAAGGGATATTAACGGAAGTACAAAACCGCAAAGTTAACTCCTTTGTGCGGGAAGTGCAATTTGGACAGGAAGTGTTTGAACAATCAGTACATTTTTTGGCGGAAAGTGATTTAATTAGAACTTACATTATCAGAGATATTACAGAGCAGAAACAAGCCGAACTGGAACTTTACCAACGCGATCGCTTGTTAGAAGCTGTAGCTAGGGCAGCTAATTACTTACTGGGAGAAATGGACTATGAAACTGGAGTAGACAAAGCTTTAGCTGTCTTAGGTGAAGCAGCAAAAGTAGATCGGGCTTATCTGTTTAAAAACCATTTTCATCCCCTCACTGGCGAGATAGCTGTCAGTCTGCAATGTGAATGGACGCGTTTTCCTCTGCCGACTTCGCGACACCACTGGCAAAATCAACTTTATGAGTTACCAGCCCTATCTCGTTGGTATACAGTTCTATCTAACGGACAATTGATTAACGGGATTACCAAAGACTTTCCCGCTAACGAACAGGGAATACTTCTGCGAGACGGAATTCAATCCTTATTGTTAGTACCCCTGCGCCTAGATGAGCAGTTTTGTGGTTTCTTGGGATTAGCAGATTGTACCCAAGAAAGAATTTGGTCTCAACATGAAGAATCTGCACTGTTAACAATGGCAGCTAGTATTAGCGGTGCATGGCAACGTCAGCAGGTAGAAGAAAAAATCCGCTATCAAGCCCTCCATGACTTATTGACTGGATTACCCAACCGCTTGCTATTTGATGAACTACTAGGGAAAGCCCTCGCCAATGCCACACGCTCTAACGAAAGTTTAGCCGTAATTTTCTTAGACTTAGACCGCTTTAAAATTATTAATGATACTTTAGGACATACTTTAGGCGATCGCTTGCTGCAAAGTGTCGCCCAAAGATTACAAACCTCCCTCAGAAGTGGCGATACTGTTGCCCGTTGGGGAGGAGATGAATTTACGATTCTGCTACCGCGAATTCACTTTTTAGAAGAAGTCACCCAGGTAGCCTGGAGAATTTTAAAAGCTTTTGAGAATGTATTTTATTTAGAAGGCCATGAACTTTACGTCAGTGCTAGCTTGGGGATTGCTTTATTAGATGAACACAGCCCCGATGCAGAAACCTTAATTCAGCACGCCGATACTGCCTTATATCATGCCAAAGACGAAGGGCGCAATAACTATCAGTTTTACACCACATCATTAAGTGCCAAAACTCCCGATATTTTAAATCTGGATAAAAATTTACGCTATGCCCTAGAACGAGGAGAATTCACAGTTTACTATCAACCCCAAATTAATCTTTACAGCGAACAAATTACTGGTATGGAAGCATTGTTACGCTGGCAACATTCAGAAATGGGCATAGTAGCACCCAGTGTTTTTATTCCCCTAGCAGAAGAAAGCGGATTAATTGTCACGATTGGGGAATGGGTACTGAGAACAGCTTGCCAACAAAATCGGGCTTGGCAAGATGCTGGCTTTAATCCTTTAATTATTGCTGTGAACCTATCGCCTAAACAGTTTCGCCAACCCAACTTAGTGGAAACAGTCGCCCAAATCCTAGCAGAAACAGGACTAGAACCACAATATCTAGAGTTAGAAATCACCGAATCAACCGCAATTGAGGATATAGAATTTACCAAAAAGGTACTCTACGATTTAGAAGCAATGGGAGTACATCTATCAATTGATGACTTTGGCACTGGTCATTCTTCCCTCTCCAGATTACAACTATTACCACTGCATAACCTCAAAATTGACAGTTCTTTTATTCGTGAGTTAACAACAGATACTAGAGTTGCCCATATTGTCAAAGCTATTGTTACGTTGGGGAGAAGTTTGGGTTTAAAACTCACCGCCGAAGGAGTAGAAAAACAAGAGGAAATAGACTTCTTAAAATCTATTCATTGTGAAGATGTCCAAGGCTTCTATTTTCATCGGCCACTATCTGCGGAGAAAGCCACAGAAGTTCTCCAGCGTAAAAGCGGAAGGAGTCAATAAAGGACTTTCAACTGAGAAAATATTCTCTTGCTGTGTAGGTAAGGGAGGAGGGGGAGAAACAGTTGTGTGAAGTCGAGAAATAGGGATAATTTATTTTTTGGATTTTCCTAATTTGTTGACTGATAAAGTATTGAAGTTAGTCCACTCTACCCCCTGCTCCCTGCTCTCTACCTATTCTTCCGTCCTCTTCCTACCTCCTGTTTTACCGTCGGTAAAATTTCAAATTCAAAATTACCCACAAGACGGTTATCAACATATACGTGAATTGTATGTTTACCTGGGGGATCTCCAGGTGCGATCGTCCAAAAATTCTCAATCACTCCGTTTTTGGCTAACTGGGTGCGATGGGAAATCGCCTCAGTACCATCAGGTGATAATTTAAAGTTTTCACCGTTATCTGTAGCCCAAGTTTCTGGCGGTTTGGGTAGTCGGATAACTTCTCGCCATGTGACTTCACCCTGAACATTTTGCAGTTGAATTCGCCAGCCATATCTACTACCTTCCTCTAGCACCACTTTGGTGGTAGGAGTAAAGTGAAATGTGCCTTGAGAGTCAATTTTGGCAACACCAAATTCAGCTTTACTAACTTCAATCTGTGGGATTTTGTTTAACTGAGACTGAGAGGGTGTTTTGGTGTTATTGGCGAAAACTGAGGGATGATCAACTATCCCAGATATCAGCAAAGAAGAAGTAAGTACAAATGTTGCAGCCCAAATTCTCATGAGCAAAATTTTTTTTGGTGAGTTACTGGTACTTATTCAACTACTTTTTGTCCCCTTCCGGTAGGGCGTTTATTGATTTTGATCATTCTTGTCCCATCCGAAAATCAAGTGAGTGTGCTTGATGTTAATAGATAATACTTACGTGGTTGAATTATATGAGTCAACGCATAGCCTTAATTGTGGCGATCGCTACTTTAGTGATTTTAGGATTACTGTCATTATTTCCTTACATTGCCTGGTCTTGGCCGCTAGAGTTAATTAGCCATTTTCGCTACCAATATTTTATTTTATCATTGTTAGCCACTATCATTTTATTTATTTTATGGCGAATTAGATATCTGAAGCACAAAATATTATTTCTCACTGCTATATTATTACTGGGCATTAATTTAGTTGAAGTATTGCCTTGGTATTTACCCCACAATCAACAAATCACTACTCATGCAGCTAAACCATTACGGGTTTTATCTTTTAATTTAAATATTCAAAATCATGACCAGGATAAAATCGTCGATTTAGTTACAGATAGCCAAGCTGACATAGCCTTATTGTTAGAAATTGATCAACAAGCTTTTAGTATAATTCAGCCCCAGTTAAAACCCAGTTTTCCCTATACTTTTAGAAGTCCAGGTGGCGGGTTAGCTCTTTTTAGTAAGTTTCCTATCCAAGATGCTAGGGCTGATAACTTCAATAAAAAAGCTAAACATAATTTAGTAGCCAACTTAGCAATAGATAACCAATCAATTACATTTATTGGTACTCATCCATTAGTGCCAGTCAAACCAGCAAATTTTCATAGTCGCAATCTCCAGTTAGCTGCTATTGCTGAATATATTCAAAATATAAATCAGCCGTTGATTTTAGCAGGAGATTTTAATTTAACACCTTGGTCGCCTTATTACCGTAGATTTGTCAATAAAACTAAGTTACATAACACTCGCTTAGGTTTTGGTATTTTACCTAGCTGGCCAAGACCTGCAAATCATGTTAATTTCCCCCATTGGTTAATTCCCATAATCAATATTCCAATTGACCACTGCTTTGTAAGTAAACACTTGCAAGTGGCAAGAACATATACAGGAGGCAATGCCAATTCTGATCATGCAGCTTTGATTACAGAATTAGTTTTACCTTAGAAAATGCTGAGATATTTGCTTGATAATTTTCAGGAAAATAACATTCAGTTGAGTTAAGTTAATAATGGAGAATATCACAAATATTTCTGTTATAACTAGACTGAATCAAAGTTAGAAATTCGGGTTTTGTAATTTTTGGTAGCTGAGGTTATTTATGAAATACTTTTATATCAGCTTAGTCTGTCTTGTGAGTGCGATCGCAGTTAGCCCAAGTGCCTATGCTAACGAAGAAAATCCCCAGGAAATGGTGAGTGAACGTCATGAAGCCGCGACTTTGTTAACAGAACCAGTCAGCATCAATAGTCAGTGGCATCATGGCAATAACCTGCAAAATACTGCCACTTCCATTTCAGTCGCACAAGATCCACAATGTCAATCCTTAAACCCCTTAGAATTTCTCGAAAATCCTGATGCTATTGTGAAAAAATGCCAAGAGTTACGCAATAATCAAATCATACAACGAACGGAACCCGTTGAGTATCTCAAGGTTCCTCGTCTAGATTCTGGCTTAAAGCTAACTGTGACTAAATTTTAAATATCAGGTAGACAAAATAAAAATAAGTTTCACGCATTAAAAAAGGTATTTGACTTTGTAAACTACGATAACGGGTAGTAGGTGTAGGTGATGGATAAGCATCTATCTACTCGGTTACTCCCGTAACTGAGAGAGTAACAAAACGGTTGTGTAGACTTAGATAAGGGTGGTGGCTACTCATTTGGCTACCACTATGAAACAAAGAAACAAACGCGGTACAGTAGGAATTGAAACCAAACAAGGTAAGTTGCGTTTAAGACTACCTAGAACAATTTGTAACGTAAATTGTCGATACATCTCTACGGGTTTAGACGATACACCAGATAACCGTCGGAAGGTACAAGTCACAGCTTGGCAGATAGAAGAAGATATCCAAAACGGGAAGCTTGACCCAACATTATCACGGTATAAGTTTAACCAACCTAGTGTCATCATTACACGTATAAAAGATGAGCCAGACTTGCAACAGCTTTGGGCAGCTTATTGTGAATATAGACAACCATTAGTAGCGTATACTACCTACAAACAAAAATACTTAACCCACTACGCCAACCATATACAACGCTTACCATCACATAAGCTTACCGACTCTAAAAATATCAGACATTACCTTGTCACTACGTATTCTCAAGACATAGCCAAACGGGTTTTAATTCAGTTAAACGCTTGCTGTAAATGGGCATTAGCTGAGGGTTTAATAGATAACAACCCGTTTGTCGGTATGGCTAATGAGTTGTCATATAAGTGGTCATCAGATGCAATAGACCCGTTTACGTTCTCAGAGCGTGACGCTATTCTCAACGCTTACCGAGAACACCATACATACAGTCATTACTACAACTTCATCTGTTTTCTTTTCTACACTGGTTGCCGACCAGGTGAAGCCTGTGCATTAAAGTGGCGATACATCAGTGATAAATATATTCTGTTTGCGGAAACTTGGAACGCTCGTTATCAACTCACAAAACAAACAAAGACAGGTAAAAGCAGACGCTTTCCTATTAACGAGCAACTACGAGCGTTGCTCGACAGTGTAAAGCTAACGTCAAGCTATTCACCTGACTCATACTTATTTACAACCCATTATCACCACAAACCTATAAGTAATGAACGAATAACCTATCTGCTGGGTTGGCGCGAGATAGTTAACGGTTTGGTAGATGTTGGTTTAGTTGCTAGATACCGTCCGGTTTACAACACTCGTTCTACATTTATTAGCCTCACTTTAGAAGCTGGGTTAACGGTTTCACAGGTTGCCTCCCTAGTTGGGAATACTCCACAGGTCTTACTCCGCCATTACGCATCATCTCAAGTGAAAGATGTACCTGTGTTTTAACCATTCAACTTTTAGCGTTATCAACAAATAACCATAGACCCTCATCTATGAGAAACGCTGTAATGACAGTTTATCGTTAGTGAATTGTAAAGCTGTCGTGTCGAGTTGGGGTTACTCACACATTAGTAAACGTTAATAGGAGTGACCATGCTGGTTAACCCACAACAAAAGACAACTGTATGTGACATCGTTGTTTCCGTCCGTCTTCCCAAGACCGATGCAGAGTTATTAGAAACTTTGGTTGCTAATGCTAAGGCTCAAGGTTTGGTTAATAGTAAAGCTTCATTTATTCGATATGTCTTGAATGACTATGTGAACCGTCATGCTGATGTTTTGGAGGTGGCATAAATGAACCCCCAACAAAGCATTGTTGAAACCGACGAAACTATCCAGGTTAATAACCGTGATGCTGAAGTTTGGCGACCAATACCAGGATATGAAGGGCAATATGAAGTCTCAAATATGGGTCGGGTAGCTTCACTCAACTACTCACGCCAAAAGAAACGACAGGTTTTAAAACCACGACCAGAACGCGGTTATCTAAAGGTCACTTTATACAACAAACACCACTCTAAACAGTGGAAGGTTCATCAACTTGTATTACTAGCCTTTGTTGGTGAACGCCCAAAACAATTAGTCACCGACCATATTAACCGAGTCAAGACTGATAACCGACTGGCTAACCTGCGTTACGTCAGCCGTTCTGAGAACGCACGTAACACTGACCGCTATCTATACAAACAAATAACCCACAAGAAGCAGCTAACTTCTTATGGGTTAACAACAACAGAAACAACAACAACAACACCCAACGCTATAAATTGAAAACATAGGATGTATATGTTGCACAACAATTCTACATTAACACAGTCTTGTGAAACTGCCAACAGCTTTTTAAAACTGCTAGGTGAAACGCCTTACTTGTTCCAAACATTTGATGACAACAGTAAACGAAAAGATAAGAGTTTAACCCGCCAATTCTATGGCTCACTTGATGAACATTGGGATGAGTTATTAGCGTTAAATAACAAAGGTGCAGGTATCTTTGTAACGGTTAACGTAACCGACGGAAACAACCGTAAGGCTGAGAATATAACAGCCGTCCGAGCGTTGTTTATCGACTGTGATAACGGGCTACCTGACGAATTTCACCTAACCCCAACGATGGTTATTCATAGCAGTAAACCCGACAAAGGTCACGCCTATTGGGTGTTAAATGAACCATCGAATGATGTTGATAAATTCCCTCAAAAACAACAGCAACTTATCAAGCATTACGGTAGTGATAAGAGCGTTCATGATAGGTCAAGAGTGATGAGGTTGCCAGGGTTTCTACACATAAAGGGTGAACCAACATTGGTGACATTTCAACACATTGGTAAACACTATGAGTCGATGGGTGAAGTCACATCAGCATTACCAAAACAACCAGCTAAGACAACATCATCAACTCATAAACCAATTACACATATAACACCACCAACGCCTGCCACATCACCTGAATTTCAAGCATTATTAGCCTCGTTACTGACGGCTGGAGAGGGCGAACGGAACAACACATTAAACCGTGTGGCATTCGAGGCGGGTAAGCTTGTGCAGTCAGGGAAGATAACAGCCGATGTTGCTCGTCAACAACTAACCAGCGTTGCTCTTATGATAGGTTTGGGTGAGGCTGAGATAGATGCCACACTAACCAGTGGGTTAACTGCTGGTATAAATAAACAAACGAATGTCAACACTAACAACAAAAGTAAAGTGAATATAGTAGTTGATGTTGTTAACGCCGAAAAAAGTCATCTGTCGTGGGATGTTTACAAAGGTATTCCACTATATGACGGTAAACATATTGACTTACGCGAGTTACGGCTTGACCTATGTGTTAAGTATGAAGTTGACCTTAACCGTGATGACTTTAAAGACGCGGTAGAGGTGGTTGCCAAACGCAATTCATACAACCCAGTAGAGACTTATTTAACCAGTCTCGACACTACCACCCCAACAACTGGATACATTCAACAACTTAGTGAGATGTTAGGGTTAGAAACTGACATCGAACGTGTTTATCTCCGTAAGTTTTTGATGGCTTCCGTCGCGCGTGGTTTAAAACACGGGTGTAAATTCGATAACGTCGTCATCTTCCAGGGTAAACAGGGTGTTGGTAAGACTACGTTTTTTGAGGTGTTGTTTGGTGAGGAGTTATTTGCAACCGCACCGAATGACGGCAACGAACGTGATATTTTAGCTGTATGCCATAGCCACTGGTGTATTGAGTTTGGCGAGTGGGAGCGTTTCAATACAAAACGTGAGCAGTCGGAAATAAAGAATTTCATCACTAAACAACGTGATGATATGCGTCTACTTCACACTGACTACAACACAGAACGAAAGCGAAAGTTTGTCATTGTGGGTACAACTAATAAAGACCAGTTCCTAGTCGATGAAACCGGAAGCCGTAGGTATTGGGTATGCCGTATAAGAACACCACGAATAGATATGACGTGGCTTGCAAAACATCGTGATGCTATATGGGGTGAGGCTTATAACGCATACCTAGCCGATGAACCTTGGTGGTTAGATGAATTAAATGAAACACTACAACACCGACATAACCAACAGTTTAATGAGTCGTCATCGTTAGACGAGGCTATTGTTGAGTGGTTAGCTGGTCGATACACTGCTGATGGTGGTGTTAGTTTTAAACCGTCGATGAATGGTAAGCTTTCAACACGATACATACTAACCAATGTCATCGGCTCAAAACTGTCTGATGGTGGTTTAGCTACAAAGGAACGAGATGTAAAGAAAGCGTTGGCTCGGTTAGGTTTCGTCTCAAAACAGCGTAGGTGTAACGGTGTTAAGGGTTACTATTGGGAACACCCAGACATCAGCCAACTCGTAGCGGTGAGTGACGAAACTGAGGCGTTATTCTAAACCCAGATAACCCATACTCTTTATATTTAACATACAAACCCCTATGACTAACGTTGTTGTAGGGGTTTATTAATGTGAGTCTACGTAACATCACTTATGCTTGTGTAGTTTAACGTCGTTTACGTATGCTATGTTTACATCTGTCTGGCTCACCACAGGACACGCTTAGAACAGACTGGGTTTTGGCTATACTGAGATGTGCGCCTATATGATGTCGTCCGAATTTTGTACACATGACAGGACAGACAAGACAGAAGCTGTATGTGTTACACAGCAAGGGTTATAGTTATTAACACTATTGTGACTTGTCTACGTATGTCTTGCCACTACCATGCTACAGGACACCTCTAAAACTATTGCTGTGTATGGTTTTGATATATGTGCCGTCCTGTGTCCTGTCACTTTTTTTAATTTTAGTATATAGAACAGTAACAGTAGTATGTATATAAAGCTGAAATTTTGACAGGACAGACAAGACAGCAGGCGCAAACGCTTAACTGGTAAGGGTTAGAGGGTGTCCTGTCACTCACAAAACCTACAGGACACAACAAGACACAGGACAGGACACAACATCATCTACGTATGTGGTTGGTCTGGTTGTCTGATGCGTTCATACTCACTGTTTTCTTTGTAATGGTCTGTATGCTGGTAGTAGCGTAGTGACTCTGTGGCGTGTTGTAGAGCATAGATGACCGCTAGGTATTCAACACTGTCAGGGTCGAGTGTAGACTTGTAATACATTAGCCGGTCTATGTAGTATCCTATGTGTAGGTGAAGCATAAGTAATTTTTGTGTTAGTCATCATAACGTAGAGAATACAACGCAATTGCATTCAGGTAGTCTTTGTATGCGTTCGCGTATTCTAAACCTGCCTTACCCATTAAACTATAAGCTTCACGTTTACCATCACTATGTTCCACTAAAATTACACCAATTGATGGTAAATGCCGTATTACTTTTGGTAGTGGTTTACTCATGAGGTTTATCAGCTTTTAATATTCCTATACCTGAGACGTTCATAGTCAGTACACTCAGTGTGATGTCGTGTTAGGGTGTAAACAGTCATACTGCGTTTGGCATGACGAATAGCACCGCGTACTATTAACCACTCCTGTGACTCTGGTTCGAGTGTTGCCTTGTATTGTTCCAATGAGTCAACGAGTTGCTTGTATTGGTCAACAATGCTCATAATGTGTTGTTGAGTATTTATAACAACACTACTTTATAACCAACCCAACAAACAACAACGACGCTGAGGTAAATACCATGCCCCTCAACGTCGTCGCTGGTGTGTATATAATGTATCGTGGTGTGCGTCCAAGACTATAGGGACGTTTTGTTATGCTTGTATAACAGTATAACAACTATAGTTTAATAATGCAACTCTATGTGACACCTTACCCACTGTCACACTAAGCTATACCGACCATATACCAACCATAGTTAGCTGTTGGTTGGTAAACCAGTCACAATACTTGCTGCGTCTAATTCTGTCTGACCTTGTGGTGTTGCTCAATTGGTAGTAGTGATAGGTAACACCGTGGTTATATAACCCTTGTGTTTACGTTGACCGTCGCCTGTAACCGTTGGTATAACGCTAACAAACTCAACACCTGAAACCCTCTCTGTGTCTAGTGTTTACTGTGGAATTTGTTGTGCGTTCTTTCGATGAGTTTCATATAAAAATACGCGCCGTATTCCCCCTCTAACCCACCACCACGCACCATGAGCAAGCAACAGAGAGGTATCTGTAGTGATGCACAGTAGGTAGGGTTAACTGATAGTAGCTGGGTGTTTACCATGTCTAAATAATTTGCTGTAATAGTTGCATCGAAGGGCAGAGACAACCACGCCACAACATACTGCCTCACAGGAATTGCAACTATGACTACTATCAAAGACCTCAAGACACAAGCTTCAGACCTCGGTTTATCCAACGAATACGTCAAGAATTTTGGTAAGCTATCCGCCAAGGCAACGTGGCAGTTAGCTATTGACTCTCATCTGGCAACCACATCATCACAGCCAGTAGTCGATGAGCCACCTAGCGTTGAACCTAACCAACCATCACCAGCATTAACCACACCACAACCAACGTCACACCAAACAAGCGAACACGCCCAACCTATGCTGTTGTTCCTGGTTTTGGTAGTAGTGATAACGACGCAGTTGATAACGACCGTCTTACCTATAGTCACCTACCTATACACGTCAGCAACCAACCACGTTAAACACCAGCGTGAGATACGCCGTAGACGTTCGCAGTGGTACGCGGAATTACGTCAACTCATGACCACATAAAGCTAGCCCACAACTATTAGGGTAGCGAATAGGTATCAAGACGTGATGACAACATCGATACCCTACCCAATAACCACTGACGGTAGCCAACCATCATTACGGGTTGGCTCTCTACAACAGCCTACACATCACAAAACAGTAGTTTCGAGACAGGTACACAAAGTCATGACAACCACCCTCGCAGTCTATGAACCACAAGTAGTTATACCTACTAACCTGATACCCTTCCCTTCTACAGAACCAACGACAACCGAACGCGTCATTGAGTTGTGGTTAGTCGGGTTAAGTAATACCACGCGTGAACAATACAGCCGCGACATCCGACAGTTTCGAGCGTTCGCCAAGCTAACCGACTTTCGTAGCATCTCACCATTAACCTTCATTGCCTACGCTCAACACCTTGAGCAGACTTACGCTGTCGCTACTATTCGCCGTAAGCTGGCATCGCTCTCTAGCTTCTGTGCGTTTGCTGTCCGTCTGGGTTTCCTGACTGCTAACCCTATGGCGGCTGTCCGTAAACCGAAAGCATCGACCACGTTAGCGGGTAAGACACTAACCCAGCAACAAGTGTTCAGGATGTTGGACAGAACAGACGACCATCGAAACAGGTGTTTGCTTAAGGTGTTGTACAGTCTAGGTTTACGCGTCAGTGAGGCTATCGGTTTACGTTGGTCTGACTTCACTGAGGTTAACCCTACTAAGACAACGGTCAGCGTGTTAGGCAAAGGTAGTAAGTATAGAACGCTGGTTGTACCTCAGTCAGTCTGGTCTGAGTTGTTGGAGTTGCGAACAACTCAACAATATAACGGGGTTAATGACTACGTGTTTCAGTCGTACAGCAACCGTTACCGAAAGCAGTCAGGTAAACAGCTAGACCGTTGTAACGCATCAAAGATAGTGAAAGCCTGTGCTGTTGCTGTTGGTTTACCTGAGTCAGTCTCGGCTCACTTTCTACGTCATGCCTGTGCATCCCATAGCCTAGCCAATGGTGCATCTATTCAACTGGTTAAAGAAACGCTAGGTCATGCCAACATCTCAACAACTAACTGGTATCTAGAGGCTAACCCAGATGACTGCGCCTCACTGTACCTCAACGTTTAAGTATCATCATCTTTGGTGTTTATATCATCCATCGTGACTTGTGTTGTCGCATTACGTTCTAGCCATTCACTACATATCATCTCTAGTAGTTGAGCCATCGTTAGCCGTCGGTTCATTGCCTCAACTCTAAGTCTGATACGTAATGACTCTGGAAAATGTCTCACTACTAATTGTTCGGGTTTGTTAGCCACGTTCACCTGTTATACAGTTATATAAGTTATACTGTTATACAAAGGCATTAGATATGCCTCATTAACCTAGCCTAACAGTATAGATATGCCATCAGAAACCGATAGCAGTAGCGTTGTTAAGTCTCAGCAAAGTAAGACACAGGCTAAACGTCGTCATCGTCAACTAGTTGCACCACCGTCAAGTAACGGTGACGGACGCAAGACAGTTAACCTGAGTGTTTCAGTATCTCCCAACACTCAGACCGTTACATCCATGCCTCTCTATTCAGTGTTCGCAACATCTCCAATTGCTGATGAATTGTTCATGAAAGTCAGTAAGTCAGTATGTATCAGCCTGACCACTAGACAAGCCTATAACACTAACATCAACGGTTATCTGTGCAGCTTATGAATAACCCTAATAACACTCCTAATACTGTCGTCTACCGTGATGACATGATGATAGATGACCAGACTGTGACACTGACTGATACAAAGACAGATGTATCAGGTGATACTACAACCATCATCTATCAAGCCCCAACTACCGACTATGCAAACTACCTAGATAAACAGGTTGGTAAGCAATGAAAAGTGATGGAAATACCCTACTAGTTTTGATAGCTGTTGGTGTTGTTGGTTGGTTGTACCTGAGTGACCAGCGTTTAGAATGCCAACGTGTTGAGGCGGAATACAAAGCCTATCAGAACGCTATCAAGGATGCACGACCATGACAGACAAGCCCGAAATTGTTATTGACTTACCAACTGAAACTTATCAGCGACCAGTTGAACCGAAAGTCAGTGATAAACGGTGGTTATCTTTGTTGTTCAACTCTCTAATTACCTGCTATTCAACGGCTCTCTGTGTACAGGTGTTGACGTTCATACCGCTAACACTTCCAGCATTGACTCAACTACCCAAGATAGCAGCCGTCATCATCATGGGCGTTGGTGCATGGTTGGCTTATCGCCGTCAACTCCCAGCGTTAACACTTTCCTTTGCTATCGGTTTACTCGTTGGTTTATGACACAACCACAATACCCAACCTCTCACATACGTTTACTACACCGACTGTTGTTAACCACGGGTTTCTGTGCCACGTTAACGGCAGTCGTTTCTCTAGTTGGTGTGCCTCACGCTCTCACACAACAACGTGGTCTAAGTAAGGCTGTGTTATTAGCTTCTGGGTTATGTATCACAGTAGCGAGTAAGCGTCTAACATCGACATGGTTAGAGTTGGCTGACGTAACGGCTGACCTAGACCTACTTGACAGACGGGAGAACATAGCATGGTATCAGCGTGTTATCAGTGAGGTTAAAAACGTCACGGTCAAGTATAGCCAGCGTTGGCTAGATGACAACATCATTACTGACCCTGTGACTTATTGGCTTAACACGGGCAAGAATGGTTTACCGTTGAAACACCTGCTCATCGTTGGTGGAACAGGTGATGGTAAGTCAACACTCATTCAGGCGTTCGCATCACGGCTGATAGGTTGGCAGTTTCAAGTCTATGATGTTGACGGTACAGTTGATGACTGGCTGTTTGTTGAACAACAGCAACGGGTCTATGACTTAACAGCTATTGAGTCAGCTATGACCGATGACCTAGAGTTATTGGAACAACGAATACTACAACGCCGTGAGGTTGGTAAACGATGGACAGATACACCACGGCTCACCATAGCTGAGGAGTTACCAGCGTTGGTGTCATCGTCTGACACGGCTGCTAACTGGGTTGTTAGTCATGCCAAACGTGGACGTAAACCACTATGCTTTATAGCAGCCATCGCACAGAACGACACCGTTAAGAACCTTGGGTTAGAGGGTGATGCTGACCTACGCGACAGTTGTTTTACGAGGGTATACCTTGGCAGTAAAGCAAGAGAACGAGCAAGGAAACTAGGTAATGACGTGTTGTTAGCATGGTTAGAAGCATTTCCGCACGGTCGTTTTATTGTGGATGATAAGCCGTGTGAGTGGGTTGTTAACAACTCCCAAGCATTGATAGACACTTCCCAAACTGGCACACTACCACCGTCATTACTTCCGCAAAGTTTACCAACACAACACGATACCAACACGCCGAAAACCTCGGAAGCCTTGCAGGAAATAGGCGGAAATGGTTTTGCATCGTTGGTCAAGGATGCCAAAAACGCGGTACAGGAAGCCCGTGAGCGTGGTTGTAGCGATACGTACATCATTACTGAGGTTCTAGGGTTTAGCGGTCGGCGTTACGGCGAGGGTAAACGACTACTGGCGATGCTGGAAACCACCGAGTAACTGTGCTATGATATGCTGTAACAGCAATTCAAAAGAGGGGTGAAGCCTATGTCTAGAGGTGGTCACAGACTAGGAGCAGGACGCAAGAAGGGTACACCAGCCAGTAACCGAAAGTATGCTGATGTAGCGGACACTAGGTTGGTACGTGTGCCTGTTGGCTTCGATGAGGTAGCAGCAGTTAACAACCTTGAGCAATTGCGCGTGCTGGTCGAGACGTGGCAGGCACAAGCGGATGAAGCTGCACGGGTCAGCAAGACTGGTACAACGCCACGCACGTATGACAAGGCGTTGCTATTGTTGGAAGAATTGAAACAAATGTTGCCACAACAGTAGACAATAGCTTTTGGCTACTGTTAGGCTACTCGTAAACCACTCTTATTTAAGAGTTGCACAACCAAAGGTCAGAATTACCTAAGCTAACTGTGACTAAATTTTAAATATCAGGTAGACAAAATAAAAATAAGTTTCACGCATTAAAAAAGGTATTTGACTTTGTAAACTACGATAACGGGTAGTAGGTGTAGGTGATGGATAAGCATCTATACCTAAATCTCTAGCCATTAAGACAGCTCGCTTGAGATGTAAAGGATCACTCACAATGAGACACTTAGTAAATTGATGATGGGAAACTATTTCTCCCGCATTTTTAAGATTTTGGTAAGTTGTGCGTGAGAGTGTTTCTGTGAAAATATCTTCTGTTTTTACACCTTGTTCAACAGCGTAGTTTTTACCAACTACCGCTTCAGGAAGTTCATTTTTATCTCCTACTCCACCCGTGAAAATAATCTTACTAACATCGCCTTTTTTATATAAATTAGTGGCGTGATGAATGCGTTCTCGAAACACTGGTGAAGGTGCTGTTTTCCAAACCGCCGCACCCAAGACAATTGCTGCATCTGCCTTCAGATTTGGAGTATGATTGCCATACAAATAAATACTCACAGCAGTAGATGCGATCGCCACCAATAACGCAGACATCAAAGATAGTAAAATAAAAATAAACTTTCTTTTCGTCATTGGTTAATTGTTGACTATTTTAGCCTTCCACTAAATTCCAAAAATAACCATCGGGCGCGACAAAGGAAAAACTTTTCTCCCTAAACTCATTTTCCACAATACTAGTAAATTTTGGCACAGGACTAGCTTTGATGCGATCGCAATATGTTTCAATTCCACGCACCCGATAAGTATAGAGTGACATCCCCAAACTACCAGGCTGTGCAGCTTCAAAGCGTGATTCTAAATTCATGGCATTGGGAAATCGAATCACATATAACCTGCCACTCCGCGCCGCCATTAAGTCAGATTTAGAGGAACGAGGATCATCAAAGGCGGTGACAATAAACTTTTCCCCTGGCTGTAAATCAAAAAGATCCCTCCCAGCTAAAGAAGATTCATAGCTAGTTTCCACATCATCACGCACCCGCAGTAACCCCAAAACATCTTCGTAAAATTTCAGGCTTTCCTTGCTGTCATCTTGAATAATCATCCCCATGTGGGTAAACTGGCTAGTCTGAAAAGCACAAGCGGGGTGAATTGTGCCGTAATTGGGTACGTTGTAACCAAACCTTTGAAACAAAACCTGTCTTGTCAATGGTTGCAATAACAACATTTCTCGCACCCCAACCGCAGGATCAAGAAAAGGACGGCTTTTTCTCTCTTTCTGGTAAATTACTTCCCAGTATGGAGGAGTGTAGCGGATAGCCCGACCTGCGGCTTTGGCTTCCTCGGCATGATTTAAAATAGTTAAGACATCAGCCGTTAAACTAGTAGCCCAACGATTCCCTTTAATTTTCATTGAGGCTAACCCCAACCCTGGATTTGTGGGATTTTGCCACACCATCAAGCGAATCAAACCATGATCTGCATTCTGATGGTACAGGCGAATTGAGCGTAAAGCCGAATTTACCCCATATAATTGATACGCTGCACCAGGGGATAGTTCACCCATTTGCCCAATGCGATAGCCAAACTGTTCCCAGTATTGAATAGCAAAAATCGCATCGGGAACGCCAATACAGACTTCATAGATTCCTTCAATCGCAGTTGTTTGCCCCTGAATCATGCCAAAATTTGAGTTGTAACTGACATATTTTAGAATATTTCCCAGAGATTTTTTTTCGTTCTTTATAGACCAATACAGTTCAGTTAAGAAAACAGTTTGTAGAGAGGACTTTAGTCCTCATCTAAGGACTGAAGTCCTTACTACGAACTTTTCCTTACTTCACAAACACCAAATTTTAGGTTTAACTGAACCGTATTGCTTTATAGACTAGCTTTATTAGCAGTTTTTGTGGTGTTTGAAGATTATCTGCTGTAATTGAGCCAGATTCTATGAAGAAAATATGGCTGAAACCATCAGGTATTTCTGTAATTTTTGAACTATTGATAAATTTGTATTTAGTATCTACCTTGAGTCGAAACTATTGTTGTGTGAAGTGGCATTAAATGTACAATTTTTTCCCCGCCAAGGTATACGCAGAGATTTTTCTCGGATAATTTGCTATGTCCGAAAAATAATTAGGCTCATTTTTAGTGGGAATATGCCGAGGTGGAGATTAAATTAGTAATGTGATTTAAATCTTGGAGAACAGCATGGGCTGATTGATAGCGATCGCCAAAGTGATAACACACCATTTTATCTAAAATTGCTGCTAATTCTGCACTCACTTGTGCGGACTCTCGCCACATCACATTACCTGTATCGGGGTCTAATTGCAGTTCTTGGGGAGATATCCCTGTTAAAGCTTGAATCCCCATCATTCCCACAGCATAGATATCACTAGCTAAACGGGGATGTCCGGCCAATTGTTCTGGTGGTGCATATCCCTTAGTCCCGATGGCGACTGTCGCTAATTCTGTTTCTTCACTGCTTGGTGGCTGCATTAATTTCACCGCACCAAAATCAATTAACACCAATCTACTATCCTTGGTGGATCTAATAATATTGGCTGGTTTAATATCTCGATGAATTACCCGATGCTCATGTACAAAAGCTAAAACTTCTAAAACTTCTTTGAGCATTGATATCACAAATGATTCACTTTTGAGATTCTCTATGGGTGGTAATTCTTCATGTAAAGTATGCCCAGGAATATATTCTTCAATTAAATAGAATTCCTCATCTGTTTCAAAGTAAGCAAACAATGTGGGAATTTGTTGATGTTTACCCAACACTTCTAAAATTTCCGCTTCCGTATTAAATAAGCGACGCGCAACTTGTAAAAATTTAGTGTCTCGACGGGCGGGCATTAATTTTTTCACAACACAACTAGGGTTTCCTGGTCTTTGAGTATCTTGGGCTAAATAAGTTCGCCCAAATCCACCCGCCGCAATTACGGAAGTAATTTGATAGCGACCACCTAATAAAAAATCACCAGTATTTTTTTCGGCATTACTAATAATAGAATTACTATGAGAATGGAGGTCATAAAGGGCTGTGGTTGCTGTAGTTGCTTGGGTTTCTTGCAATAAAACATTTAATTGTTCAATGGCTTCCTGTTGTTTTTCTACTTGCAGCATCATTACTTTAGTTTGCTGCTGTGTTTTGTAGGTTGTGTAAGCCATGACACTCACACTACTCATAATTAAAGCTAAAGCCGGAGGAATTAAAGGCAGCCATCCAGCTTGGAGAAACAACCCCGCACATATTCCTACTAAACCCGCTAAGGTCGCACCACCTACAACTAATAACAATAAAGGATGTCGCAACCGCCAGCCTAAAACACTCCCGACACCTGACCAAGTAGCAATCCAAATTAATTCCACCCAGTCAGGCCAATACCAAATTAATGGTCTTTTATCTAAGACTGTGCTGAGGAGTTGACTAGCTATTTGTGCATGGATAAAAACAGCAGGCGTTCTAGTAGGTTGTTGTGAAGCCGCACTGTAGGGTGTATATAATCCAGGGTGAACACTGCTAGCTGTTGTCCCAATAATTACTAGTTTATCTTTGACCCAATTGGGGTTAACTTGATTTTTCAGGACTTGTGTTAAGGTGACAGTCTGCGCTAAGTGGTCGGGGTGGCGGTAATTTAGTAAAATTTGATACCCACGAGCATTAATATCTTGGTAACTACCAGCATTGGCGGAGAGAATAGGGAAGATAGTTTTGCCGAGATGAAAGTTGTGTTTGGCAAAATCGACTTGAATATCCGCTTGTTCGAGATAGTTAATTGCGACTAAAGCAGCAAAGGAATAAGGTGTGGCACATTTTTGGTCTGTTGGTTCAGCAAATACCAACGCCCGACGAATAATTTGATCTGCTTCACTGTCGGGAACTAAATCACTGTAACCAATATTTTCTGGTGGAAAGTTGGGAGGAGGTGGAATTTCTGACCTTCCCATACTGCTTAATACACAAGTGCTAATAATATTAGAGGGATTTTCTAGCCCTTGACCTAAATTTTTCTGTTGTGGTCGGTAAATATTTAGACCAATGACACGGGGTTGATAGGTTTCTAATTTAGCTAAGAGTTGGTTAATGGTGGTATCAGGAAGCGGCCATTTTGTTTGGGCTAAGTCTTCCTCAGTAATTGTTACTACTAAAATGCGGGGATCTGGTGATTCTATAGGACGCGATCGCAACATCTGATCATAGGCTTTTAACTCCCAAGATTGCAACCATTTCAACTCCCGACTACCCCAAACTACAGCCGTTACCCCCAAACTTGTCACTAAAATTATCCGCCACCAGTGCTGACGAAAACTGGTGTCTCGGTAACTTCTATCCTTAATCAAGACACTTTGGAGTCTGTTAAAAATGCGACTAATCACAGCGTTGGAAAAGTAGCCTGAATTGGGAATTGGGCATAGGGCATAGGGCATAGGGTATGAATTTCTTGCCTATGCTAGCTGTATTTAATTTAGCAATTTATGGGACATGAGGGATTGGGGATTGGGGACTGGGGACTGGGGACTGGGGACAAAGTAGACAAGGTAGACAAAGTAGACAAGGTAGAGTTTATTTCTCAACCCACCACTGACTACTCATTACTCATTACTCAGCACTCACCACGGGCTAAACGCCCCGCTTCCGCTAACAGCACTCACCACTCTTCTCTTGTTGAGAATCTTTCACCTGATTGACTACCGTAGGAGGAAGTTCACTAGAAGGTGTAAATGAGTCTATCTGAGACTGTTCACCACCATCACTAAAATAAGTACCAATCATCTTGTCGTAGTTGGACGCAACCGCAAGGAAAGCCCCACCCAATATATAAATAGGCAAGGGGAAAGAAAATCCCTTTAACCAGTCAAACAATTCTGCTAGGGCGAACAACACCAAAAAGCAAGCTAACCAAACCCTCATATTTTTATCCCCTCTGTTTTCGTCACTTCATTTCTAGGGTAAACAGCTTGCATAATACCTGATGTATAGTCTAACTACAATTTAGACATTAAGTATTAGTCAACAATTCCACTAAAGTTATTCTCTTCGAGCCTGTTCTCTCAAAAACGATCAACTGACTCTAGTAATCCCAAAACCTTACCCCTTCTTACATTTGTTTTCTAAATTATTCACGGTACTGGAGCTACAAGCAACCGGGTAAGTCATTAATTTCAAGTAAATATTCGCAATTATGACTATGATGATGTATATTTGTTTAATGTAATAGCTTTTCCTTCTGGAAAGCAAACCGCCGATTTAATTCATCGGTATTGGTCGCTGGTCATCTTATGAAACACGACCGTGCAATTTTTATATCATCAGGCGCATCTGACGTATTCGACACACCATTTGCTATTTTAATCATCAAGGACAAGAATAATATCTTGTCCTTTATTTTTGATGGTGGCTTTTCGTCATCAACAGGAGCTTTTTGGTAATTTTACTCACTGATGCTGGTTGAGGTTTTGTTGTTAGATATTCCGATAATACACTATTTTTGTCGATTTAGTGTATTATTAATTTATGTCTGCCTCTTAAACTGTAGTTATTATAGAATTAATCATCTAAATTAATTACTCACGATTCAAGACATATTGAGCAAGTAGACACTAAATAAACTATAGGAATCATATGTGATTTCTGAAATATACGTAGTGGTATGGCAAGGCTAAAATAGTGTATTAGATGTAGGTTGGGTTGACGTAAGGAAACCCAACATAGATATCAGTGTTGGGTTTCGCTTTGCTCAATCCAACCTACATTTTTTTTGCAACATTTAAGTCTTGCTACGCCACTACACATAATAAAATATGTGCTTTCGTAATACAGATACTTGAGTTAGTAATTTCCTGTCTTTTGCTGTTTATATAATTAAATAATTTATGGCAAGTCAAGAGGATTGCTATATTAATGCTATAAAGACAATAGTAAAGTAGTTATACAAACAATGACTTTCTTTTTTTGTATTCTGTTTAGCAAAATTAATGCTATTTTGGTAACATTCTTGCTGCACAATAAATTAACCAAATATTAAAAACTTTTGTAATTATGATCACAATTTGTAGAAAAAGTTCATCATTATTTCTTTATGGAGATTATACCTATGTTCTTTGGGCAAATTGAAAGAGAAATGTTGTCAGCAGAAATCTATTCCCTGTGGCAGAATCAGCAATTATCAGATAACTTAAATTTACACGCCAATCAAGAACTAGGAAAGCAAGATATCTGGGAATTACATACCCCTGATAGTCAAGTCACACCAGAGTCACAAAAAAAATTAACAATCGCTAAAAGAAATTCAGGTGTAGGGTTTTAAGTTATTAATCTCCTGCACTCCTCATCTTTAGTGTTTCTTAACGCCAATTCCATTCCTAATTTTTTACCAAACCAGAGAAGGAATTAGTATTAATGGCACACCTATTTGAACCGTTCAAGCTTCGTGAAGTCACCTTTCGTAACCGTATTGCCATGTCGCCCATGTGTCAATATTCCAGTACCAATGGATTTGCTAACGACTGGCACTTGGTTCATTTAGCCTCCCGTGCAGTAGGTGGTGCAGGTTTAATTATTACAGAAGCGGCGGCTGTTGAACCTCGCGGCCGAATTACCCCCCAAGATTTGGGAATATGGTCAGATGACCACATTGAATATTTAGCAAAAATTGTGGGATTAATACATAACTTTGGGGCTGTAGCGGGGATTCAATTAGCCCACGCAGGTAGAAAAGCTAGCACAGCTAAACCTAGTCGTGGTGGTAAGGTATTAGATGAATCTCAAGAAGGTTGGCGGCCGATTGTTTCGAGTAGTGCGATCGCCTTTAGTAAAGATAGTCCCATACCAGAAGCCCTCAGTCTAGCAGGCATTCAACAAGTTATTCAAGCTTTTGTCGAAGCCACGCAACGTTCCCTACAAGCAGGCTTTAAAGTTATAGAAATTCACGCAGCCCACGGCTATTTATTACATCAGTTCCTTTCACCCCTAGTCAACCAACGCCAAGATAATTACGGCGGTAGTTTTGAAAATCGGACTCGTCTCCTGCGTGAAGTCGTCACCGCCGTGCGAGAAGTATGGCCGCAGACACATCCCCTATTTGTTCGCATTTCCGCTACAGACTGGATAGATAAAGGCTGGGATATTGAACAGAGTGTTGTTTTGAGTCGAGAATTAAAATCTTTGGGTGTGGATTTAATAGATTGTTCCTCTGGTGCAATTATCCCTGGGATTAATATTCCCGTTAAACCTGGATATCAAACCCAATTTGCTCAACGCATTCGTCAAGACAGCGATATCGCCACGGGTGCAGTCGGCTTAATTACTTCCCCCGAACAAGCAGATAAAATCATTCGCAATGGTGTAGCAGACATAGTGCTTTTAGGAAGGGAACTCCTCCGCAATCCCTACTGGCCTCATGTAGCCGCCAAACAGCTAGGCTATGAGAAACATTGGCCAGTGCAGTATGACCGAGCCTGGTTATGATTTTCTACCGACTTTTAGAGACGCGATTTATCGCGTCTCCCAGAGCAAGTGTTGCGGCAATTAGCTAGATGTTAGGATAAGAGAAAACATTGTAGATATCTCAATAGTATGGATAATGCACTTTTACAACGTATTACTCTGAATCCTTATATCTGTCATGGAAAACCCTGCATTAGAGGACTGCGTTATCCAGTTGAGTTTATTTTAGAATTGCTCAGTTCTGGTATGACTACAGAGCAAATATTAGCAGATTATGATGATTTAGAATCTGAAGATATACTAGCTGTTTTGTTATTTGCAGCTCGACTTAGTCAAGTCAAAAGTATTCATAAAATCGCCTCATGAAATTTCTTGTTGATGCTCAATTACCAGTGCGGCTGGCAAATTTTCTTAAATCATTAAATTACGACACCATTCATACCAGAGACTTACCAGAGCAAAATGCTACATCAGATATTGAAATTAATGCTATATCAATACAGCAAAAGAGAATTTTAATTATCAAAGATTATGATTTTGTTAATTCCTTTTTAACAATTCAGCAACCATATAAATTATTGTTAATCACAACAGGTAATATCAATAACTCGGAACTAGAAAACCTGTTTACAAGTAATATTTCCTCTATAGTTGAACTATTTCAACAGCATTATTACATTGAAATGAGCCGAGAGGCTGTAATTGTGTATCAGTAAATATGAGTTAGCAGATAGAGCGATCGCCTACACTGAAGTATCATCGCACGCCAGTAGTTTAGTAGGGTGCGTCAGTATGAATAATTTTTCAAGGGCTAAACTACAGGGGATGCGATCGCACACAACACAAGAAACACAGACAGGTATGGCTAATTGCGATCGTACTAAAACTCCAGCGTTGCTGAATCAAAGTATGAAATGCAAAAATTACCCTTGTTTTTCTTTGCACCTTTGCGTCTTTGCGCCTACCCTTCGGGTTCTGCGAAGCAGTATGCGTGAGACAATTCATATTCTCAATCAGCAACGCCAAAATTCCTTACGGGGAAACAAGCACGACACGAAAACCAACATAGTTGCTAAATCTGACGGTTGCGTAAGCGTAACTGTGACGAAACGCACTGCGACAGTTTCCTGAGTAGTCCAGCCAAGAACCACCACGCAGTAGTTTATTATTCTTACCATTACCAAGCCATGCACTACCATCATTCGGAGCGTTTAAATAATCATCATGCCACTCATCCTGACACCATTCCCATACATTGCCACACATATCAAATAAACCGAAAGGATTAGCAGGAAATTTCCCCACATCAGTTGTTTGTTGGTAATTGCGATTGTAATTCGCCAAACCCTCAGTAATTAATTCACCAAAGTAAAATGGGGTAGTCGTCCCTGCGCGACAAGCATATTCCCATTCCGCTTCACTGGGTAAACGGTAAATTTTCCCAGTCTTCTGAGATAATCTAGCGCAAAACTCCACAGCATCATTCCAAGAAACCTGTTCTACAGGACGATTAGCACCTTTAAAATGTGATGGCTCAGGATTTAAATTAATATTCACCTTCGCAAAACCAGCAACAGCTTTCCATTGAGCCTGGGTGACGGGAAATTTACCTATGAAGAAGGGTTTAACGGTAACATTATGCTGTGGACTTTCAGACTTAGAGCGTTCTGGCTCATCTTCTGGCGAACCCATCAAGAACTTACCGCCAGGAATCGCCACCATATCTAAAACGACACCATTAACTAAGGTTTCTCTATAGAACTTGTTCTGTTTTCTAATACGTTGAATTTCATGTTTTTTTGTTCTTGAACCTAAGAATCCTATCGATTTTAAGGTAACGATAGCGGTGTCAAATTCAAAAGTCTGAGTTGGAATACCAGGGTTAGATTTAACCTGAGACGCTTCGTGTTGCTTTTGTTGCTGTTGTTGTTGACGTAATCTTTCCGCTTCTCGTTGCTGACGCTGTAATTCGGCTTGTCGTTGTTGTTCCTGACGTAACCTTTCCGCTTCCTGCTGCTGACGCTGTAATTCTGATTGCTGAGGCGGAAACACCCGTGCTTCTATCGCTGCAATATCCTCATCCTTGAGTCCCAAATATTGTTTATAGTCTTGTAAATCCTTTTGCGTTCCCTGACTAAAAGGATATTGTTGTTTTACCGCATCAATTAAAGCTTGTTCATACTCTTGTAACTTCCGTTCATATTCCCGATAGGGTTGCAGAACTTGTGCTTGAATTTCTCTCGCTTCTTCCTCCGATAACCCCAACTCAACGCGCCTTGATTCTAATATTCTCAAAGCAAACACAGAAAAATTACCTTGACTTTGCTGGGCGCGACTCCTAGCTTCTTGCAGATATAATTCCTTATTAACCTCAGATACAACCGTCTGTGGTAATGGTGTTGAGATTGAGATTAAAGCTTGCAGTGCTTCTGTAGCGTTAGCGTAACGCATACTGAAGTGATGACGTACCATTTTAGTTAACACCTCAGCCAAATGATTGCTCACCTGGACTCGATTTTGCCAGATAATCTCACCCGTTTGGCTATCTTCTTCTAATTCTGAAGGTAAAACACCTGTTAAAGCCTGAATAGCCGTCATCCCTAACGCGTAAATATCACTACCAAAACAAGGCTTACCCCGATATTGTTCATAGGACATATAACCAGGTGTGCCAATCACCACGCTAGAATTGACCTCACCTTGACTATTCACCATTAACGTTCCCAGTTCTTTAACTGCACCAAAGTCAATCAAGATAATCTTGCCATCTTGTTGGCGCATTAAGTTTTGGGGTTTGATATCCCGATGAATTACTCCTTGTTGATGAACAAAAGACAAGACTTCTAAAGCATCCTGCAAAAGTTTAGTCACATAACTTTCACTCAGTCGCTTACCAGGGACGATTTCTCGACTCAAATCTTGTCCTTCGACAAACTCCTGCACTATATATAAATTTTGGTCTTGGTTAAAGTGCGCCAGGAGTTGGGGAATTTGAGGATGTTTTCCCAACCTTTCGAGGATAGCGGCTTCTTTCTCAAAAAATTCTATAACACGAGTTGCAGTTTGGTTAGGACGTAGTTGTTTAACAACACACAAAGGTTTGCTGGGTTGAAAATTATCCCTAGCCAGATATGTGACGGCGAAACCACCACCGCCCAATAACCTAATGATTTCGTAGCGTCCCGCCAGTGTGTTCAAGATGAGTATAAACCCTGAGAAGCTGAATAAAGTTTAGTGTAATTGTTTAGGGTTAAATCTGGCAATATGGGAATGGGGCATTGGGCATTGGGAATAGGGCATTGGAGGTTAGGAAAAACTCTACCTTGTCCCCCAGGGCTAAAGTTGCAAGATTCAAAGAGGTAAAAATTGAGGGTAAGCGCGCACAACTTTAGTCAAAAATCTTTGCGCCTTCAACCCAAAATATGTGATTTTTCTTTGCGTCTTTGCGCCTTTGCGTGAGATTTCCTCTTGAAAAATCTGCGACACCAGCGAATGAAACAGCCATACCTTGTCCCCTTCCCTAAATTAAATTCCTGAACTCAAACCCACCCGAAAAGTAAACCCAGGGCTATAAATGCGGTTCACCCGTTCGTATTGTTCGCCGAGTAAATTTTCTAAATAAAATGTCAGTCCTAAACCTTGAGTTAAAGGGATGCGTCCACTTAAATCAAAGTTGACGTAAGAAGGCGAAAAATCTGTATTCTTATCACCTGGATTATTAAACAAAGCCCGGCGAGAACCACTATTATAATTAGCGTATAAATTGGCTTGCCAACCATTCTTTTGATAGCCAATGCCAGCTTGCAAATTAGAATAGGGAATCAAACCTAACTGTAAACCCCTCTCTGTTCCCGTTTTAATTTGGGCATCGGTGTAAGTATAGTTAAAAAACGTTGACCAATTTTTAGTCATCCGCCAACGCAACGCCGCTTCAAACCCATTAGTGTCAACTAAACCAATATTTTGCCACTGTCCTTGAATAATTCCCAGACGATTATCTAAACTGCTACCAAAGTAGGTAAATTGTCCGCTTAAATCTTCAGAAAAATTCACATCTACACCCGCAGTCCAAGATGATCCTGTTTCTGGTTCTAAGTCTGGATTAGATAACCAGCCATGCACTGTATCATATAAATAAAGTTGGTCTAATCCTGGGTTACGTTGTCCCCCCGTCCAGCTACCACGTAAAGCTAAATTCGGAGACATCGCATAACGCATACCCACACTGGGATTGAGATAATTACCAAATTGGGAATCAAAGCTTTGTCTTAAACCTAAATCAACTTGAAAACTATTGGTGATATCCCAAGTGTTGACTGCAAATAAAGCTGTATTTAAAACACTGCGGTTTTCTACTTCATTCAAGGCGATACGGTTGGGACTGGTACTATTGGTAATCCCTTCTAAATCAGTGTTCTTTAAATCTAAACCCCAGCGTAGCCGATTATTAGCTGTTAATTGCCATTCATGATCTACTCTGGCGGTGAGGTTTTGTGTGTCTAACGTACCGGTGCGGTAGAATGTGTTGCCTTGAAAGGCTGTAGGCCCGTAGGTATTAAAATAGTCTTGGTTATAACCCAGTGTAGTAGTCAGTTTAGAACCTTGGGCAAGTTGCGATCGCCAAGATAAACCAATATTTAATCCATCATGGTCTAGCCTATCTCTTTGCAAAGGAAAACCAAAATAAATCAATCCCCGCCGACTACTTAATTTCTTAATATCTAAACTCAAAGTATTCTGCGGATTGAAGTCTACAGCCAAGCTACCAAAATAAGTGCTAGTCGCCGTATCTGCATTGAATAGATTACCGCTAGCATCACGGTTTGCTGCACCTTGCGGAACTTTATAGCGGTTATCAATAAACAGTCTTTCAAAGCTCAAATTATATCTGACATTATCAAACCCACCGCTAAAACTGGTTTGTTGATTATTTAAACTTAAAGAACCAAATTCAGCTGAAGCATTAAACTTTGGTGTGACACTACCTTGTTTAGTGATAATATTCACCACTCCACCAAAAGCTGAAGAACCATATAAAGCCGTAGATGCACCACTAGACAACTCGATTCTTTCAATCGATTCCACTGGAATACTATTTAAATCTGTCGCCCCATGATAAGTATTGACATCATTATTAATCGGTCTACCATTAATCAAAAATACCGACTGATTGATTGAATGTCCCCGATAATATGTCCCTGTATGAATATCTGCACCATGTCCGACATCATTGATAGCAAATCCTGGCATTCTTTTTAAAACATCAGCAACACTAGTTGCACCTTGTTTTTCAATCTCTTCTTTTTCAATAATGTAAGTTGGTGTAGATTGAGGTAAGGAATTTTGCTCCCCGACTACTTCTAAATTAATATCAGATTCCTGTTCGGAAATATTATTATCATCAGCCTCATCTTCTACTGGAATATCTGTTTGGGCAATTTCTTTTATATTTAAAGACTGGATTTCTAATGGCTGAGTTAATAATTTAGCTTCCGTTAAAGGTGTAGTTATTTCACTTAATTGCAGAATATTTGTATTTAAATTTGAGTTAATATCTGATTCATTAACAGTAATTTCTGATGCTAAGACACGCGAACCTAAGAATGCACCCAATAAACTAAAAGGTAGCACCCATAACTCATACTTCATTGAGTTACTCCAAAAATTAAAATGATTATTTGTATTTTTTATTCTCAAGAAAACACTATCGATAAAGTCGAATATATGTCAAGTATTTTTATCTGATTTTTGATTTTAGATATGAATATCTTCGCGTATATTTATTTTTTAAAAGTTTGACATCTTGTCATATATAAATATCCTGACAAATCAAGTTTACTTGAACTTGATATTATTCAGCCAACTGCAAATTAAGTAAGTTATAAAAGCATTAAAATTCAGTTCGTAGTCAGGACTTTAGTCCTGATCAAGTCTCTTCCAAAGGACTGTTCGCGGAGCGTTCCCGTTCGCGTTAGCGTCTCCAAAGGAGAAGGGTAGTCCTTACTACTAACCATAGAGGCTACAAACATAAAAAAGTCCGCGTATATAACTACGCGAACCTTTTACTGTTTCAACCTTCTAATTTAAGAAAAGCTACTTATTTATGGTAAGAGGTGTAATAAACTTTACCACCTGCATCCGGTACAAAGTGACAGCTAACGCAAGAACGCCATAAAGCTTTCCAAATGGGTTCTTCAGACTTACGGTAGTATTCACCCATTACAGGTTTAATCGCCTCAGTGGCCTTGATTAAATTGTAGTGAGGGATATTCAAGAAAATGTGGTGAGCCACATGAGTACCGATATCGTGATGAATGTGGTTGAACAAACCATAATTGCGATCGATACTGGAGATTGCACCCTTGAGGAAAGTCCAATCATCGCCACGATACCAGGGGATATCAGACTCTGTATGATGCAGGAATGTCACCAAATCCAACCAAATCACAAACACAATGTAAGGTGCAGCATAGTATTTAAGTAGCCACATCCAACCCCATTGATAGGTTAAAAAGCCTAATAAACCTACCATACCAATCCAGAGGACAGTGCTAGTAATTACGTCCCATTTTTCAGAAGGTTTAAATAGGGGGCTGTTAGGGGAAAAGTGAGAACCTTCTTTATTAGGAGAACGCTTAAACAAATACACCGGATAGGCAAATAAAAATACATAATATCGGCCTATCTTTTGCAATAAAGGCATCTCCTTATATTGCGATTCCGTCACAGGATACCAGCTTTCATCATTATCGATGTTGCCAGTATTTTTATGATGGGTTCTGTGACTAATCCGCCAACCATGATAGGGAACTAAGATTGGTGTGTGAGACAAATGACCAATTAAATCATTCAGCCATTTGTGTTTAGAAAAAGATTGATGTCCGCAATCATGTCCAACTACAAATAAAGCCCAAAACATTGTTCCTTGCAGTAGCCAAAAAATCGGCCAGAAAAACCAAGAATCAAGATAATGAGCTACAGCATAAAGTAATCCAATAATCAGGATGTCACGGAAGAAATAAAACAGTGACTTACTAACATTAGGTTGAAAACATTCTGCGGGAATAGCAGCTTTCAAATCTTGGAGAGTAAAGGGAAGCGAATTTTGATTCTGAGATGCTTCCTGAATATGGGAATTATCGAAGTTAACAGTCGTTGATTGCACTCTTTTTTTCGGTGGTGATGTAAATGCGGACTAGATTTGAGGAAGAATGAAAATTCGCCTCGGTGATGTTTGCAATGTCAATGTACACGCAAAAAATAATTCTGGCAATTCATTGAGCAATCATATAATCAGAAAATTGCCAGAATATTTATTACCTTATAGCATCATAATCGCACTATATACAGCAGTAAATAGCGCAATTTATTTTCCTGCGTAGTATTCATCAAAAGTCTGATAACCAACATCGGTGACATAAAGTTGACATTGGTTAGTAATTTGCTTCATTAATGGCCAAGAAAACTTAAATTCCTCATGTAAATAATCACCCCAATTTTCTTTAATGCTGCTGTAAGCTAGCCGCAAATTATATGAGGGAATGGCTGTAGAGATATGATGAGGAACGTGGACATTAATGTCATGACAAAGGAATTCTACCCAACGGGGGTAATCACAATGAATCGTACCAAATAACTGTGCCATTGCCTCATTCCACTTATGGGCGACTTTAAAAGGTACGTCTGCATAAGTGTGGTGAACAATAGTGAAGGTACTCATCCAAAAATGATAAACCAACCAAGGGATGAACCAGAACTTAATAAATCCCCAAACACCAGTGGTAGCAATCAGAGTGGGGAAAGCCACTGCTGCAAATATTAAGACTACTGCAACGGAAAGTTTAACACCTGCGCGCTCTTGAGGTTTAAAATTTTGCGGATTAAAATGGACAACTGCCCAATGCCCAATTGAACCAACCCACCAGAGTTTTTTCCGCATAAAAAACTCAAAAGCAAACTGTCTATTTTTATCCCAACTGCTAAATACTTCTGGTCTTATAGGATGCCAAGCATTATCTTCATCTAATTTGTTGGTGTGTTTATGATGATGATTATGTTTAATGCGCCAACTGTGAAAAGGATATATTAAAGGCATCATGAATATATGTCCTACCAAGTCATTTACCCAACGACGTTTAGCAAATGAACGGTGTCCACAATCATGACCAATTACAAAAAAACCTGTTAAAGCGGTTCCTGTAAAAATCCAAGCGAATGGTAATAAAAACCAGGGAGAAATTGTCAAAAAGTAGTAGCCTAAACCCACCATCAAAACATTGATGATTACTTGTGTCCAAGCCTTGCGACGATTTAACTGGAAACATTCCTTGGGTAAGGTTTTGATAATATCTCTCAGCCTTAGTTCGGAATTACCAAGGTCATTCCCTATTTCTTGTGTCTTGATGATTGATGTAGTCATGAAAACCTGAAAAACGAACAGAATCCTCTACAAAGTTACTGAAAAAGTAACTGGCCGCAAAGTTTCTTTACACTAGTCGTTCTGGATTATAGCAATCTCAGTTACGCGATCGCAGCTGGAATTGCATTTTGTTAACTATTTCTGAAGCAATTCCCAAAATTACTAGTCATTAGTTTATGGATAAAAACTAATGACTAGTAATTAATGACTTATTGCTTTTTGTCTGCAAGTTTAATATTGGTAGCTAAACCAAACACTTGCAACAATTGAATTGTCATCCAAGTTAAGTCAATTTCCCACCATTCCAAACCATGACGAGCTGAATATTGGAAAGCATGGTGGTTATTGTGCCAACCTTCACCAAAGACTAACACGGCTACCCACCAACAATTAGTAGAGTTATCGCCAGATTCATGAGTGCGATAACCAAATTTGTGAGTAGCACTGTTCACCAACCAAGTACAGTGGTAAACCCAAACAATGCGAACAAAAATGCCCCAAACTACGAAAGACCAGCCGCCCAGATACAACAGCAATAAGCCTAGAGCCACCTGAATAAGAATAAAATATTTCTGTAAAAACTGATAAACTGGGTCTTCGGCAATATCTTTGGTAAAACGAGGAACATCAACGTGGGCAGGACAGTGATAAATCAGCCAACCAATATGACTCCACCAGAAACCTTTATTGGAATCATGGGGATCTGGGTCAGTATCGGAATGTAAGTGATGAATACGATGTGTCCCCACCCACTCGATAGGCCCTCCTTGACAGGCGAGAGTTCCAAACAACACCAGGATGTATTCCAACCACTTGGGAGTCTGAAAACTGCGGTGGGTAACAAGGCGATGAAAGCCTAAAGTGATGCCCAAACCACCAGTAATCCAGTACAGCAAGAAAGCTACACCAACAGCCGCCCAGTTAGTGTTACCAGGGACAAAGGCAAACAATGCGCCGATGTGTAGCCCAAGGAAAAATAGGGTATTTACCCAATTGAGTTGAGGTTTAGTTGAAGTAGCAATTGTCATGCAATAACCTGTATTGAAATTGTTCAGCCTAATCTGCGCGAACCCAAAATCCGCAATCTATAAATTTTTTGTTAACGAGGAAGCAATGAACAGCTTAGAACAGCTGCGGCAAGCAGAACACGCACTGTTAGAGATTTTTTCTGGTATTGACGCTCAGGTCAAGCATAATTTGAAAAGAGTGCTGGAGGCCTTTCGGAATCAGCGTGTAGGGGCGCACCACTTTGCAGGTGTGAGTGGTTACGGTCACGATGATTTAGGTAGAGAAACTTTAGATAAAGTTTTTGCGGAGGTAATGGGGGCTGAGGCGGCAGCTGTGCGAGTGCAGTTTGTTTCGGGAACTCATGCGATCGCTTGCGCTTTATTTGGTGTCCTCCGTCCTGGGGATGAAATGCTAGCAGTGGTCGGTTCTCCCTACGATACGCTTGAAGAAGTCATTGGTTTACGTGGCCAAGGTCAAGGCTCTCTTATTGAGTTTGGCATAAAATACCGCCAACTGGAGCTAACACCACAAGGAACTGTAGATTGGGAAGCTTTAAGCACTAGCGTTACTGATAACACGCGTTTAGTGTTAATTCAGCGTTCCTGTGGCTATTCTTGGCGACCAAGTTTATTAATTAACGATATAGAAAAGATTGTACATCTAGTTAAGCAACAAAATCCTCACACCGTTTGTTTTGTCGATAACTGTTATGGGGAATTTATCGACATCCAAGAACCCACCCATGTCGGGGCTGATTTAATGGCGGGGTCATTAATTAAAAATCCTGGTGGTACTATCGTCACGGCCGGGGGTTATGTTGCTGGGCGTGCCGATTTAGTAGAAGCTGCCGCCTGTCGCCTGACTGCACCAGGCATTGGCAGTTATGGCGGTGCGACCTTCGACCAAAATCGGCTGCTATTCCAAGGGTTATTTTTATCGCCGCAGATGGTAGGAGAGGCGATGAAAGGGACTTATCTGACTGGTTATGTATTTGACAAATTGGGATATCCCGTGAATCCTGCCCCCCTTGCGCCCCGTGGGGATGTGATTCAAGCGATTAAATTGGGTTCAGCGAAAAAATTAATTGCTTTTTGTAAGGCGATCCAACAACATTCTCCCGTTGGTTCTTACCTTGACCCTGTACCCGATGCCATGCCGGGATATGAGAGTCAGGTGGTGATGGCTGGGGGGACGTTTATTGAGGGGAGTACCTTGGAATTTTCGGCGGATGGGCCTTTGCGTGAACCTTATGTGGTGTATTGCCAAGGGGGGACTCACTGGACTCATGTGGCGATCGCACTTGAGGCGGCGATTGACGCGGTGGGGAGGGTTTAAGAAAAGCTCACGCAAAGGCGCAAAGACGCAAAGGATTTAAGAGGTTCTTTGCGTCTTGGTTGTGAGGTTTTAAAGGTTATTTACGACTCTGGAGATGCCATCTTTGATTAAGAAAGACCCAAAGTTAATAAGTAACCCAAGGTGTTTATTGGCAAGGCGAAGGTATGTCAGTAGTTGCTTTTTGTGTACGGGGTGGATTGTTTCTACAGATTTGAGTTCAACAATGACTTTATCCTCAACTATTAAGTCGGCTCGAAAACCTTCTTCTAAATGCACACCTTCATAAACTACTGGAATAGCCTTTTGCCTAACCACTTTTAATTCCCGTCTCTCCAACTCATAAGCAAGCACTGCCTCATATACAGATTCCAACAACCCCGGCCCCAACTTTGTGTGAATCTTATAAGCAGCGTCAACAATCTCCTTAGCGATCTCATTCTCCATCATCTCCTCTTCCTTCTTTGCGTCTTTGCGCCTTTGCGTGAGGCATCACTCCGGCAACCTATACTGCCCAACGATCCGCTTGGCAAACTCCGGCACATGAGCTTCCAACTTCTCAGGATGATTCCGCTTCACATACAAATAATTCCGTGTGAAGTGCGAATCCATCGAGAACCGCGCATACTCCAAACCTTTGGGGCCAATTTTATCAATCACCACCCCCATCAGTTTTGCTACCCACATCGGCAAAGTCACAGCTTTGTCATAAGCAGTTATCCCCTGCTGTACAGCCTCTTTCCGATTCCCTTCAGACATCACAGGCTGAGTGTCTAACTGGTCTTTGACTAACTCCAGCATTTCTTTCCCTGTATCATTGCGTACAAGAATCCATTGCCAGCCAAAGGGCGCGCCCATATAACCGACGACTAAATCCGCTAAAGAGTTGACGTAATCAAAGCAACTCATACAAGATGGCGCAAAGATATCTTTGAGTTGGTTAGTTTTTAAGCCAAAGAAGGGAACTTTCTCAATTGAACCATCTTCATGCTTGAAGTGAATGCGGAAGTCTTGCATGAATTCGTAATGTACCACTGTCTGTGGCGATCGGCTGGTGGTTTCTAAGAATTTTTGCAGTCCGGCACGGGTAACGTTATCTACGCACGGTGTACCTAAAACATAGAGTTTCTCTAAACCTAGTTTTTTTTCTACCGCCCTGAGTGCTTGGATTTGGCAACCCACACCAATTACCAATAATCGCTTCATCCCCGATTGTTCTACCTGTTCCAATATGGAAAGGTTGGGGGAAAGGGTAGGTTTATTTACCCTCGCTGCTAGTATTTCTTCTGGGGTACGGGCAATTACAGGTACGGGTTGGAAGCGGTCTTCTTTGCTGTTTTGGACACAGACAACACCTTCGACTAGTCCACGGTTGAGCATTTCTATGGCTATGGTGCTAACAATCCCTGTCCATTGTGCGCCTTCGATGGGTTGTTGTTTCCGCGCCGCCATCATCTCTTGATGCACGCCAAAGTATAGTTCATCGGGGTTATCGAGATGGCGAGAACGGGTGTGTGCTTGTGCTTCTAAGGTATCTATCTGTTGGGTGATAAAAGCACAGGCTTCCTTGACATAGTGAATGTAGTATGTATCGCACAGTCCGCACTCGCTGCATAGTTCTTTAGCAGGACGACGGCTACCAGGTTTGAGGGCTTTTGCCTTTTGATGAGGGAAACGCGGAGTCATATTAAGCGCAATTTGTTATCTCAAAATTTAAGATAGCGGAAGCTTGCACTTTACACAAAGTTTAAAAGTAAGATGCGATATTTCCTTATTTGTAACGAGGGTGTAACAAGATTTATTAGCTTAAATTTAGATAGTCTCAAATGTGTATTTAAATTGACATACAAGGAAATTAAATGCTAAGTATCTTTCAAACTGCGAAAAGATTTATCTCTACCATCTTGGTTACTCTAATTGTTGTAACCAGCACCTTAACAATATTGCCATCTTCCGCTAGGGCAGAAGGTAATTTAGTAGAAGGAAATCTAGTAAAAGTAGGAGATGTAACATTTCTAAAATGTGAAGGAAAGGATTGCGGAAATATGATGTCATTCGCTGTGGGTGCTATTTCTGGTAGTGCAATCACACTTATGGCTTCAGGTGATACAGCAACACTAGCCGCAGTTGGGGCGACAATCGGACACGCAGCTATAGCAACAGTAGCTCCATTGGCTGTAGTAGCACCAACGGTTGCTGCCGCAGCACCGGTTTTAGTTCCAGTTGCAGCTACCGCAGCAGCCGGTTATGGTGCTTATAAGCTATGGAAATCTGTAAGTGACGACCATATGACAGTGCCTGAAAAATAACATAAGTTTTATCTATATTTACGTAGTCATTTTAGACCTCCCATAATATTATGGGGGGTTTTCTTTCATACAGATAAAAAGAAAACTTATGTTTGGGAGAACTTGAAAAAGAGAAATTGGATAATTTATTTTCTGGAAGTCCCTAATCATAAGCGCGATCGCCTACCATTCCCTTTACCGTGTTAACCCCACACTAGCTTGATTGTTAATGACAGGCTAGTGGCTGCATTCCAGTAATCACACTAGTTTATCTTCTTGTTGGTTAAAATATATAATCCTTTATAGGTATTGACATCTGCCAAATTGTAATTAATCTTATTGCAAATTTTCACAAAAAGTTATAAATTATTAATTTGTAGGGGAAAAATAATCTCGAAAAATAGATTCTAACTGAGTAAAGATTACCCGAAGTCACAAAGACTTCACTTCATACAACCCTTATACAGTTTGAGAGATATGTTTTTGTTTGGTAAAGAAAAGCTCTACACACACACAAGAGCATTGGTTAAGCTAAAAATGTATCTGTCATGACTGTATCTATTAATCATGATTATTACTTGTGTATGGAATCACAGCTAGTTGTAAACTACCACAAGGATAATTGATTAGTAGTGAATTAATTCACCATCAAACATTATACACACACACTATGAACAGCTTGAGATATTCAGCTTAAGCTGCTTATTTTGGGAGATTTTTGCAATAGCAAAACCTGCTCTCTGTTATGCTGAACCAAAGTAAAAACCCTCACAAAAGTAAGCGCATCTACCATAAATTTACACCCTCAATGGAGTTAGTCTGGCGATGCAAAAGGTAAATGAATTACTAACAGAAGAAAGTATAGAAACCTCGGCGTGGAAAGCACTAGAGAAATCTATAATATATTATAAAGGTCGTCCCGTCGGTACAGTTGCTGCTTATGATGCTTCTGTAGAAGCATTAAATTACGACCAATGTTTTGTGCGAGATTTTGTTTCATCAGCTTTACTTTTTCTCATCAAAGGTAGAACAGAGATTGTTCGCAACTTTTTAGAAGAAACTTTAAAGTTACAACCCAAAGAAAGACAATTAGACGCGTATAAGCCTGGTAGGGGTTTAATCCCAGCAAGTTTTAAAGTAGTATCGGATCATGGCGAAGAGTATTTAGAAGCAGATTTTGGTGAACATGCGATCGCTAGAGTCACACCAGTTGATTCTTGTTTATGGTGGATTATATTATTACACTCCTATGTAGTCGCCACCAAAGATTTCTCCTTAGCCTATCAGCCTGAATTCCAAACAGGTATTAGGTTAATTATGGAAATCTGTCTGGCGAATCGCTTTGATATGTATCCCACGCTGTTAGTTCCAGATGGTGCTTGTATGATTGACCGCCGTTTGGGGATTTATGGTCATCCTTTAGAATTGCAAGTTCTATTTTATGCGGCTTTGCGTGCAGCGCGGGAGATGTTAATCTGTCAAGGTAATCAAGATGTTGTTGAAGCCATTGATAACCGCCTGCCACTTTTATGCGCCCATATTCGCCAACATTATTGGATAGATATCAATCGCCTCAATGCTATTTATCGCTTCAAAAGTGAAGAATACGGTAAGACAGCAGTCAATCTTTTTAACATCTATGTAGATTCTATTCCCTATTATGAATTAGATAAATGGCTACCCAAAAAAGGTGGTTATTTAGCTGGAAATGTGGGGCCATCACAGTTAGATACAAGATTTTTCGCGCTAGGTAATTTGATGGCGGTCATTTCTGACCTAGCGACAGAACAACAAGCCCAATCAATTATGAGTTTGATTGAGGAAAGATGGGAAGATTTAGTGGGAGATATGCCCATGAAAATCTGTTACCCAGCTTTAGAAGATGAAGAGTATAGAATCGTCACAGGATGCGACCCCAAAAATATACCTTGGTCGTATCATAATGCAGGTAGCTGGCCTGTTTTGATGTGGATGTTAACAGCAGCAGCGATTAAAACTAATAAACCTTATCTAGCAAGTAAAGCAATTGAAATTGCCCAATCTAGACTGTTGGAAGATGAATGGCCAGAATATTATGATGGCAAGAAAGGCAGATTGATTGGTAAGCAGTCGAGAAAATATCAAACCTGGACGATCGCGGGTTTTTTACTGGCTAAAGAATTGATGAAAGACCAATCTTATTTATCTTTGGTGAGATTTGATCAATTACCGTCAGAATTAGTCTCTAGAGCCTGTGAATTTGAAATTAACAGCGTAGATACTTCTATATCTCTCTAATTAGATTTCCCATACAAATTGAAAACCCCGCTTTTTTGAAGAAAGTGGGGTTTTTAATCAAATATCTGCATTTAACCTAATACAATAGTTCAAATAAGTGGATTTTGGCTTTTCTTAAAAGAACAGTATTGGCTCTAACCTATTTCTAATTCACTTAACTCCATCCCCACCAAAGATACAACTACACCATTTTGAGCTATGGTTACAGTCCATTTTCCATCACCTGCTGTCAGTTGATATTCAGCCGCTTCAGAATTATTTTGAGCAACTAGACGGAGTCTATGAATCGCCTCTTTAGCGTCAGCGCGATCGCGATTTCGTGCCGCTAAGAGTTCGGCTAAGGGATGTTGGGCTGCAAATAGTCCTTGTTCTGCTGCTTGTCGATACCAATGAATTGCTGTATCTAAATCTCGCTCTACATTGCTATAGCCTGTAGCATAGTAGGTTGCTAAGTTAAATTGAGCAAATTGATCACCCAGTTGCGCCGCACGGTGATACAAATCTACAGCCTGTGCTGTATCTTGCTCAACCCCTTCTCCCTGTTCGTAACAATATCCCAGCAAGCGCGTAGCTTCTGGGTGTTCTTGGGCGGTGGCAAGTTGCAGCCAATTTATCGCCTGTGGGTAGTTACCATACATGGTATAGTAGATTGCTCCTAACACAGCTTGAGCTTCAGCCGCACCCCCGCGCCCTAATTCTTCCAAGGTGGGTAATAAATTATTTAAGTAAATTTCTGCTTGATCATGACCTGCATCCCAAGCTTTCAGATACCAGTTAGCGGCGGTGGCTGGGTTGCGTTCCCTTCCATCACCATTGTTATACAAATGACCGATGTAGAAGGAGGCGATCGCATGATTTTGTGCTGCGGCTTTTAGCCACCACTTTTGGGCTGTCTCAAAATCTTGTCTGACACCTTCACCATTGGCGTACATTGTCCCCATCACAAACATTGCTTCTAAAATCCCTGCCTCCGCCGCCCGACGATACCAAGACAAAGCTGTTGTATAATCTTGCTCAACGCCACGACCGAGGGCATAAAGGGCTGCTAAATCATAGGCGGCTTGGGGATGTCCGGCTGTGGCCGCAGTGTGATAATAGTTAGCGGCTGCGGTTGGATCAGGTTCAAAACCCTGGCCAGAAGACTGCATCATCCCCAATAAATAGTGGGCATCAGCATTGCGATTGAGGGTAGCCAATCTGGTAAAAATCTTTTTAGCTGTGTGGTAGTCTCCCTTTTTATAAGCAATTAAACCCTGCTCAAGATAGGTCATAGAATTTAACTCTATTTTTATGACATTATTGCGGTTTTTTCTAGTCTAAATACCCTTGCTATTGAAATAATTACCGATTTTCCATGACCAATTCCCGTCAAATCGCTTTCATTGCGCTCAAAGATGTCCATAAGGGGGCTTTTACTGATGTTGCGCTAGATAGAGTGTTACGAAAATCTCATTTATCTGATCTTGACCGTCGCTTAGTCACAGAATTAGTTTATGGCAGTGTCAGAAGACAACGCACCCTAGACGCAATCATTGACCAACTAGCTACTAAAAAATCTCATCAACAGCCTAGCGAACTCCGCAGCATTTTACATTTAGGCTTTTATCAACTGCGTTATCAAGAACGCATTCCTGTATCGGCGGCTGTCAATACTACAGTCCAATTAGCAAAGGACAATGGTTTTGCGGGACTTGCAGGGTTTGTCAACGGTTTATTACGTCAGTATGTGCGTTTAGCCGAAAACCAGTCAGAACCATTGAAATTACCAGAAAATCCCAGAGAAAGATGCGGAATTTTACACAGTTTTCCTGACTGGATCATCGAAGTTTGGTTAGAACAGTTGGGTGTGGAGGAGACGGAAAGACTCTGTGAATGGATGAACCAAACACCCACCATCGATTTCAGAATTAATCCGCTACGGACTACGATCGCACAAGTGGAAACAGCGTTAAAATCGGCCGGGATTTTAGCCAGACGCATACCCAATTTACCCCAAGGTTTAAGGTTAATTGGTAACACGGGCGCAATTCAAAATCTCCCAGGCTTTGATCAAGGCTGGTGGGTGGTTCAAGACGCTAGCGCGCAATTAGTTAGTCATATCCTTGACCCCCAACCAGGGGAGACGATTATTGATGCTTGTGCTGCGCCTGGGGGTAAAACAACTCACATTGCTGAATTAATGGGAGACAAAGGCAAAATTTGGGCTGGCGATCGCACTGCTTCTCGTTTGCGTAAACTTCAGGATAATGCCCAACGTTTGGGTCTAAAATCAATTGAGATTTGCACTGGTGACAGTCGTAATTTACCCCAGTTTCACAATATAGCCGACCGCGTTTTGTTAGATGCGCCTTGCTCCGGTTTAGGGACTTTACACCGTCATGCAGATGCGCGTTGGCGACAAACACCCACGTCTGTAGCGGAACTGGCAACACTGCAAAAAGAACTGATATCACAAACATCAAAATTTGTCAAAGTCGGTGGTGTGCTAGTTTACGCAACTTGCACGTTACATCCCGCCGAAAATGAAGGTGTGATTGCAGAGTTTCTGGGAGAACATCCCGAATGGCGAATTGAAGCTTTAAACAGTGATTTACCCTATTTGATTGACACTACATCCCCTAGTTGGTTAAAAGTCTGGCCTCACCGCCAGGATATGGACGGATTTTTCATGGTGCGCTTAAGAAAAACCAACGATTCGGGGTGAATACGATCAAGGATTGTACCATTTGATGGAAGCCTGAATCTCTCAGAGGAGGCAGCAATGATAACAGATGCCAACGTTAAGAATTTAGTCAAGATTCTGATTGGAGCTGCATGGATTGATGGCAGAATTCAACCAGAAGAACGGCAATATTTACGTGAAATCGCGCAAGCAAAAGGTTTAGCCACAGATCCAGAGATTAAACCTTGGCTGTATGAATTAGTTCCTGTGCAACCGAATGAATGTTACACATGGGTGAAAGAATATTTAGGCGATCGCCCAACTGCTGAAGACTGCGAAAATTTGATTGAGGCCATTAGTGGTTTAATTTACAGTGATGGGGAAGTAGCGATTGAAGAAGCCAGACTCTTGACCAAATTACAAGAGTTAAGCCAAAACTCTGAATCCCATCACCTCGAACACACAACACTACTCAAACAAATTCAACAACTTTATCGTCGCTGGGTTGAAGTTCAAAACTAACTATAGTCAAACCATGCCAAGGTTTTAGAGAAAACCATTTCAGATTGACTACACCCAAAAGTGGATGCAAATGAAATATGTGATATTTGTTCCAATCCTTAGAATTTAGGGCTTATGCCGGAATACCATATCTCAAATCTAAATTTGATCACGTCAAAAGTCTTTAGTCTAGATTTTATCGACTAATGACTAATGACTAATGACTAACGACTAATTATGACTTCGGTTCACCCAGACCCGGAGTTTCTTCTTTTTGCACCTTGGGTACAAAATCTGGGCGTTCCTTGCTTTCCCAACCCACGGGACGTTTAGAGTTGTACCAAGCAATAGAACCAATGGTCACAGCTGCAATAAAACCTACTACGTACACTAAAGTAAAAGCTAAGGGAAAATGATTTCCACCTGTGGCTATAGCATCTGGTGCTTGCAACAATAATTGCATAAGTATAGACTCCTGGTTTACGCAACACTTCTTAATACAGTATAGAAATAGAGTATCATTTACATCTACTATCAGTGGGAAATATCTGATATGGCATAGGAGAGATCAGCAATCAGCCTCAAGTTAGAGATAGATCGCCGGAGGTGGGGTATTTTCTAAAACCGTCCATTACCTTGAATGATATGCTTTACGGTAGTCAGGGTTTCTAAACTGATAAATCCCCGGCGATGGCCTTTTTGATTGGACATCCCTAAAAATACCGTGTCTCCCCGTGACGGGTTACGAGAAAAGCGGGGGGATGTATTAATGTAGGTAGAAGCACTGTTCACACCTAAAGCAAACTGACGACTTTCTTGATAGGATTCTGTGGCTATCGAGTCAGCATGACCGCTACTGTATTGATTAATCCAAGCGATCGCTCCCTCTAGACTATCGACCAATTTAAATGCTACCGTCTTGGTTAAATAGGAACATCCCCACTCACCGTCTTTTGCTAGTTGTAACTGGGGAAAAGCTTCTACTAGTTCTGCGTCGCCTTTGAGTTCAAAGCCTTTTTCTTTTAAACTATTCCACAATACAGCCAAGGATGAAGGCATAGCTTGACGATGAATTAGCACCTTTTCTATGGCATTGACGGGGTCTGGTTCGCTTTCGTGGCTATCAATAATCATCCAACGCACCATTTCTAAACTGCCATTCAGTGACCAGTAAAGGTAACAGTTACCCATTGCTGACTTTAACACTGGACAGGTGGCTTGTCGCATCACCTGCTGTACCAAACTAGAACGTCCGTATGGAATGGCTAAATTGACATATTGGTCTTGGGTGACTAAATCGCGGACGGAAGCACCGTGTTCTGCGGTAATCAGTTCTATACAACCTGATGGTAAGCTAACTTCCGCAATGGCGTGTTGTAATACTTCTGTAATGGCGGCGTTGGAGTGACTAGCTTCTGTGCCGCCTTTGAGAATAATACTATTACCTGTTTTAATACACAAACCTGCGGCGATCGCGCCAATATCAGGAAAGGCTTCATAAATAAATCCGATAACGCCCAAAGGCATTAATTGGGAGTAACTTTGCGAGTCTTCTGGTTGATAGTCGGCGTTTCTTACCCGCCGCAAAGGGTCTGAAAGTTCTCCCAACCTTTGCAGAATTTCTACTGTGGTTTCTAATCTGGTAGGAGTTAGTTTCAGCCAATCTAAAATTACTTCTGGCACTGCCATTTCCCGACTAGCTTCTAAATCCAAGGTGTTAGCTTCTAGAATGTCGTCAAATGCGTTTTCCAGTGCTTGCGCCATTGCCAAAACAGCCCGACTGCGGTCTGTTCCCTTGGTAGTGCTTAACTTCAGGGAAGCTTGATAAGCGCGTTTGGCAATGTTAATGGGTTCGGGGAATTCGTCCACAGCTGCAACGGTCATTGAATTATCGTCGGTAGGTAAGCCAGACCATGAGTGCTGGCAAAATTGCCAACAATACTGCCACCATAGCCCATTTAATCAGGCCAGAACCATTGGCGAATTTGAGTGCTAATGGTAGCCATATAATCACTAGCACGAAAATAATCCCCAGTGCTATGGGTAAATAGCTTTCTCCTAATTTGGGGTGAACAACTCGCCAATTTCCCCCCGTCCACAGCCAAGCACGTTTATAGGGGTAGGTGGTGGAAAGCTGTTCTAGTACATGGCCATTCTCTTCCACAACAAAGATTTGTTGACAGCGATCGCATCCAAATGCTTCTGTCAGGGTAATCGGGACTAACCGTCCCTTGCGGCGACAGGGACAGGGATATTCGGTATTAAAGTCTATTTTTTCTGGTTTTTGGGATTGCACAAGCGTTATCAGCAATTCAAAATTCAAAATTCAAAATGAACAATCCAGTATTTATCAGTATCCTAGCTATCAAATCAGGAATTTCTTTATCTGTATTCTTAAACATTGCATTGATAGTTTTAATGTATCTGGTACTTTTTTAAGCTTACGTGGCGAACACTCTCAAGACAACCCATTAACTAAGCCTGCACCTAAGAATAAATTATTTATTCAGCTTTCGGCTGTATCGTCGGTAGCTTCTTCTGATTTTTTAGGCAGTTTTATCAAGATAGTGAGTTCTATGTGTTAAAGGTTAGGACAAATTTCCTTACTGAAAATTCAGGATAATTAACCCTAAGCCTGATGAACTACTCTACCTTGTGTTGTATATTTTAAAAGCGGGTAACGCGATTCGAACGCGCGACATTCACCTTGGCAAGGTGACGCTCTACCACTGAGCTATACCCGCAAACCTTACTTTATTAATATGACAGGTTTATTTTGATTTGTCAACTAGTTTTGTGAAAATAGGGACTGGGGATTGGGGATTGGGGACTGGGAAGTGTGGGGAGTGTGGGGAGTGTGGGAGGAAAGATTTCTTCCCTATCCATACACACCTCCCACCCCTCCCACACTTCCTGCTTGCCCCCTGTCTCCTTCACCCCACGCCTTCAGATTCGGCGGTGAGGTTGCCGATAGTGTGACCAGAAATAGAGGCTGGTAAAGATTGGGGATTGTGAGCGTAAGCATCTTTTAAGTTAGAGCGTAACTGCCGCATGAGGCTGGCCATTTCTAGCGCGTTCATTGCATAATCCCAACCGTGATTACTCTTAATCCCTGCCCTTTCTAGGGCTTGCTGCATGGTATCTACTGTCAAGATGCCAAAAATCACTGGTACTCCTGTTTGAAAGCTAGCAGCAGCAATTCCCTTGGCTACTTCTGAAGATACATAGTCAAAATGGGGAGTTTGACCGCGAATGACTGCACCTAGACAAATTACCGCGTCATAGCGGTGAGAAAGAGCTAACTGACGAGCTACAAGTGGTACTTCAAAACTACCAGGAACCCAAACATAATCTACTTGATCGCCTTCTGGGTCAGGATCAACACCGTGACGTTTTAAACAATCTTGACATCCTGCTAGCAGTTTTGTGGTTACAAGGTCATTGAATCGAGCAATCACCAATGCTAACCGCAAAGGTTCTGTTTGAGCGAAAGTTCCCTCAAAAACTGCCATGACTGCCTCTTACTTTCACTATACTTTTGTCAATATACATTTCTTCTGTAAATGTGGAAGAGCAGGAAAGCACAATTAGGTGTGAAGAACAAATTGACTTTGTTCTTTTACCTTGGGTGTTGGCTTTCCCGCTCCTTGAGTTTTGTTGCTATTTAACTGTACTCTGTGGTTTAGACTACGAAAAAGTTTAATAGCCCAACTAAAAGCACTAGGGCGATCCAAACTCCTGAACCAAGCCATAGTAGCTTTTTAGATTCAACCCAACTTTGGGGTGTAGCATATGCTACAGGCACACCAACTACAAGCACAAAAGACAACAACACTAGAGCAACTAGAGCAAATTGGAATATTATGGTCATTTTGACTTCTCCCAAGACAGCGAAATACTAAAGTTAGAATATCGTAAAGGGCGACACTGACACTTTCCGTTTCTTACCCCTATTTGTAACCTAGCAGAAATTGTCACAATTTAGTTAATAGTCCAAAGTCAATAGTTGATTGTTGACTGTTGACTATTGACCATTGACTCTTGACTATGGACTATGGACTTAATTCTTTGTCATACTACGGCGGATTTTGATGCTTTAGGCGCAGCAGTCGGGTTAACTTGCTTGATGCCTGGCAGTAAAATTGTGTTGACTGGCGGCGCACATCCACCTGTGCGGGATTTTTTAGCACTGCATCGCGATGAGTATGCACTGATTGAGAGGCGTTCGGTCAATCCTGAGAAAATTCGGTCTATAACGGTGGTGGATACACAACAGCGCGATCGCTTGGGTAAGGCTGCTGAGTGGTTAGATTTACCACAACTTCATCATATTACAGTCTATGATCATCACCTGGGGCAAGATTCAGATATTCCGGCGACGCAATTTCACATTTCTTCAGTCGGGGCTACCACAACTTTAATTGTGGAACAATTGCAACAACAAAATATCTCTCTCACCTCGTCCCAAGCGACAGCGATGGCTTTAGGAATTCATGTAGATACTGGTTCTCTGACTTACGACCAATCTACACCACGGGATGCCATAGCATTGGCTTGGTTGATGCAACAGGGTGCTAGTTTAAGTGTAATTGCTAACTATCGTGAGCCTGGTTTATCACCACAATTACAACGTTTGCTCAAGGAAGCTTTAGAACAATTAGAGTATTTGTGTTTACGGGGTTATACTATCGCCTGGGTAATTTTAAAGACAGAAGGCTTTGTGCCTGGGTTGTCTAGTTTAGCATCGCAATTAATTGAGTTAACAGAAATCGATGCTTTGTTATTAGCGGGTGAATATCCCTTAACTAAAGATGAGTCTCGATTGACAATTATCGGGCGATCGCAAATTCCTGGTGTGCATCTTGACCAATTATTTCAAACTTTGGGTGGTGGTGGTCATTCTCAAGCCGCATCTTTAAATTTACGCGGTGTCGATGCTCAAAATATCTTGCAACAACTCCTCAACGGGATTAAAACCACTATTCCCCATCCCCCCACCGCCAGAGATTTAATGTCCTCCCCAGTCCGTACCATTCGCCCAGAAACTACAATTGCAGAAGCCCAGCGCATCTTATTACGCTATGGACACTCTGGTTTATCTGTGGTGGATACGGAAGGGCAATTAGTGGGAATTATTTCCCGTCGGGATTTAGATATTGCTTTTCACCACGGCTTTAGTCATGCACCAGTCAAGGGTTACATGACGATTAATTTAAAAACAATTACCCCAGAAACGACATTGCCTCAAATTGAGTCGTTAATGGTGACGTATGATATTGGTCGCTTACCTGTATTAGATCATGGTCAATTAGTTGGAATTGTCACCCGTACTGATGTTTTGAGGGAATTGCATCAAAGTTCTGAGTACCAAATCATCAATGCTGATTCCCAACCCACACTCAGCACCCAGCACCCAGCACCCAGCACTCAATTACAGTCACGCTTAACTCCCCAACTCTGGGAATTACTCACTAAAGCTTCCCAAGCCGCAGAACAACGGGGTTGGCATCTTTATCTAGTCGGCGGTGCGGTACGAGACTTACTACTAGCGGAAGCTGCATCTGGAACTTTGATGATTACAGATATTGACCTAGTGGTTGACGGCTTCCATAAAACTACCGATGTGGGTGCAGGGGTAGAATTAGCCAAAGCACTGCAAGAAATCTATCCAGCCACTAGGTTAGAAATTCATGGTGCTTTTCAAACTGCGGCTTTGTTATGGCACAAAGACCCCGAATTAGATTCTTTATGGGTGGATATCGCCACCGCTAGAACAGAATTTTATCCTTATCCCGCCGCCAATCCCGAAGTTGAAGCCAGTTCTATACGTCAAGATTTATACCGTCGCGACTTTACTATTAATGCCTTGGCTTTGCGTTTAACTTCCCCCCGTGAAGGCGAATTACTGGATTTCTTCGGTGGGTTACTAGATTTAGCCGCCAAACAAATTCGCGTGTTACACGCCAATAGCTTTATTGAAGACCCCACCCGCATTTATCGCGGTGTCCGTTTTGCAGTGAGGTTTGGATTTGCCATTGAACCACGCACAGAAGAATATATCCGCTATGCCATTAATAGTGGTGTGTATGACCGCACAGCCCAAACTAACAGCAAAACTCCCGCTTTGCAAACGCGACTCAAAGCCGAATTAAAATATATCCTCTCCGCCCCCTACTGGGAATCAGCTTTAAAGTTACTCAATGATTTAGGGGCTTTACAGTGCATCCATCCTACTCTGAAATTAGATCATGAACTTTTACGCCAATTACGTTTATTAGAACGTTGTTGGCGCAGATTTGATACTCAACAAAAATTAATTCCCTGGCAAACGCGCCTAGAAGTTTTAATTGCTCATCTTGCACCCAAATATCGGCATAAAGTCGCGAAAAATCTGCAATTGCCAGAAGATATGTTGGCAAGATTACATCAATTAGCCACTGCTAGATCTGAGGTTACAGACTTCTTAATGACATCGAAAAAACCTAGTCTAATAGTGCAGTTTCTTCGTAAATATGATGTAGAAATGTTAATTTTAATTGCTATAGATAGTCACAGAATTATTAGGCGGCAAATATGGCATTATTTAACAGTTCTATCTGCTATTCAACCAATATTAAATGGTAATGATTTAAAAAAAATAGGATATAAACCTAGTCCCCAGTTTCGCCAAATGCTTGATGAAATACTTGCCGCAACTATAGACGGAGTGATTAAGGATAAAGTAGAAGCAGAAGATTTTCTGGCTAAAAATTATCCTGTGTAACTGAAGACGAAGAATAATGATTGTGTAAATAAGAGGCGATCGCCTCTTATTGATTAGCGAACAAATATCAATTCAAATTGCATCTGGATCGATATTTAATTCCCGTAATTTTGCAGCTAATCGTGCTACTTGCTGTTGTGCCTGTTCAGCCTGCTGTTGTGCTTGTTCAGCCGTTTCTTCAGGTGTGGGAACTAGTTCTCCATCTTGCGTAAAAAACCGCAATAGACCATCATAAACTCCCAAATATAACCCTAGCTGATGACTCCACAAATATCCTTGTGCATTTGCTTGTAGAGGGTGATATTCTCCATCTACTAAATGAAATCCTGCAAACTCTAATGTAAAAGGATCAAACCAAAAGTAATCAGGAGTGCGGAAAGTATCTTGATATATTTCTTTTTTTAAACCTTTATCTGTCTTCGTTGTTGAGTCCGAGAGAATTTCTAAGATAAAATTGGGATATTTACCTTCTTCTTCCCAAACCACCCAACTCTTTCGGGTTTTGCGTTCAGTTCCCAACACCACAAAAAAATCTGGGCCTCGGAAATATTCTGATTTTTTCTGGCGGGGACTGTAGTAAATTGTCAGGTTTCCCACCGCATAAAAATCATTTCTATCCCGCCATAACCATTCGATACATTGTAAAAGTAGGATTATTTGTCTTAGATGTAGTTCTGTTTCCAAGGGAGGCTCATCACTGTATAAGTCACCAGGGGGAAATATGACATCTTGCGAGATGTCTGCTTGCGATTCTAATTCTTGGGCAATGGTCATAGAATCAATACTGCATCAATTATTTCTGGATTCATTTTATCATTTAGAATATCGCAATAAATGAAGGTATCTTACACCTATGATAAAATCCCCGACTTCTTCAAGAAGTCGGGGATCTGTTTTGATTATAGTTCAATTAAAGGTTTTTCAGATTGGCGATATTGAGCTATTAATCTGCGTCTTTTTAAGGGTGGATAAAGCAACATACTTATCAAGGGCAATCCTGTGCCTGCTAGTACCAATAAAATGTATAGATTGACAAAGCCAATTATACAAATAATTCCGAAGCTTATTCCTAATCCTGCTGATAGTAAAGACAGCAATATAGCAATCCATCTATAGACATATCTATAATTTCCGTAATCGTAGTGTCTATATCTGTCAAAAATACTCGCCTTCCATGCAGCAAAAACTATAAATAGAATCCAAATTCCAATTCCAATCCCAATCCCAATTCCAATCTTACTGTCAATACTTAATAATGCCTGAACAGAACCTAATGGTAGTCCAAGAACAATTCCAATCGCACCTGCAATCCTTGTTATTACAATTTCGTCGAAATTAAACAGTATCCCTAGCATCCCACCAATTATTAGCCCAATCGTGATCCCTCCGAAAGCACCAATCACAGCACCAAGCATAGCAGCCATAATTGCTGACATTACTGCCCATAAACCGACAACAGTTATAAACCAAGTCATAGATGCTGATGCAATCATACAAATTACCAACACACCAGCAAGCCAAGCATAAGGTATTGCTAGCTTTTCAATCGGTAAAGTAGCAGTTTGCACCTTCACCGTTAAAGTATGACTCGCTGGATAAGCATTACTGTGCAGTATTAGTTGACGTTTATACTGCTTATCGGCCATCAATTGACTCGTATCTACCTCAATCTGACACTGAGTATGATTCCTACTAAACTCAGCAGGTGTCACAAAAATCCAAGCATGATGATCTGGCGTATGTGGTGGATCATTTAGATGAGGTGCAACTTCCCATCTACCTTGTAATAAAGTATCTGGAATTGTATTTTCAACTGTGATGCTTTGCGTTAGCTTTTCTCCTAATCGGTTAGCTTTAAATTGCAGCACCGGTTGACTGAAATCAACTCCTGGTACGCGCATCACATCCAGTGCTTGGAGTGCTGCTAAAGCTGCTTGTGCATTAGCAAAGCGTTTGTCCTGTTCTGGTTGTACCATGTTTTCCAACCAACCAAGAAACCGTAGACTTAATTTAGGTAGAAGATGACTAAATTTAATTAAATATGGATTATTGCGATCGCATAACTCCCTTATTTCTGGTGACTTGATTTGTGTTAACAAGCAAATCAAAGTTGTACCCAAAGCATACAAGTCTGTAGCATCTGTTGGTTCAAACATCTGTTCTGGTGGAATAAAACCTGGAGTACCTTTAAATACACTACTCCCCGAAACTTCCCCGCTATCTATACGCGCAAAACCAAAGTCAATGAAATAAACGTTGAGTGCTTCATCTACCAAAATGTTTTCCGGTTTAATATCCCGATGAATCACCGGTGGATATAGATTTTGCAGATATACGAGAATTTCTAAAGCCTTGATAGCAATTTGTTTGATTTCTCCTGGTGTAAATTTCCGAGCTTCTGCCAAAGATGGCGCGTTAATATATTCTTGCACCAAACAAAAACCATCGGATGTGGCGAAAGAACCCATGTATTTGGGAATACCAGGATGAGCAAGTCCTTGTAGTATCTGAATTTCCCGTTGATGCGCCTCAAACCCAGACCAACTAGAACCAAATTGAGCAAAGCAAAACTGCTTTAATACTACTTGTTGTTTTGTCTTTACATCCGATCCTAGCCAAGTAATCCTTCCTCCTTCTCGGTTGCGTCCCAATTCTTGCAAAATTTGATAGCCATGTTGATCGAAATCAGGATAGATAGTCATAATTCCAGCACGATAAGTGTAATAGGGTAGGTTTGGTGTGTAATACGTAAATACACTTAAGCTAGTAGAAGCGGTTGCATTTGAATCACATTGTTGACAATGTTGATCATCCACAGAGACACAAAAAAGTAAGTTTAGACTTCTCTTTCTACATTTTTGAAATGCTTTCGTGTTACACTGTAGTTCGTACTCAAACCTCCAGTGAAATAGCTGCAATGAAGTAGTAACTAATTACTGTTGCTTATCGCCAACAAGCGTCAAAAACCAATCAACACGACATAATTTGACAAGTTACTTCACAATAATCATGAGCTAACAAGATTTTTCGCCGTTCGTAGTAAGGACTTTAGTCCTGATTTTGCAGATGACTAAAGTCCTTACTACAAACTTGACGCAATTCTAGATTCAGTCGCATGGTAAGTTCTTGCGGCTCAGTTTTTTGTTCGTATTATCTACCCGTAGTTGTTGCAAAGACGGGTGGAAGTTTGCATATTGAGGTTTGATCAGAATGCAGAAAAAATCAATATTATTAGCTGAGAATTTAGCTTATGAACTCAGCTTAGAGAGGACTTTGTTTGCAGGTATTCATCTCAGCATTGAACAAGGTCAACACATTGCTTTAGTAGGTAAAAACGGTGTTGGTAAGTCTACTCTCCTCAAAATTATTGCTGGTCAAATTTATCCCAGTTTAGGTTCAGTAGTAAGAAGTGGTTCTATATATTATTTGCCCCAAATCAGCACTATTAAACCAGAAATCAACAAAGATACAGTCCTAGATTTCTTAAGTTCTATCGCTGATGAATGGTGGATAATTACGGAAATTCTCCAGACACAATTACACACAGCTATTGATTTGAATTTACCCATCAATAATTTGAGTGGTGGTGAATTGACGAAACTCTTTTTAGCTATTGGTTTATCTCAACAGCCAGATTTACTCTTGCTGGATGAACCGACAAATCACCTAGATTTACACACGTTAGAAAGCTTAAGACAGTTTCTTTTAGATTTTCCTGGTGCTTTTGTGATTGTCTCCCACAAACCTTTATTCTTAGACCAAGTAACAGATATAACTTGGGAACTTACACCTGTTGGTTTGAAAGTTTATGGCGGAAATTTTTCGTATTATCGGGAGCAAAAACAAATAGAATTAGATGCAGCAGTGCGATCGCACGAAGTAGCCAGAAAGGAACTCAAGCGCGTCCACACTGCGGCGATGCAAGAACAGCAACGCGCCGCACAAGCTCAACGCAATGGGAGAAATAAGTTTTTAAATGGTAGTGTTGATAGAATGTCAGCTGGACTGATTAAAACCAAAGCTGAATCCTCTACTGGCAATGCCAAAAAGAAACATGATTTAGCTGTAGCAAAAGCTACTCAAAAACTTGCCGATACTAAGGTCAAAACTACAAAAGTTACCAGTATCCAGCTAGAAGAAAAAAGCCACAAGCACAGAAATCTGATTAATATCGAGGGTGCAAATCTTTGGGTGTCGGAACTGTTGCTGATTCAAAATATTCAACTGCACATATCATCAGGCGATCGCTTTTCTATTATCGGTGCAAATGGCTCTGGTAAATCTAGTCTAGTCAAAGCAATTCTAGCACCGGAAGCAGCAACAGCAGTTTTTCAGTCTGGTGAAGTTTCTCTAGCAACGGGAATGAAAACTGTATATCTCGACCAAACATATCAAATAGTCAATCGACAACAGACGATTTTAGAAAATATGCAGACTGCTAACCCTAGTTTGAACTATCAGCAGTTACGTCAGCAACTAGGACATTTCTTGTTTAAATATGATGAAGTAAATAAATCTGCTTCTGTGTTGAGTGGGGGTGAATTGGCGAGGTTGGCGATCGCAATTATTAGTATCTCAGAAATTGACCTCTTAATTCTGGATGAACCAACCAATAATTTAGATATTGAAACTGTCGAACAAATGATATTAGCTATCAATGAATATCACGGTGCGCTTTGGGTAATTTCCCACGATATCGATTTTCTCAGTCGGATTAAGATTACTCACAGTTTCCTACTGCAAAACCAAACATTAAAAAGGACAGTTTCTCTACCTAGTACACCAGAACAGTATTATCAAGAATTGCTGTCTTGTCCTTAAATTGTTTCTGGATCAATATTTAATTCTCGCAGTTTTGCTGCTAAACGTTCCGCCTTTTCCTGCGCCTGTTGTGCTGCTTCTTCAGGTGTAGGAACTTTTTGACCTTCTGGGGTGAAAAATCTCACCATTCCGTTATCTATGCCTAAATATAAGCCTAATTGCTGACTCCATGATTCTTAGCCTATTCCCGAATCTCGAAACAATACTACCTATTCCAATTCAGTATGACTCAACTAATCACCCACAGAAGTCGCTTCCTTTAATCCCCAGTCCCCAATCCCCAAATTAACCCAACTGCAAACGCTCAGAGAGAAGCCGCAAAGCATACGAGCAAGTTATAATCTTCTTGCGGACGAGCGTAACAAAAATTTATGAGTAATCCCCTTGTACAAGCCTTTTTTGTCGGCAGAGCCTTAGCTGAAGTCGTTAACGAACGCCTAGAAGTTGCCTTTACCGATGCTTTGAGCGAAATCGGTAAATTCGATGCGGAAGCCAGAGAACAACTACGCCAATTTACAGAAGAAGTAATTGAACGGGCAAATCGTGCGGCGGCGGCGGCTGAAACTGGTCAAACAACTACTGGTACTACCTCAAGTAGTGCTGATGGTGTTGACTTGCAAGCCACAATTGATGAACTGCGTGCCGAAATTGCCTTACTGCGAAATGAGTTACAACGTTATCGCAGCAGTTCTGTCTAAATTAATCATTAGTCAAGAATTATTGACAACTAAACTTTTCGTGACAACTGTTTAGGAATCAGAGTGTCTTTTCTTCCAGGTGATTCAGTAACAAAACAACGGTACGCACAACCTATGGAAAATAGCTATTCAGACAAAGCATACCGTTGGAATCGGGAAAACTACTCTAGTAAGCGGCGATTCGTGGACATTTGGGGTTTTGTCTTGACCCTGATGTTCAAAATTTGGCGGTACAACAAGGCTTGGAGTTATCCTGGCGGTGTAACGGAAGCAAAACAAGCAGCACGGCGAAAAGCTCAGGCTATTTGGATTCGCAACACCCTGCTAGATTTAGGGCCTACCTTTATTAAAGTCGGTCAGTTATTTTCCACTCGTGCTGACATATTCCCTGGTGAATATGTCGAAGAGTTGGCAAAACTCCAAGACAGAGTACCCGCTTTTAGCTACGAGCAAGTAGAAAAAATTGTTGAGCAAGAACTAGGTAAAAAAATTCCTGAACTTTTTCAAAGTTTTGAACCGATTCCTTTAGCAGCTGCTAGTTTAGGGCAGGTACACAAAGCGGTACTCCATAGCGGTGAAGCAGTTGTTGTCAAAGTGCAGCGTCCAGGATTAAAAACATTATTTGAGATTGATTTACAAATTCTCAAGGGTATTGCTCGTTATTTCCAAAACCATCCTAAATGGGGACGGGGACGGGATTGGATGGGTATTTACGAAGAATGTTGTCGCATTCTGTGGGAGGAAATTGATTACCTAAATGAAGGTAGAAATGCTGATGCTTTTCGGCGGAACTTTCGCGGTTACGACTGGGTAAAGGTGCCGAAGGTCTATTGGCGTTACACTTCCCCAAGGGTGGTAACTTTGGAGTATTTACCTGGAATTAAAATTAGCCAATATGAAGCTTTAGAAGCCGCAGGTATAGACCGAAAATCTGTGGCGCGTCAAGGCGCACAAGCGTATTTGATGCAACTACTCAATGATGGCTTTTTCCACGCTGATCCCCACCCTGGTAACATTGCGGTCAGTCCTGATGGTGCGCTGATTTTCTACGACTTTGGCATGATGGGGCGAATTAAATCCAATGTCCGGGAAGGACTGATGGAAACCCTATTCGGTATTGCCCAAAAAGATGGCGATCGCGTCGTCCAGTCTCTCATAAATTTAGGTGCGATCGCTCCCGTAGATGACATGGGGCCAGTGCGGCGTTCTGTGCAGTATATGCTAGACAACTTCATGGATAAGCCCTTTGAAGCTCAATCTGTATCCGCGATCAGTGATGATTTATACGAAATAGCATATAATCAGCCATTTAGATTCCCTGCAACTTTTACTTTCGTGATGCGGGCTTTTTCTACCCTCGAAGGCGTAGGCAAAGGCTTAGATCCAGAGTTTAACTTTATGGAAGTTGCCCAACCATACGCAATGCAGCTTATGACCAATATGAATGGTGCAGATAGCAATAGTTTCTTGAATGAATTAAGCCGCCAGGCCGTGCAAGTTAGTACCACCGCATTTGGATTACCACGTAGATTAGAAGATACATTAGAAAAATTAGAGCGCGGAGATATGCGCCTGCGGGTACGCTCCATAGAAACAGAGCGACTTTTGCGGCGACAAAGTAGTATTCAGTTAGGGATGAGCTATGCTTTGATAATCAGTGGATTTACCCTTTCAGCCACAATTTTATTAGTTAATCATTATGTATGGTTAGCACTGCTGGCTGGTTTAATTGCCGCAGCAATCTCGGTAATACTGATCCGACTGCTTCTCCGCCTCGACCGTTATGACCGTATGTATTAATTGGTGCAGTGAAACGCTATGAAACTTAACTTCACGGGTCTTAGCGATCCGGGACTTGTTCGTTCTAACAATCAGGATCATTACCACATCGACCAAGAAGGGCGATTTTTTATTGTTGCTGATGGTATGGGTGGCCATGCAGGCGGGGAAGAAGCAAGTCGCATCGCTACGAAGGAAATTCAAGAATATTTAACTAGCAATTGGGACACGCCTGAACCATCTACCCGTTTGTTAGAGCAAGCTTTATGGCAAGCTAATGAAGCAATTCTTCAGGATCAGCAAAATCATCCTGAACGGGCTGACATGGGTACAACTGTAGTAGTCGCCATCTTTCGGGACGCGCCTTGGTACACCCATGTCGGGGATTCTCGGCTATATCGTCTTCGAGAATCTCAACTAGAACAAGTTACAGAAGATCATACCTGGGTAGCTAGAGCCATCAAAGTTGGTGATATCACCGCCGATGAAGCGCGTATTCATCCCTTTCGTCATGTACTATCCCGTTGTTTGGGTAGAGAAGACTTACACCAAGTTGAAGTGCAACTTTTGGATGTGAAACCAGGCGATCGCTTGCTATTATGCAGTGATGGTCTTACCGAAGAACTGGTTGATGAGAAAATAGCGGATTGCCTCCACGATCTCAACGATTTAGATAAAGCTGCCAAATCTCTAGTAGAAGCCGCTAAAGAACAAGGTGGACACGATAACATCACTGTCGTGATTGTAGCGAGTAGTTGAAGGTAATAGGTGACAGGTGACAGGTGATAGGTGACAGGTAATAACTCTTTTACTCACCACTCACCACTCACCACTCAATACTCAATACTCAATACTCATTACTCATTACTCAATACTCATTACTCATTACTCATTACTCAGCATCGGCTAAACGCCGCGCTTCCGCTAACAGCACTCAATACTCAGCACTTTTTGAAGATTTCCAGACTTTTGCAGTACATATACTCAGCATTTTGTTCAGTCTGAGCATTTTTCCTATTTACAACTTGATACAAATACTCTTAGCAAGCAAACTGTCTTGATTGGAGACCGAAATTACACAATTTAGTTGATTGACATGTTGCACATCATAATGTAAGCAGCATATAATGCGATCTTAATACCCTTCATTTTTTTACTTCTGCAAAAATCCGCCCTTGAGGCATATTTCTTGCTCAAAAATAGGAAATGCAAGGGGAAAATACTACCTACAGTGATTGCTCTCAAATCTGCAAATGCAGACTTGAGTTATATTTCCGTAGGTTCCCATCCCAAAAAAACCTAAGCAGAAATCTATCCTCTAAGGATATGGGCAAACTTTTAAATAGTTGTTATCTTTCTTAATACAGAGAATCGATAGCAAACGCAAAGCTAGCCCTATCTTTATAGGAATTCCATTAACTAAACCCAAATTTTCGCGTTGTCTTTTAGGAGTTTATTATGAGCCAACCCATCCAACTTTCCTTGGAACAACAGTTCAGCATTCGTTCTTTTGCCACTCAAGTACAGAACATGAGCCATGATCAAGCTAAAGACTTCTTAGTCAAGCTTTATGAACAAATGATTGTACGTGAAGCGACATACCAAGAACTCCTCAAGCATCAGTGGGGCTTAGATTCTGGTTCCACTCTGGCATAGAAGTAGGTTTTTGTGTCGCAGTGGGCGACCTCCTTCTCTTGCTCAGTTCCAGGGAGGAAACGAGCTGGGGATGCTGGGGCGTCAACTTCAAACTCAGCTAACTCAAATAGCTAATTCAAAGATCCAAAGCACGTTGTTCAAACATCGGCACATATTATTTTTTCCTGGTTCTTTGCTTACTGCATAAAGTTTCGGCTGACTCGTCAAGCCAAAAAACCATATTTTCGTAAACAAACTCTGTAGCTAGATTACCTATTTAACTTTACCTATCTAAAACTACATTGCTAATGTAACAGGCAAAGTACCAAACTTACTTACATTTAACTAAGCACTCGCTCGTTTGGTATCCAGCACTGAGGATTATTATATTGATTCCCAATACTAGTTACAACTAAGATATATATATTCTTTATAAAAGTTTACATATTTTGATATAAGTGAGATTAAATTTGTATAAACCCACTCTATCCAGAGATATCAAATGCAGAATCGGTATCAATTGTGTCTAACTTGGCTAAAATCTGAGGTTTAATCTTTTCATATTCTTGTTTGAGCAGATTTTTGCTAATTTGGGGATCAGTTACAGACACAAAGCTTTTAGCGGACATCATCCACTGTTGCAACCTTTGACATTGAGCAGAGGCAATACTAGCAACTAGAACATGAGAACAGCTATTAGGTGATTCCCGCGCAAATAATAACAGACGATAGTAACCTGTTTTGACCATTAAGTTAACCATTTCTTGACCCAGGTTGGTTTTGAGGTCAAGGTAGTAAGGCAACCATTTCGCCCCATATTTACGGTTATAGAGAACAGTAATCCATAACATCATGGGGTGGGGAGCAGTAATGAACAGAAATTGATTGTAACGGCTACAAACTAGACGTTGAATAATTTCCCGTTGTGGTAACATCACCCACAAAGCTGGTACTACCTCATGATTGATAGAGATAGGTTGAGGAAAAACAATGTCAGCTATAGGTTTATTTTTTGGCCAAGAAGTTGAGAAAGTAATTTCATTCTTAATTGGAGCTAATTGTAAAGGACTATTGCTGTTGGTTTTCTGTTCAGTTGTTGTTTTTGACGTGACAGTTTTGTTGTGGGATTGAGTAGGTAGTTCAGGTTCTGGTGGAGTGGTGAGGCGTGCATTTTGATGCTGTTCAATAGACTCTAAAGCTTGGAGTATTTCACTGATATTTTGAGGGCGATCCTTGGCAATTTTGGCTAAACAACTCATCACTAAATTTTCTAATTCTTTAGGAACGAGCAAATTAGGTGCAACTTGAGCAAAAGTGCGTGGTGCGAGATGGTGATGTGCTTTATACCATGCGCCAAAGGAATGGCTCGATGCGATCACAGGCATTTTACCTGTTAACATTTCAAACATCATCACACCCAAACTATAAATATCCGAACGATTATCAAGTTCTTTACCTTCCATTTGTTCGGGAGATGAATAGGCGAGCGTTCCTAAATAATATTTAGTATGATCACCATTACCTTGTAGTAGTTTAGCTATGCCGAAATCTAAAATTTTGACCAGTTCGCCAAAACTAGCGTCTTGAATCACCAGAATATTGCTAGGTTTAATATCACGATGAATGATTGGGTAGATCGCACCATCTACCGGAATACCATCATGAGCGCATTTTAAGCCCAGACAAATTTGACGCGTCATGCTCAAAAAGCGAGGTAAAGTTAGATGCTGTTGGCGAATAATTTGGTTGAGGCTTTGTCCTTGTAGATATTCCATAACATAGTAAGGAGTGTTATGTTCATCTACGCCATAATCCATGACTCTGACAATATGGATACTTTTTTGTCCTAATAAGGCACAGGTTTTTGCTTCTCGCTCAAATCTGTCTTGTAGTCGCATCTTTTCGTTGTGCATTGACAACGAAAGAAACTTCACAGCAATGGGTACGCCTCCCAACAAAATATCCTTAGCACGATATACTCTACCCATTGCGCCAGTACCAATTAGTTCTTGTAATTGGTAGCGTTTACCAAGAAAACGGCCGATGTTGGGGTCTGACATAGAAATTTCGACTCCAATTTTTAACAATTGTGGATGACACCAGACTCATAATCAATTTAAAATTCACACACACCCTGCGGGAAGATTTACACCTATAAGATTTAAAGTTAAGAAGGCTTGATTTTACGAGGCTTTTAGGGCGTTGATCTATTGCTAAATTTCGATAATTGGTATGAGTGCTGGGTGGTAAAGTGTAATTTAGTCACGAAATGGGTAGATGTATCCTAACTGGGTTTTGATGTAGTGTTAGTTTGCCCAGTTTTAATCAGCTAGATAACTCTAACAACTAAAACTCAGACATTAAATCAACGTTGTGTAATTATATTGAAGAAAAAAACAACTTTTTATACGATGATGCTAATTAGCTAAGGATTTGTGGGTTGGAGTTCTAATTTGGCTTCCATTGTGTTGATTAAAAAATGACCAGCCATAATTCCACTGCTGAGATAGTATGTATTCTCAGAAAGGCGATGTATGGTTTCAAAGCCACTGCGACGCTGCCGATCGCTAATTGCCCAATAACGCTGTACAATTCCCTCTAGTCCAATCCAGCCTTCGCCTTCTACCTGACCGAGTACACTGTGCTGGAGTAAAAAAGTATATTGACGTTCTCCCTCATGCAAACGCCCCTTGTATTGTAAAGATATGTCAGGGCGATCGCTACCTGGAAAGATCAGTTTGGTCGCCATTGTAAACCAATTATCTCTATTCCACGCTACCAAAGTCATACCCTTAATACTGATGGGCATTCCATCCCGTTCTAACCAACTACCTTGAATCAGCCAGCGTCCTGGTTCTAATAAAAAAGAGTGAGCCACCTGTGTTTTCCTTGTGTTAATTGAGTAGTCCTCAGATTACAAAGATATATTTGGAATTTCCAAAACGTCAGGTGGAAAATAGGGATAATATCAATTCAAAATTCAAAATTCAAAATTCAAATCTAGGCTGGTTGTCGGCTTGGGGGTTGATGAACCTCTCCTAATGGGACTTCGTAGGGTGCGCCTGTAGCCGTCGGTAAGTTACCTGGGAGATGTAATTGTTTCCAGTAGGCTAAGACAGCAAAAGCGATCGCTTCTTTAAAATTGGCATTCAAACCTACATCATCGGTAGTTAAAACTGGTATATCTCCCAATAATACTTGTAATCTCTGCCGTAAATACAAATTTCGACTACCGCCGCCACATAAAAAGACGCGGTTGGGCATTTCTGGTAAAAAGGTGCGATAACTATGAGCAATGGAAGCGGCTGTGAGTTCTGTTAATGTTGCTAACATATCAGCCGGAGTCAGTTGATATGGTTGAGCGTCTTGAAAACATTGATTTAGGTAATCTACACCAAATAACTCTCGTCCAGTGGATTTGGGGGGATGAATATGAAAATATTCTTGTGTTAGCCATTCTTCCACTAAGGGATAGCAGGGATGACCACTAGCAGCCCATGCACCACCATCATCGTAGGTTTTAGCCCCATCTGTTAATCGCTCTACTGCTAAATCGAGCAAACTATTACCAGGGCCTGTATCCCAACCGCGAATTTTCTGTAACCAATCGTGGCGACGGGGAGGAATATACGCAACGTTACCAATTCCCCCCACATTTTGAATGCAACGCCCTTCTTGGGGATGACTGAGTAAAAAAGCATCAACTCTTGGTACTAGAGGCGCACCGTGACCACCAATAGCAATATCAGCAACGCGAAAATTGCTCACAGTCGTGATGTTTGTGAGGTGAGCAATTAAATCTCCGCGTCCGAGTTGTAGAGTATACCCAAGTCCCTTGTTCTCAGGCGGTCTATGATATACAGTTTGACCGTGAGAACCGATTAAAGTGGCTGGCTGGTGGTTTTGTTGAATATTTTGGGCTGCTTGGGCAAAATTTTTAGCGATCGCATCATCTAACTCTGCTAATTCTGCCATTGAAATAGCTGCACCGGCACAAACTGCCAATATTTTCTCTCTCAGTTCTCTGGGATAGGGATAGGTTTCTCCTGCTAGTAACTCAACTTGCAAATCTAAATCTGTACCAGAAATTTCGACTAAAGCGGCATCTATACCATCTACAGATGTACCACTGATGAGACCAATCACGCGCTGAGGTGCAGTAGTTTCCATAAAGAACCACAAGATAAAATACTGAGACTGTGGACTCGGTGCTGATTGAACAAGTTACCCTGTGCCATCGTGTAGTAGTTTAGTTGATGCCATTGCCCATGTCAAAAGGCAAATAGGCAAGAATTTTTATTTGTTCTTCATTTTATTGCTATCTAAAACACAATACTTTAACCACTACTGGGGATTTCATCGGGACTTTACAATTGTCTCCAGAATGAAGATAAATTTCATATTTATGTTAAGTAATAGCACTATTCTCTTTTTCGATATTAAGTATAATAAATTACATAAATAGGGGTTTGATAAATTGCAGAAAATCTAGTAATTGCATCCTGTGTTTTGCTGAGTTTTAGTTACAAGATTGACTTAACAAACATCAGTGATGGAAAGCAAAGTAAATGTTCTTCAAAAAACTCGCTTGTTTCGCTGCTCTTTCCGCTTCTGCGATCGCTTCTATTGCTTACGCTGGTTCTGCTCAAGCTATTAGCTTCAAGATTACCACAGGTGTTAACGGCCCCAACGGTGTAACTAATCAAGGAGCTTATTCTGAATTCTGGCAAGATCCCAATGTCACCACTATTGATTTTAACAACGGTGTAGCACCTACTACTGGTTTTGCTCAATACTCATTTCAAAAAAATGATGGTAGCAGCAGCGTTCGCTCTGATACCTGGGCCCCAGCAGGCGCAGCAGGTGAAGTCAATACTTCTAAGTATTTAGCAGTTTTCCAAGGTAATGCAGTTACTATTAATCTTGCCAGCACTCTCAATTATTTCGGTATTGACTGGGGTGCAATTAGCCCAGGTAACGTCTTCTCTTTCTACAAAGACAACACATTGATTAAATCATTCACCACCGAAGATGTTAATCCCGTTGCACCTATTAGAGCCTCTCAACATGGAGGTGAAGGAAATGGTTATCTTCACTTCTACTCTGATAGCTTACTAGATAACTTCAACAAGATTGTAATCACCCAACTAGGTGGCGGTGGTTTTGAAAGTGATAACCACTCTTTCAACGCTGGAACTGGTAGATTTAAAGGCTTTGATCCTAAAACTACTCCTGAACCCGGCATGATCTTGGGAATGCTGGCTGTTGGTGGTATGTTTGTGAACCAACGTCGTAAGCAGAAGTTGCAAGACGCTAAATAATCTGCGTCTGAACTGGGTAAGATGAGGTTTAAATTTTGACTGAGAGATTCGTTAATTCAAAATAATTATTTATCTCTCCATGATACTGTTTATGTATCTGGAGATAATTTTTATTTTTACGGGTAGGTATTGGGGACTGGGGATTGGTTTTTCTTCCCATGCACCCCATATACCCTGTCCTAATATTCCACCCGATTGATTTTGACGGGTTGCGGGTGTTCAGATCCCCGACTTTTTTAAACAAGTCGGGGATCTATGACTTGTCATAATTTGTGTGGTGGACTAATAAGGGACTTCCAATTAAAAAATATACTATCACTTTGAAGGCAAGGGGGCAGGGGGCAGGATGCAGGGGGAAAGATTGTTGTTTTGAAACAGAGAAATTGGATAATTTATTTTCTGGAAGTCCCTAATTATTGTTTCTTTTGGCGGGTAATATCTTGTAGGTCAAGGTTATAATTCAACCTTAAAATATTAACTCCCGGTTCACCAAAAATTCCTAAAAATCTGCCTTCAGTATATTGATTAATCAAAGGTAGGATCTCATCTTCTTGAATATCACGGGCGCGAGCTACTCTTTCTACTTGTTGTCTAGCAGCATTAATCGAAATATGAGGATCTAATCCAGAGCCGGAGGTATAAATTAAATCAGCTATTGGTTGAATATTTTCGTCTCGGAGTTCGTTAGCTCTTTCGACGATGCGGTTGACTAATTCTGGATTTCCTGGGGCGAGATTGCTAGCACCAGAGATACCCGTTGGCTTGGCTCTTCGTCCTTGAGAGTATCTGACTGCACTAGGACGACCGTGAAAGTATTTGTCTGAAGCAAATACCTGACCGATTAATTCTGAGCCGATAGCTTGAGCCTCAAGATTTTGTCTGATGCTACCGTTAGCTTGAAAGGGAAATAAACCTTGACCAATAACTAAAATAGCGAGGGGATAAATAATACCTGTGACTAACCACAGAACCAGGGTAATCCGAATTATTTTGATGATTTCTCGAATAAAAGGCATATATAGGGATTGGGGATTAGGGATGGGGATATTAATCTAAGATGCTGTCATTACTGCTGAATTCTCAGGGCAAAGATTCACTTTTGTTATAGTTAATTTTCTTATTCATACTTTCTAGGTGTATAACCGCCTAACCAAATAAAAATTATTTTTTCTTTTACCTTGTGAAGTTTGAATGTTGCCTTCTTAAGCTAGCCCTACTAAAGTAATCACTATATCTAGGAGTTTAATGGCGATAAATGGAGCAATCACTCCACCTAAGCCATAAATTAATATATTGCGTTGCAATAGCTGATTAGCTGTCAAAGGTCTAAATTTGACACCTGTTAGAGCTAAGGGAATTAAAGCAGGAATGATCAAGGCGTTATAAATTAGGGCTGATAGGATAGCTGATTTGGTGCTAGTTAAATTCATCACATTCAAACTTTGCAAATTAGCTCCCGCAAAGATGACAGGGAGAATGGCAAAGTATTTAGCAATATCATTGGCAATGGAAAAGGTGGTTAATGCTCCCCGTGTAATGAGCAATTGTTTACCAATACTGACGATATCAATTAATTTGGTGGGGTCGGAGTCCAAATCTACCATGTTGGCAGCTTCTTTGGCGGCTTGTGTACCTGTATTCATAGCTACACCGACATTAGCTTGAGCTAGGGCTGGTGCGTCATTTGTACCGTCCCCTGTCATGGCGACGAGTTTACCTTTGGCTTGTTCTCGTTGAATAACGTTGATTTTATCTTCTGGTGTGGCTTCGGCAATATATTCATCCACCCCTGCTTCTTGGGCGATGACGGAGGCGGTAATGTGGTTATCGCCTGTGAGCATGATTGTACGCACACCCATACGGCGTAACTGGTCGAAGCGATCGCGGATACCTGGTTTTACAATATCTTTGAGATAGACCACGCCATAAATTTCACCATCTAAGCACACTGCTAAAGGTGTCCCTCCCTGCTGGGAAACTCTTTCATAAGCAGTATCTAGTTCTGGGGAAATTTGACCGTTGCGAGAACGGACAAAGCCTTTAATCGCTCCTACTGCACCTTTACGCGCTTCTCTTCCCCCTGGTAAGTTTGTTCCACTCATGCGGGTTTTCGCAGAAAATTCTACTCCTTGGGCTTGGTTGAAGTCGAAGTCAAATCTTACACCCAATTTTTCAGCTAGGCGAACAATAGATTTACCTTCGGGGGTGTCATCAAAAACGCTAGTTACCCAGGCGACACTAGCTATTTCCTCCATTGTGTGACCGTTAATAGGGATAAACTCTTCTGCTAAGCGATTTCCTAAAGTAATTGTGCCGGTTTTATCAAGGACTAGGGTATTAATATCACCGCAAGCTTCCACAGCTTTACCTGATGTGGCGATGACATTAAATTGGGCGACTCTATCCATCCCCGCAATCCCAATGGCACTGAGTAAACCACCAATGGTAGTAGGAATTAAAGCGACAAATAAGGCGACTAAAATCGGCACACTCACGGGACTATCGGCATAGTAAGCAAAGGCGGGTAAGGTAGCAATGACGAATAAAAACACCAAACTCAAAACAGCTAGTAATACTGTCAGAGCGATTTCATTGGGAGTTTTGCTGCGTTCTGCCCCTTCTACTAAGGCTATCATGCGGTCAATAAAGCCTTTACCTGGGTCGGCAGTAACGCGGACAATTAATTCATCAGAAAGGATACGAGTCCCCCCAGTTACGGAACTGGCGATATCTGAGCCGGATTCTTTGAGGACTGGTGCAGATTCCCCAGTAATGGCAGACTCATCTACAGAAGCCACCCCCATCATTACTTCCCCATCGACGGGAATGATATCCCCAGCCACTAGATAAATCGTGTCACCTTGTCTGAGGCTAGTAGATGGAACTTCGCTAATTGTGCCATCGGGGGAGAGTTTTTTGGCTGGGGTTTCGGATTTTGTGGAGCGCAAAGCATCAGCTTGAGCTTTCCCACGCCCTTCCGCTATGGCTTCAGCGAAGTTAGCAAACCAAACTGTAAAGAATAAGATCCCTGTTAAGATGCCGTTAAAGAGTTGGGGGTTTTGTAGTTGGGTTTGTCCGAATAGATTGGGATCAATGGTGCTAGCCAAGGTGATGAGGGTTCCCACCCAAACCAAAAACATCACCGGATTTCGGATAGCGGATTTGGGATTGAGCTTAATAAAAGCATCCGCAATGGCTCTAAGGTAAATCCCTCTAGTTTTAACTTTGCCTTTCTTGCGGGCTTGACGACGAGATTTAGTTTTAGGGGTAGGTGCAGCTGGAATCATATCAGGGATTGGGGATTGGGGATTCAAGAGGAATTGGTGCAGGGTGCAGGGTGCAAGGGGGAGAAAAATGTCCCCATTTCTCCCTGCTCCCCTGCCCCCCTGCCTGTCTTTTAACTGCCGGATGCAAGTTTAATGCCTTCGGCGATGGGGCCTAGTGCTAAGACTGGGAAGAATGTTAACACTCCTAAAATCAAGACGATGCCGGCTGTAACTGTTGTAAATATTAAGGAGTCTGTTTTGAGTGTGCCAGGGGTTTCGGGTACTGTTTGTTTGCGAGACATACTATCGGCTAATAGTAAGACGGCAACTATGGGAATATATCTGCCGGCGACAATGCTGACGCTGGTGGTTAAGTTCCACCATAGGGTGTTATCGGTGAGTCCTTCTAAACCAGAACCGTTGTTAGCACTGGCTGAGGCGTATTCGTAAACTACTTGGGAAATGCCATGAAAGCCGGTGTTGGTGATGCCGGAGAGGGTGAAGGGATAGGCGAGGGCGATCGCACTGGGAATTAGGACTAAGATGGGGTGAATCAGTAAAATGACGCTGGCGAGGACAATTTCGCGTTTTTCGATTTTGCGCCCAAAAATTTCTGGGGTACGTCCCACCATTAAGCCAGTTAAAAAGACTGTGAGAATGAGATAAATAAAGAGATAGGTTGTACCTGTGCCTTGTCCACCCCAGATAATTTGCAGGAATAAGCTAAATAATGTCACTAATATTCCTGATGGCATGAGAGAATCGTGCATCCCGTTGACTGCACCTGTCATGGTGGTGGTGGTTGTGACTGCCCATAGGGCTGTTTGTGCTGCACCAAATCTGACTTCTTTTCCTTCTAAGTTGGGTTGTTCTACACCCAAGGCGTTGTTCACTAGGGGATTTCCTTGTAGTTCCCCACCGACGGCTACCCAAATCAAGATGACAAACACGACAAATATCATCCAAAACAGTAGCCAAGCCTGTTTCATGTTTTTGGCAAATATGCCATAGGCATAAATCATGGCGGCGGGGATCGCCAGCATAGCGATGAGTTCGATAAAGTTTGAGGCTCCGTTGGGATTTTCAAAGGGATGGGCGGAGTTAGCAGTAAAGAAACCACCACCGTTTTCACCCAACATTTTGATCATTTCCCAGGAAGCTACAGGGCCTCTGGCGATGTATTGCGTTCCCCCTTCTAGGGTGGTGACGGTTACAGGTGGAGCTAATGTTTGTGGTACACCTGAGCGTACTAGGGCGATCGCACCAATCACTGAAAGGGGCAATAATATTCTGGTAATGGCACGGATGAGATCAACGTAAAAGTTCCCTAATGTTTTACCCGTGAGTCCCCGAATGAAAGCGATACTCACCGCTATTCCTGTACCTGCTGAGGTAAACATCAAAAATCCTAAAGCAGCCACTTGGGAAAAGTAACTCAGGGTTGTTTCTGGTGTATAGTGTTGCTGGTCAGTATTAGTGACAAATGAAACTACTGTATGTAGTAAAATATTCCAATTGGGCGCAGCAAAGCCGTTGGGATTCCAAGGTAATAATCTTTGATAATATATAAGTAAGTATACGAAAATACCCATGCACAGGTTAGTGTAGAGAATGGCTCTAGCGTACTGCCAACCAGTCATTTCATCTTTTGGGCGAATACCTGTAATCACGTAGAAACTGCGTTCTATCGGATTCATTAACCTATCTAATAATGTCCTTTCACCAAGGAACACACGAGCTATGTATCTTCCTAAAAGGGGTGTGATTGCTATCACAATACATAGCGTTAAGCCAATTTGTAATAAACTTTGTCCCATTTATTTTGTACTCAATTTTCGGCTACTACTGTTCAATTCAGGACTAGGGTTTAGGGGTGTAAGGGTGTAGGGGTATAGGGGTTTTAATCTACATCCTGGGATATTGATACGTCTGAACCAAAGCTTTGATTTTTCGTTTTCATGTATAAGTCCTACAGTTAATTCTTAAAGATAAAAAATAACTTACCTATTGACGGTGGTGTGAGCAATTTGGCAATCTTTCACACCACTAACAAAGAAGGCAAAAGTCAAAAGGTAAAGGTAAAAAGAAAGAACGCTTATTTTGTAAGCTTTCTGTCTATTGATGTCAATTGGTACTAGTTCATTTAGCTGTATTTACGGTTGGCTGTCTTGATAATTTTCTACCTGATGTGTAAAGTTTGCATCAAGAACAATTAAATTGTAGGGTAGGGTAATCAATTCAAAATTCAAAATTCAAAATTCAAAATGAAATGCCCCATGCCCCATGCCCAATTCCCAATGCCCAATTACATGATATTTAGGGGATCAACATCTATCGTCAAGCTAACGCTATCACAACAGAGCGATCGCACTGCATCCCAGTCTGGTAATTGTGGCAGGGTTTGGGGGTCAAATTTCAGCAATATCTGCCATCGGTAACGGTTGGCGACTCGCATCACACTAGCTGGTGCTGGCCCTAATATTTCAAATTCCTCATTGGTACTTAAAGCTGTAGCAATAATTTGGGCTGTATTTTGTACTTGGATGGGGTCAAGGCTACTCAAGCGTAATAAAATTAACCTGCCTGTGGGCGGATAATTGAGGGCTTGTCTTTGTTCTAATTCAGTCTGTACGAAGGAGTGATAATCGTGATTTCTCACTGCTTCGATAACAGGATGTTCTGGGGTATAAGTTTGCATAATGACTCTACCAGGATCGTCACCTCTGCCTGCACGTCCGGCTACTTGGGTGAGGGTTTGAAAGGCGCGTTCATTGGCGCGATAATCTGACAAATGCAGTAAGCCGTCAGCCGCCACTACTCCCACGAGTGTGACTTGGGGTAAGTCTAACCCTTTGGTAAGCATTTGTGTACCTACTAATAAATTTGCTTCGCCGTTAGCAAATTTAGTGAGTAAGGTACGATGCGCGCCTTTGTTGCGGGTGGTATCGCTATCAAAGCGGATATAGGTTAATTCTGGGAACTGTCGGCTTAATTCTTGGGCGACTCGCTGAGTCCCGCTACCAAAAAATTTGAGGTAAGGGGACATACATTCAGGGCAGTTTTGGGGATGCGATCGCACATAATTACAATAATGACAGCGCAGTAGTTGGGGCGCGCCGACTTCGGTTTGATGATAAGACAAGGAAACATCACAGTGAGGACATTCCAAGACATAACCACAGCTACGACAAGAGACAAAGGTGCTGTGTCCCCGACGATGGATAAATAAAATCCCCTGTTGTTTTTTCTCTTGCAGTTGTATTAAAGCTTGTTGCAGTGATCTACTAAATATAGACCGATTCCCGTCTTGCAGTTCTTGCCGCATATCCACAATTTCTATCGGTGGTAAGGGGCGGGAATTAATGCGTTCGGGGAGGGAGAGGTAGTGAGTGGGGACTAGGGACTGGGGACTGGGGGCTGGGGACTGGGCATTGGGCATTGGGCATTGGGCAGTGGAGAAAAACTCTCCCCCTGCCCCCTGCCCCCTGCCCTCTACCTCTTGTCTGCCCCCTGCCCCCTGCCCCCTGCCCTCTACCTCTTGCCCTGCCACATTCACCCAACTCTCCAAAGAGGGTGTCGCGGAACCCAGAAGTAGGGGACAGCTTTCTAATTCGGCGCGCCACTGGGCGACTGTGCGGGCGTGGTAGGTGGGAATGGGGGTGTCTTGTTTAAAGCTGGAGTCGTGTTCTTCGTCGAGGATGATTAACCCTATGTTGGGTAAGGGGGCGAAGATGGCACTGCGTGTGCCGATGATGATTTGGGGATCGCCTGTGAGCATTTGTCGCCAGGTGTCGTAACGTTCGCCTTCGGATAGTGCGCTGTGATAGACGCTGATTTTATTGCCGAAGCGGGCGCGAAATCTATCTGTGAGTTGGGGTGTGAGTCCAATTTCTGGGACTAAAACTAAGGCTGATTTACCTTGGGCAATGATGGGAGCGATCGCTTGTAAATATACTTCTGTTTTTCCTGAACCTGTAATGCCATGCAACAATATTTGATGGAATCCATCTAACTTTTGAATAGTTTCTAAAGCATAAGCTTGGGCTGAATTTAATAATTTCGGTTGATCTAAACCTATGGCTTGACCTTGTTCTGTGCGTAATATTTCTCGTTCTTCTATGGCTATGTAACCTTTCTGTTCGATTGTCTTAAGAATAGAAGCACTGGCGTTAGTTATTTGCAGTAATTCACTTTGCCATAATTCACCACCACGCCTGCGTAATACTTCTAAAATTTCTCTTTGGCGTGTGGTTAGATCTCTCTCTATGGCATCTATTAATATGACTGCTTTTTGTCTTTTTGGTTTTGTGGTGCGGGGCGGTTCTAAGTAACTTTCTACTAAGCCCATTCGCAATAACTCCCGCACTCCCCGATAAGCAGATTTGACTTTTTGTTGTAAATACGCGAAACTATAGTCCCCTGCTGTTTGATTTTGCAAAAGATGCAGAATTTGCTGTGCTGTCGGACTTAAAAAAGTGGTTACGGTTGATAACTCTTTTTGGGTCATGATTAACCGGATACGACGTTGCGATCGCCCCAATAATCCTGGTGGTAAAGCTACACGTATCACTTGTATGAGAGGCGTATAGTAATATGATGCAACTCTATTTAACAATTCCCAATAAGCACTACTAAAAAAACCAGAACTGACTACATCTTCTACTTCTCGAATTTTCTCTGGTGGTAAGTCAATGCTGGGCTGACTCAACAGTCTTACAGCTATTCCTCCTACTTGTTGTGCGCCAAAAGGCACACTTAATATGTCTCCTGGTTGTATTTCTAATTGTGGTGGTAAACGGTAAGTAAACAATCCTGAATTGCCTGGAAAGTCTACCAATACTTCAACGTAGCAATTCCCATTTGGCAATGATTTATAAATTTCTGTATCCTCATTAACCACTAAATTCTGTGATTTCACGTTAGTAATATACATAGCAACTCAATTCTCAAGATAAATATACTGCTGCATCTAAACTTAGTCGGCAAAATCTGCCAAAATTTCTAAATTTAAAAATTTTCCTCCTGTGGAAGTAAATTGTATTTCACAATACTTTTATCACTTATAATACTTGATAAGTTTCCTCTTATGTAATCCACTAGACAAATTGATTTCACCCATACGTGCAATAAATATTTGAGTCTACCATCACAAATCAAACTATCTTCCTGAAGTTTTCTGAAAGCGGTTATCCATTTACTAAATAGGGTATAGGCTTTTTCACTCTCTTGATAGATATTCAATCCTTTATGTATATGAGATGCTTTTATACAAACATTTTTTTTGGAACAGTAAATTGCCTGATTATTAACATTAATAATTTTTATAAACACTTGATCACCCCAGTCCGATAAATAGACAAATTCCTTTCACAAATCTCAACCAATTAACTCAAAAATTTACAAAACCACCTGTCTGGTTTTAGATTCTGAGAGATGCCACCATATTTGATCTACGTGTTGAGTATGAAAAAATAGAAAGGATTTGACAGATTTAAGAATTAGCCAAACAATAAACATAATATCTCTTGTGACTGGAAAAATAAAATTTGGGTGCCAAAACCAATATTGTAGAGAAGTTTAAGTTATTGGCAAGTAATAATTGTCAAACAAAAATCAATTTCAACTTCTATAAGTTAATGCAAACAAATTGAACAGGTGCATTCTTGCTTAGGGAAGCTGTCAATTATTAGTAGCGAACAGATGCCATTAAATTATGTACCAAACCAAGCAAAAATCCATCCAGGAAAATATGAATATTGCTGAATTGGGAACGATGGAAATACTTGAACATGAAGAAGAATCTTTCGACAGTTTAGAAATAGTGATTGAAGAAGAAGCACCCCATGTAGATCATTTAGAAACAGATGAACGTGATGGGGATCAAATGGCTGCGGCTCGTCCTTCTGGGTATAATAAAACCGAGCATGATGATGCTGTTGGGGCATTTTTTAAGGAAATGGCACGCTATCCACTACTCAAACCTGATGAAGAGGTAGAGTTAGCAAAACGCGTCAGATTTTTAGAAGATGTCAAAGATTTACAAGAGGCTTTGCAAGCAGAACTCGGAAAGCAACCAACTAAAGCTCAAATCGCAGCGCGCTTAGAAGTTACAGAAAAGCAACTAGAAAATCGCTTATATCAAGGTAGAGTAGCCAAGCGCAAAATGATTCGCTCTAACTTGAGACTAGTAGTGTCAATTGCCAAAAGATATTTAAATCGCGGAGTGCCTTTTCTGGATTTAATTCAGGAAGGGGCTATGGGTTTAAACCGCGCCACAGAAAAATTTGATCCCGATAAAGGATATAAGTTCTCTACCTACGCTTATTGGTGGATTAGACAGGCAATTACTAGGGCGATCGCCAATGATGCCAGAACCATCCGCCTACCCATTCACATTGTCGAAAAACTTAACAAACTCAAAAAAGCCCAAAGAGAACTCAAACAAAAACTCCGTCGCAACCCCTCAGAAGCAGAAATGGCGGAAGCTTTAGAAGTTAGCGTACAGCAACTGCGCCAACTGCAACAACTCAGAAGACAAGCCCTATCTCTTAACCACCGCGTCGGTAAAGAAGAAGATACCGAACTGATGGATTTATTAGAAGATGAAGATAACCTATCTCCTGAAGCCAAAATGAACGAAAACATGATGCGTCAGGAAATTTGGGAAGTTTTAGGCGATGTCCTCACCCCACGGGAAAAAGACGTAATTTCACTGCGCTATGGCTTGACAACCAGCGAACCCTGCACCCTAGAAGAAGTGGGTAATATGTTTAATCTCTCCCGTGAACGAGTCAGACAAATTCAAAGTAAAGCCATGCGAAAACTACGCCGTCCCCATATAGCGAAACGGCTCAAAGGGTGGTTGATTTGAGGGCAGGGTGCAGGGTGCAGGGTGCAGAGGAGAAAAGCAAAGCTATTGACTATGGACTAATAACTATGAACTAATGACTATGGACTGTTGACTATAGACTAATGACTAACAATCTCATCGTGCGTTGTGCTGAACCTGATGATAGCAAAGCTCTATTTGAGTTAATTCAGGGGTTGGCAGAGTATGAAAAACTCTCTCATGCTGTCACCGGCAACGCTTTGGCTTTACATGAGCATTTATTTGGCTCAAAAAAATATGTAGAGGCTTTATTGGCAGAATATTCAGGTAAAGCTGTGGGTTTTGCCTTATTTTTCCATAATTACTCAACCTTCCTCACCAAACCTGGGATTTATCTCGAAGATTTATTTGTTTTACCGGAGTATCGACGGCAAGGTATCGGTAAAGCACTCCTCATTAAACTTGCTCAAATTGCCGTTGAAAGGGAATGTGGGCGGTTAGAGTGGACTGTTCTCGACTGGAATGAGTCAGCGCAGGCATTTTATCGCAGTATGGGCGCGTCGATTTTAGATGACTGGCGCATTTGTAGAGTGACAGAAGAGGCAATTGGCCAGTTAGCAGCTAAAGAATCATGAAGTTTGACAGCCTGTCGTTTGACTCAAGGAATTTAGTCCCCTGACAATTGTAAAGGAAGATATTGGGCTGAATGAGCCTTTGTTGCAGAGAGAACACAAAATGAAGAAAATCTTTTCAATTCTACTGGTAGGCATTGCCATCTTCACTTTTGCCTTCAGTAATTCCGCCTTGGCTGCTGACAGCGCAAATGGAGCAACAATCTTTAATGCTAACTGTGCGGCTTGTCATACAGGTGGTAAAAATTTAGTGCAAGCTAACAAAACCCTGAAGAAAGATGCCTTGGAAGAGTACGGTATGTACTCAGCAGAGGCTATTATCACTCAAGTTACAAATGGTAAAAATGCTATGCCTGCTTTTAAAGGTCGTTTAAACGATTCTCAAATTGAAGATGTAGCAGCTTACGTCCTCGACCAAGCAGATAAATGGTAATTAATTAGGTAGAAAATTTCTCAGTTTAAAAAATGAGAAATTTTTTTGCTGACCTGTGCTAACTACGATTTTAATCTACAAGAATCTCTCTATATTAAGATAGAGGGATTCTTTTTTTATTTTAATTAGTTATTAATCCGAACTTTAGTGTAATACAGTTTAGAGATTATTTATAAAGTAAGTAGCCGTCATGAACTGCGTCCACAAAAAAACTGAAAAAGTCTTTCCCTTCCACACCTACACCCCTTTTTCAAGTTAGAACGGCTCGAAAAACCCAACTATTTTATAAGTATTAAGATTCAGTTCGTAGTAAGGACTTTAGTCCTGTTTTGTTCGTGAAGCTTCTCGTAGAGAGAACTAAAGTTATCTCTACAAACTTCTAATGATTTACCTTGTTTTACTTAGTTAAGTTGATTTGTTTCTTCCTATCTATAACCTCAAGACTTAAGTTAGAGGTTTTCGTCTGATTATTTGATTTTTGATATTAGATTCATTAGATAAAATCAGAATTAGGTTAGAAAAAATATCACATATATTGCTCAAACACTTATCAACTGGAAAAATGTCTGCACAAATTGATTTTTAATGGATTGATTCGCACCTACCATCATTTATATACATTTCATTCAGCCATTGCCAGATATTGATGCAATTACCCTCGACATTCAATTATGTCTAACTAATTTTGTTGTCAAACATTACTTAGGAGCAAATTAAATGGCTAATATCACAATTGATGAAATTTATTCTACAGGTCGTGATTTATTTCAAGACGCTGAAAGTTTTCTAAATGAATTAACTCATCAGACAATAGAATTTATCAGAGGCAGTGGTTATAGTGGCTTCTGGGGATTTGGTTCTTACAGTAATTCCTATTCCCAATATTCCTACAATTCTTTTCCTAGAAGCGGGTATTCAGGAGGGTATGGTTATGATTATGGCTATGGCTATGGGAAATGGTGTTAATTGATAGCTTACGTCTAATGTGAATTAAAATCGGGTAATTCTGTAGACATTTGTAGGGGCGGGTTAATCAAAGATCATGAACAATGAACGATGATCTCGCTGAACCCGCCCCTACCGAGTCTCATTAGCTCCAAGCATTGTAGAAGGTTTTCCTAATTCACATCAGACGTAACTTATAAATATTATGCCGTAAATCGGAAAAGTAATTTAGTGTACTTTTCCGATTTTGGTGTGATCAAATTTTACTTTTTGCATCAAGTCGGGACTAATTCGCCTGGACGTAATTTTGACCATTTACCTGTTTCTTGCTTAAAGCTGAGACAACCGACTACATCCCATTCCATTTCAATCACATCTTCTTTCGTACGAATGTTAACGTTAATAGATGGTTCGTTGGGATCAAAAGTGGGATTTTCTGTTAAATGGGGCTGTTGGTGCTGCGTTTCGACGGCGTGATAGGTCACACAGCGATCTACATAGTGGCAGTTTACGCAAATACACATAATAGAACCAACTCCAGAAGGCCTTGATTATTGTTAATCTAGCTTAAGCCCAAGCTTTATTCACCAGTTGTTGGGTTGATTTTTATTACAATGTCTTCTGATGTATTTTTGCGTCTAGCTCCTGAAAATTGGCCTTTTAGTCTGGAATGCTTACCACAACCAGCTTACATGGTGGGTGGTGCGGTGCGGGATGCGCTTTTGGGGAGGAGTCGGGAGTATTGGGATCTTGACTTTATTATCCCATCGGATGCGGTGAAGGTAGCTAGAGCGATCGCTCGTCGTTACCAAGCTGGGTTTGTGTTACTAGACTCAGAACGGCAAATTGCGCGGGTGGTATTTCCGAATGCGACGGCTGATTTTGCCCAACAAGAAGGCGAAAGTTTAGACGCTGACTTACACAGGAGAGATTTTACTGTAAATGCGATCGCCTATAATCCCCATACCCAATCTATCATTGACCCTTTAGGGGGTTGTAATGATATCAAGTTGGGTCTGATGCGGATGATATCACCCCGTAATTTAATAGATGATCCTTTGCGCCTGTTACGTGCTTATCGCCAAGCGGCTCAACTAGGCTTTACGATTGAAACCAATACCCAAAATACTATCCGCAATTTAGCATCGCATATATCCCAAGTTGCTGCTGAACGAGTCCGCGTAGAAATTGGTTATTTGTTAGCCAGTCCTCAAGGAACACCTTGGATAACCAAAGCTGGGGAAGATGGGTTACTTGCACCGTTCTTTAAAAATGCAAATCACTACAGCTTTACCAAACTCGCAGCCGTTGATGCTGTGGCGACGGAATTAGCAGAACATTGGCCACAACTAGGTGTAGAACTGCAAAATTACGTGCGTGATACCGTCAAAACTACATGGCTAGGTGTTGCTAAACTCGCTTGTCTTGTACATCAACAACCAGCCATAGCCGAATTAGAACTACAGGAACTTACCTATAGCCGCGCAGAAGTTCGCGCTGTTGCCACTGCCTTGAAATTGTTCCCTCAGCTAAAATTTGCTGATTCCGTGCGAGAACAGTATTTTCTCTTCCAAGAAGCAGGAATTGTATTTACGGCTACAATTTTGTTAGCCTTAGTGGACGATAATCTGGTAGAGCCGATGTCTGGCACTCATCCATTGCAGGTATACGCACCATTGATCAGCCGCTACCTTAACCCTGATGATCTGGTCGCTCATCCCACTCAGCTAGTAAGTGGTAAAAATCTAATGATAGCACTAAATATTCCCGCATCGCCACTGGTAGGAGAACTGCTGAAGGAAATAGCTGTGGCACAAGCTGAAGGGAAGATTTCTACTCAGCAAGAGGCGATAGAGTGGGCGAAAAGAATTATTCAGCAATGAGATTGGGCATTGGGCATTGGGCATTGGGCATTGGGCATTGGGCATTGGGCATTGGGCATTGGGCATTGGGAAGTTTTCTTCCCCTGCCTCCCCTGCCTCCCCTGCCCCCTGCCCCCTGCCTTTCTACCTCGGCGGATCTTGGTGCATCAGGGGACGTAACCCATTTAAACCGGCAGCAATGGCTGAACCATTATGCACTACTGTGGCTGCTAGGGGATGTAGTCCTACGGTGGTGGCTAGTCCTAAAGCGGCTAGGTTGGGGACTACGGCTAGGCTGATGTTTTGTTTAATTATGGCTTGGGTTTGGTGGGCGATCGCGATCGCATCTAAAAAGCTGCTGAGGTTATCATCCATCAGGACGATATCGGCTGTTTCTCTAGCGACTTCGGAACCGCCACCAAAGGAAATGGATACATCTGCATAGGCGAGGGCAATGGAATCATTTAAGCCATCACCAGTAAAGGCGACGGTTTTGCCAGAATTATGTAATTTTTGGATGATTTCGGCTTTTTGTTCGGGGAAAGCTTCCGCGTGGACTTGGGACAGAGGTAAATTTAGTTCTTCTGCTACAGCTACAGCCCGTTGGTGATTATCCCCTGTCAATAGATGTACTTCCATGCCGTATTCTGTTTGTAATTTCTCGATGATGCTGGCACTTTCTGGGCGCAGGGGGTCTGTGTAATAAATCACGCCTTGAAATTCCTGATTGACGCTGATATACAGTAAGGAATCATGGGCGGAAATGCGGCAATTGAGGTGATCGGGACAATCTACATGGTTGCAGTGATGGGGTTCATAGAGACAATCAAGGGGAACGCCACACTGACGCAAAAAGCGATCGCTACCTACAATCACTTGTTCTCCGTCAATTTCGGCACGGACTCCTAAACCAATTTCATAGGTAAATTCTTGGCGGGGGAGAATCTCAATCCCCTGTTTTTCAGCATAGCGGACTACAGCTTGGGCGACTGGGTGAGTCAGGCGTTGTTCGGCGGCGGCGGCTAGGCTTAAGAGTCTTTGGCTAGACATTCTGCCATTGACAGTTTCCACTTCCATGACTTCAATATCACCCTTGGTGAGAGTGCCTGTTTTATCAAAAACTAATGTGTCCACCTGTGCCAATTTTTCTAAAGCGCGACCACTACGGATAAGTACACCGTGTCTGGTGGCGTGGTGTAAGGCGGCTAGGAAGCTTGTAGGGAGGGAAACACGAATCCCCGTCACAAAATCTAAGGTGAGGATAGATGCTGCTCTCGCTGGGTTACGAGTAGCGGCTAATACTAGTCCAGCAAAAATTAAGGCTGGTAGTACCGCTTTGTCAGCGATCGCAGCTGCATAGTTACCCATGCGGGTATCATGTACGGGGGCTTGTTGGACTAATTCTATACTGGCACCAGCACGGGTGGCACTGCCTACCCGTTCCGTTTGGATGTAAATTTCACCTTCTCGTACCAAGGTGGAAGCGTAAACAGTCTGCCCAACTTGACGCAAAACGGGCATGGATTCCCCTGTCAATTTTTGCTGGTCAATTAAGGCTTGACCACGCAAGATTTGCCCATCGACGGGGATTTGTTCGCCTGGATAGACAATTACGGTGTCTTGTGGTTGGACTTGGGTGGCGAGGATATGTTTTCTTTCTCCGTCTGGTTGGACAACCCAAGCGTAATGTCCCAGAGAATCGAGTAAATCGGCGGCGTGATGTTCGGTAACTCTGGCGGTGCGATCGCGGATTAAATCACCAATTTCGTGGAGTGTCATCACCAAAGCGGGAGTAAGGAGATTTCCTTGGGCAGAAGTTAAGGCGATCGCCAGCAAATCCAGACAATCTATATTTAATTTTCGGCTTTGGGTAATACTGGTATAGGCACGTTTGGCAATGGGTAAAGCCGCTAGTGCTACAGTTGTGCCAATGATGACTCTAGGAATTGGGAACCCCAACCCCAGTAAAGCTAAAACTGTAGCTAAAGCCGGTAACTTCACCCCAGCCTCATCACTATCTAAGACTGTTTCTTGTGGCTTGTGAGTTTTGCGAATTTGGGCTTCTTGTAGCAAATCTATTAAGTAATTGGGCAATAAATCATGTTTGCTATCAGCTAATTGGTAGCTAATGGCAATAGAACTCGCCCAAATATTAATGCGAAATTCTAAAACTCGACTATCAGATTTTAGTAACTCCCTGAGAGTTTGAGTGTAATCAGGATCATGGGCTAAAAGAGGGATGCGAAATCTAATTCTACCGGGAATTTTATGTACTACATGATAGTCAATTCCAGGGACGATTTTTGATTCTTCAATCAATCGCTGATTAATGTTTGGTTTAGTGGCGATCGTCATGATTTCCCCCTCATGATGTTGCAGCAAAATAATGGGTGGGAACTCATTCTGATAGTGATTTCAGCATCCCACAGGAAATATATGTCCTGTTTTAACACGTAATTTAACTATGGACATAAGTCTATTTAATACTGTTGTTGATGATTTTCCGAACAATGCAATTATTTTTAAAGATTAGTATGTGAAAGCCAATGCCATCCTTGCCAACACATTTTTAGTATTGACTGGCAATTTTAATAACTACTTAATCTACGATTTATCTTAATAAAAAATTCATGTTTTTCTATATGTTATTCAAGCGTATTTGTTCTCAAAACTAGGATGGAGTTTGTAGTAAGGACTTTAGTCCTTATTTGAGAACTAAAGTTCTCACTACAAACATTTAACTGTTTACCCTGTATTACCGATGTTATTCTTTACACTGTGTCCAGAAAAACGGATTTAATTTAGGGTGTGGGTGATCAAGGTGTAATGTCATAACATTCTCAGAACTTATGAATAAACAGAATCTAAATCCATTGTTCATTCGTCAGAGTATGTGATGTACATTGAAAAATAGCTAATATATGTAACCTGCATGAGTAAAAACCCAAAGGAAAGAAGCACATAAACAGATTTAAGAGGTTATTGTTATTTATTTGAAATTTTTGTAGATACAAGCCTTCCCGTAGGCTATTTTGAATTCGGAGCGAATTGAAGTGACATCCATTCTGCTAAACAATCGCTATCAAGTTATTCAGGTACTCGGTGCTGGTGGGTTTGGGGAAACCTTGTTGGCAGAAGATACTCATATGCCTTCTCGTCGTCGTTGCGTAATTAAGCAACTCAAACCCATTACTAACGATACTCAAGCCTACCAAATAACGCAACAGCGATTTGAGAGGGAAGCGGCGACTTTAGAATATTTAGGTGAACACAGTGACCAAATCCCTAAACTCTATGCTTATTTTTTAGAGAATGGCCAGTTTTACCTAGTCCAAGAATGGATTCATGGTCAAACTCTCAGGAATTTGTTAGAAACACAAGGATGTCAGAGTGAAACTACTGTCCGAGCGATTGTCTTGAGTCTGCTAGCAGTTTTAAATTATGTGCATAGCAGAGGGATTATCCATCGAGACATTAAGCCAGATAATATTATTCTGCGTGCAGTTGACCAAAAACCAGTTTTAATTGATTTTGGTGCAGTTAAAGAAACAATTCGTTCTGTAGGGGGTTCTCATCCTACACGTTCGATGGTCATAGGTACACCAGGATATATGCCTAGTGAACAGGCGGTGGGTAGACCAGTTTACGCTACTGATATTTACAGTTTAGGTTTGACAGCGATTTATTTATTAACTGGCAAAAGTCCCGAAGCATTGCCGACAAATCCCCAAACAGGTGAAATTCTTTGGCAACAATACGCGCCGCAAATTTCCCCAGATTTGGCGGCTGTGTTAAATCAGGCAATTAAACCACAGGCGAGCGATCGCTTCACCACTGCCAGTAAAATGCTCTATGCTTTATCTGCGGTGAATAATATACCTGTACAGTCTGTTGTCCAAACGGCTCAAACTCAACAAACTCAAGCTATACCCATAGCCAAACCCATTCCTTCCCCCAAAAAACAACAGCCTGTTTGGATATTAGGCGGTTTAATTATAGGCGGTTTACTTAGTGGCGTAGCACTATCTACACTGACTCGTCCATCCCCAACGGACACGATTTCTAGTGATCCCATACCCTCATCATCGTCTCCCAGTCCCAATACTGTAGTTTCTACCCCTCCTATCCCTGAAGCTTCCTCTCCACCTCCAGAAATTCCCCAATCTACTCCTGCACCATTCATTCCTGCACCAATTACACCCAAAGCTAAAATACCTCCTACGATAGTTAACACTCCGCCTGCACCTGAAGTTACAGCCATACCAACACCCACAATTGAGAATAATAATCCTGTTGTCGAACCACAACCCACAGAATCATTACCCCCAAGTCCACCCCCCAAAAGAAGGAAGCAAAATACCACCAGACAAAGCATCCCTGCTTTCCCCACAGGAACAGCCAGAAGTACCGTAGAAGCCAAACTCGGAAAACCCAATAGAGATTTAAGAGGTGCTTGGGGTAAAACCCGTGCTGTTGTGTACAATTTAATACCCAATCAAGTGGACTTGGGTTATTTATTTGACCGCGAAACCGGAGAACTCAGGCAAACTGAAGTAGCTTTTGCCCAATCTGTAGATCCTCAAGTGATGCAAAATACACTCAACGGAATGCTAAACGGCCAAGCTACAGCCAAAATTCAACAGGGATTAGAAAAAGTTCAACAACGCCAGAAAGATGACTTTAGTTTTTCAGTCGGCGCAGTCAAAGGTCAAATCATTCGTCAGAACTGCGATTTAATTTACATTAGCGTGTGGGATGCAGATTTACATGACTTTGTGAATCCGGCATCAGCGAAACAATGCTAATAACAATTCAAAATTCAAAATACCATTACGGGTAGGCTTACGCCAGCGTAGCAAAGGCTTGAGCCTACAAAATACCCTACGGGAAGCTAAAGCTACAAAATTAAGAAAGCGAGATTCTGCACACCTTCTGTCTCCCTTGTCTCCCTTGTCCTGAAACAACGGATATGTTTTGAATAACTACCATTAACAATACTCAGCACTCAAGACTCATTTTTGACTTTATGCCACAATGGGCGAAAGATAGAAATCTTTATGACCCATTTCTAAATCTGAAAAACTAGACAGTAGATTTGAGGGGAATCTGATGAAAGCAGGTATAAAACGCATTGAAGCAACTTTGCATGATTTAGGAAGTCGTGACAATACTGTTACGGAAACGAGTGAAAATATCAAGCGTCCTGTATCTTTTAGGATTAGTATAGGAGCTAAGGAAAGTACAGAATCCCAAACACAAGAAACCATAGAAGAAATAAATACAGAATCCCCTAACGTAAATACTATTAACGAAAATTTATTTCCTCATCACAGTTCTGTACAAACTTTCCCCACGCAAGAAGAAGGGGTGAATGCACCCAGTTTACCTAAATTCAAAACCCAAAGTTTCAGTAATCATCGTCATGTTGCTAACCCAGCATTAGCAGCGAATATCCTGCAAGAAATTCAAGCACACGTAGCAGGTTGGCAAAAAGAGCTACACACTATTGTGCAGCAAATTCAAGATTTATATTTAGAAGGGCCAATTGTTAACGGTTGGTTAGAATCAAACCCTTGGGAAACAGAACATGGCGGAAAAGCTACACTCCGTCACGGCGAAGTAGAACGTCTCATGGACTACGTGGAAGAAATTTGCGCTCCCGACGGGACTAAAATACCCCATCCCGCCCTTAAAACAGGTTATCGGCTTTGTGGTGTCGATGCGTCAGGTAAAGTTTGGTCACGTCCTTGTCCACCGAATCAACTAGCAGAGGTGAGCATGGCGATCGCACGTTATCAAAAATTACGCCAATTACTAGGCCGCAAGCAATACCTAGAAACCCGCCTCAGCCAACTAGCAGAAACCTTAATAGTATTACACAGCCACATTCAGCAAGTTTAAATTCTCATGACTAATGACTAACAACTAATTATGCAAATCTCTGCAATTATCTGTACTCACAATCGGGATAATTATCTCGGTGCGGCGATTGATAGCCTTTTGGGACAGGATTTCCCTGGGGAATTTGAGGTCATAGTGGTCGATAATGGGTCAAGCGATCGCACCCGTGAAGTTACGGAAGAAAGAGCCAATGACCCTAGATTAAAGTATATTTTTGAACCAGTTCTTGGTTTATCTGTCGCCCGCAATACTGGTGCAAAAACGGCAAAGTCTGAAATTATAGCCTATTTAGATGATGATGCTGTAGCTAGTCCTAGTTGGCTACAGGTATTATATGATGCTTATCAAAATAATCAGCAACTAGCGATCGCTGGCGGGAAAGTTACTCTGCTTTGGCCTCCCAATATAGAACCCCCAAAATGGCTATCTCCTGGTTTAGCAGGTAATTTAGGAGCTTATGACTTGGGTGATAGTGTAGTTTACATCGATCAACCAGGTCTAACACCCAGGGGTTTAAATTATTCCATCCGCCGTCAATTTCTCACAGAAATCGGTGGTTTTGACCCCCAATTAGGTAGAGTCGGCAAAAACCTCCTCTCCAACGAGGAACTGCAAATGACAGAACTGGCTCTAAAAAAGGGTTGGCAAGTAGCATACCTTCCCGCCGCCTTAGTAGCTCATAACGTTGCACCAGAACGCATTAATCGTTCTTGGTTTCTCAATCGCGGCTGGTGGCAAGGGATTAGTGAATGTTATCGCGAACAACTAGCAGGTAATGCCGGAGTCGCACAGTTTGGCCGAGGCGGGGAAAGATTTGTGAGGGGATTGTATAAAGCAGTACAATACTCCGTCAATGATCCAGCCCAAAGCTTTGATAATTTAGTTTATACTTACGGACAAATAGGTTATTTAAACGCCGTAATTCAAGGAATTTTATTTAAAAAGTAATGAGTGCTGACTAATGACTAATGACTAATGACTAATGACTAATGACTAATAACTAATAACTAATGACTATTGACTCCTTTGTAGATTTACGCAAATATGACCAATCATGGTTTGATCGCGGACGGCCTAGTTGGTACATTTTACTGTGGTGGTTAGTGCAGGCGATCGCTTTTCCTCTGACACTGCATCCTTTTAATGGTTTGCGCTGTGCTTTGCTACGCTTGTTTGGTGCGCGTATTGGTCAAGGCGTAATTATTCGTCCTACTGCCCGCTTTACCTATCCTTGGAAAGTTGTAATTGGTGACTATACTTGGATTGGTGATGATGTGGTTTTGTATAGTTTAGATGCGATTCAAATCGGTCAACACTGTGTCATTTCTCAAAAAAGTTATTTATGCACTGGTAGTCATGATATCAAAGACCCCACCTTTGGCTTGAAAACCGCAAGTATTACTATTGGTGATGGAGTCTGGGTAGCTACAGATTGTTTTGTTGCGCCAGGAGTGCAAATTGGTGCTAATGCTGTCATTGGCGCACGTAGCAGCGTTTTTGCTGATATACCATCTGGACAAGTTTGTTGGGGTAGTCCTTGCCGTCCCCAATATCCGAGAGTTATGGGTGAATCATAAAGTGGGGAATGGGGTAATACCAATTCAAAATTCAAAATTCGTCTTGGAAAGTTTGCTCAATGGGGGGAACCCCCGCACGCAACTTTCCGCAAAATTCAAAATTAAGAAAATGAGACTCAGCATAGCTTTTGGCGTTTGCATTTGAATCACATTTTGTATGAATTGGTATAAGGGTATTTTGAATTGTTCTGTCGTCAGTCTATTTTAAATATTGAAATCTACCATTTAAACCATTAGCATCCATCTTTAATTGAGCTACATAAAACTGTTTTTGGATGACATCTCCCACTGGTGTAAAAGCAATTTCACCAAGGGGAGTATCATATTTTTTTGCTAGTAGTTCTTGGTTTAAGGCTGTCCTTAATTCTGATAGATTCAATTGCTCAATGGGACGCTTTTGATTTAAAGATTGCAAAGCTTCTACATATACCTGAACTGCGGTAAATGCTTGAGCAGTGACTTGTGATGGTTGTTTTTTATATTGTTGAAGATAAGCTTGACGAAATGCCGTATTAATTTTATTGGGATGTTCAGGACTGTAGGCTTGAGCAATAATTATACCATCACATAAAGCCTGACATACAGAAAATATATGTGATGTATTAAAACCGTTCCCACCAATAATTAATCCTTGATAACCTAATTCTCTTAATTGTTTAACTAAATTACCACCATCTACAGCTAAACCAGAAATAATCACTAAATCTGATTTTAAGTTAATAGCATTAGTAGCTTGGGTTTGGAAGTCGGTATCAGTAGTTTGAAATTTTTGCACTGTGACTAAATCTAAACCTTTCGCCTTGACGGTATTCTGAAATATTTCTGTTTCTGATTTATTAAAAGCATCATTTTGAGCATAGAAGACTGCTACACGTTTAATTTTTGGGTTTAGTTTGAGAGCCGCTTGCACAGCATGAGGTGCAACTATTGCCACAGAAGAAGATACACGCGCTATATAATCTCCAATTTCGGGAATTCCTTTAGCAGTATTAGAAGCCCCAATCACAGGAACTTTAGCGCGTTCAGCGATGGGATTAGCACTAAAGGCTTGTTGTGATAATGTAGGCCCAACAATACCAACTACTTTATCTTTATTAATTAAATTTTGGAAAGCGTTAATTGCTCCGACTTCATCACCACCAGCATCTTGAAACACCAAGTTAATTGGTTTGCCGTTGATACCGCCTTGACTATTAAAATACTCCTGGGCAATTTTTACGCCGTCAATTCCTTCTTGACCAAGTAATGCAATATTGCTAGTCTGGGCAAAAGCAACACCTATAGGAATAGCATTACTATTATTGGTATGATCGGAAGATTCACTACGAAGATTATTAATTTTGTCACGATTATCACTATTACTACAGGCAAATAAAAGTAAATTAAAAGTAATTAATAGGAGAAATTTCTTCATAATTGACGAGAAAAATAATATGCGATCGCCTCGCTAACCACAGAACAGGGAAAAGGGAAACAATCCCTATTCATTCCCTTTAAACCAATACAGTTCAGTTAAGAAAATAGTTTGTAGTAAGGACTTCAGTCCTTAGACGAGGACTAAAGTCCTTACTACGAACTTCTCCTTATTGATATATAGCTCTGTGATATATCCCCAAATTAAGGTTGATTGGGACGTAAAGATTGAGATGCAATGTCATCTAAGCGCACACTAGCAAGCAAACTTTGCCATTTTTCGGCAATCACTAGGTCTTTAGGGTTTTCTTGACGTAATTGCGATATGGTTTTTAATGCCTCATGCCAAATACCATTTTGAAGATATATCTCAAAACGTTGCAAAGGTGTGGCTGTTGCTAATTTTTGGGTAACTTTTGTATCGAGAGTGACTCGTTTCATCACACCTTCTACATAAGTCGGGGATGACTCTTTTTGGGGGTCACAGTCTACAGTCAAAAACCAACGATATCGTTTGTTAACTTCCAAGGTAATGTTATCGGGTACAGAGATGCTGATAATTCCTGGTTTTTCCGGGAGAGCGATCGCTTTTTGATAAATTGTATTTGATTGCTGATCTTGCAAGACGAATTCTGTAGGATAAGTGGCAGGTCGAGAGTAAGGTACATAAAACATCAGTGTGGGATGGGCTTCTGTGGTTAATCCCCAGACATTCATCACCGTGGGAGGGCCTTCTGTATAAGGAGCTAAAGCTGTAAGTGGTGGTTTTACTGAAGGACACAAACCTCGTCTCGCCCCTCCACGGACACGACCCCCAGGCGCAGGTTCACCTGCGGGGGGTTGAGGTGGGTTGAAGCTGACTTTCTTGGGCTGGTTGGCGGTGGTGTTCGCTGGTACTGGTTTAGCTTGTACTAAACTTTGACCAGCCAGAAAACTAATGTAGCCTAGAAGTAATGAAAGCAGTATTTTCATAGATTTTTATGTTAATTAACTCAAGTTACTGATACTAGTGACTTTGCGGGGATTCGGTGTGTTTCTGGTGAGAGTAAAATTAACGTATACCCTACGGGAAGCTAAAAAGCTCACTAGTAAATTATTTCAAAATCCGAAATGGGATAAGGACTAAAGTCCTAACTACAAACTATTTAGTGTACTTAGAATTTTGAATTGATACTACAGTGACTGTTGCTACTAATGAAATAGCTGACGGGACAAAGGGAAGCCAAACACCAGCAATCAATAGAGTTAGGCAAACAGCGTATAAAATACCGGAACTAATGCCAACTGCTAAGGCTAACTTAGGTAATACACGCCATTGCCAAGCTAATACACCTCCAGTCACAGCCCAACCCCAAATCCAAATTACTTCTAACCAAGGCGGCAAAGCTGACAATAGGGGACGACCATCTAAAACCGCGCTGATAATTTGGCTAACCATATGGGCTTGTACCATCACTCCAGGCATTGGTTCATTGACCAGGCTGCCATAGGGGGTACCCCAATAGTCAGCGATATCTCCCCTAGTGACGACACCAATCAAAACAATCCGGTCTTTGATGGCGTTGGGATTAATCGGATTAGATAACAATTGGGTAAGTGTTACTTGTTCTGCGATTTGCTTAGAAGCGCGGTAGTTGAGTAATATTTGACCACCGTTGGCATCAATGCCTTGATAACCGCCAGTGCGAGATGAAAGACGGCGCAAAACTGTTTTTCCTAATTGCAAAGAAGGGGAAGGGTCAGATGTAAATTTTGGTTGAATGCCAGAGGCTGAGAGATAGAGAAATGCTAGTTGGGTACTAAAAGCGTAGGGAGTAGAACATAGAGAAGTAGTTTCTTGGGTCATGAATAGAAGATGGCGACGTACCACACGATCTTGATCATCTATGAAGTCGCTAAAACCTAATCTTTCCTTGGGAATTTCTGGTGGTGGTGCAGTTGATTTGATCTTGACTGTAGCGTCACTGCCTTTACAGACCCCGATTAAATTATCAGTTTGTTGGAGTTGTGATTTTAAGTTTAATTGTTCTGCGGGGAAGTCGCGGTAGACATCTAAACCAATAGCTTTCGGTTGGTATTGATTGAGTTTTGTGAGTAACTGGTTGAGGTATTTGTCGGAGATGGAAGTCCCTTTCAACACTTGGCCATCACGACGCTGATTTTCTATGTCTTCATCATCAATAGTCACTATTAGTAATCGCCGATCTGGCCCCTCCTCTGGACGCGATCGCATCATTTGGTCAAAGGCTTGTAGTTCAAAATTCTGTAATCCTCCCAGCAACCGCAAACCACAAACTACGGTTGTCACAGCCAAGGTAGATAAAGCTAGCTTTTTCCAGCCCCGTTTTTTGTTAACAATGGGAGTAAAAGGTATTTCCTGTGTGGGGGACTGAATTAATTCATCCCAAGTTAAGGGTATCTGGGCAGGATTTTGACAGATAACGGGAAGCCAAGTGGCACAGGGAAATCTATCTTCTAAACCCTGTAGTCGTTCTCGTGCGTGCCTAACTGCTTGGTATAAAGATTTACCATTAGCAAAACTTTGCAGAAAATACTTTAAGAACTCCTGCGCCACTTGGTCGGGAACAGGTTCACGCATCACAATAATTTGGGGGATGTGTAAATCAGCCAGTTCCCGTGCTAAACCCAAGCCATCACAGGAGTTAAAAATTGCCAGTTGTAGACCCCGTTCTATAGCTTGTTTAAGCGCATATTTAAATTCCCCAATGGTGAGACTATCGGTTTTATTTAGGTAAATTCTGCCGATATTGCCATTTCCCTGACTAGAACTGTGTCCCGCGAAAAATAAGATATCCCAGTTTTTCCCCCATAGATAATCGTTCAATTCCTTACGTTGTGGTTCTACTAAAAAACTCACATCGGCATAGGGCAATGTTTGTAAAACAGCTTGATCTGACTGGGTATCGATGCCTTGACTATTGCCAACGATCGCTAAAATATTTACTTGGGAATTGGGAGTGGGTGGTTTATAAACTCGGTCATAACTAGGTGAGGAAAGCGCAATTTCTGCTTTGGGATAGCGTTCGAGTAAGTCCCAGACGTGCCAAGGGAGTCTTTGCAATTGACTATTTTCTGATTGCAGGATGACTCTGATTTCGTCTGAAGGCATTAATTTTTCTAGCCATTTTTCCCGCAGGGAGCGAAAATCTTCCGCCTGTAGCCAAGCATTAAAGCGGGCGCGTAAAATATGGGCTAGTTCGTGGCAATCTTCAGTCACAGACACATTTGTCACTTGGATTTTATCGGCATCTAAGCGATAAGTGTTACCTAACTGGAGATAGCTAGCCTGCCAACGTGTGTAGTAAAGGGTGATTTCAGGACATGGTGGTAGTTTACCTGTAATTTCCGTAGCTGGGCGATCGCGTTCTTCCCCTATTTGCAAAGTGACGGTAAAACCTTGTTCAAAACCACCGTCACTAAATTTCAGCACCACTAACTTAGCCATGATGTCAGCCCTTTCGGGAAATTCAAAATAGCCTACCGCAAGGCTTACGCCTTAACAATTCAAAATTCAAAATTCAAAATTCAAAATCAACAAATTGCTGACTTAGGAATCTATACCTTCGGCACTAGATCACGAAGTTTTCCGTAATACTCATATCACCCAATGATACCTGAATACTAAATTCCTCTTGAAGATCACCTCGAAACTGTAACTGAATGTAATTATCAGCACTTCTAGCTTGAGCGTCTAAAAATACTGCCCCAGAATTATCTAATACCTTCAATTGCACTCCAGCAGGCAGGTACATTTGATTACCGGTGGCGTGGAGTTGCAGACGAACACTAGTTTTTTGGTTATCTGCTGGGGAAATTTCCACAATCAACATCACTGGTTGATTATCGATTTTGATGCCCAAATCAATCAGTTTTGCTCTTCTGGTGACATTTTCTGCCTGTTCTTGTGTAGCTTCTGGTGTGCTGACAGGGCTACGAAAAGCCAAAGCTGGTCTTGCGTCTAAGGAATTTAATAAAGATTCTACTGTTTGCCAACCAGACTCAATTTGACCGACAAACCACTGGCTGAGATTAACCAAGGTATCCACCGGAGAAGTTTGCAATTGCGCCAGGCGATCGATTAATGTTTCTATTGGTTGTAGTTGACTTAAAGCTAAGGTCTCGGTGGAAACATTCTTGACAAAACCAAGTATTTGTGCTTCTTTTTCCGCATCATCCACTTGTACCACCACATAACCCACTCTGTCTTCCCAAGTTTCAGGGGGAATCGAGCAGAATTGACTAGAAGCCAGCACAGGACGACATTCCAGACGACCAACTGAAGACACCTCCAAATCAGCCACATCTGTACATAACTGCATGATGGGGTTCCAACTGTCGCTAGCTGTGAGGTTAGTAGGAATATCCATCATTTGTAAATAATCATTCACTACCCATACAGCTAAAGTATTGAGCCTGACTTGTTCTGCTTTGGCTGAAGTAGGCTGTTGGTTAGCAAACTGTTGGGCAGTTATACGAGCTGCTTGGGAAATCGGCAGCGTAATTGCGAAATCCTCTAGCTTGAAGGTGTTGTTAGTCATAAGTTCAATCCCCAGTTGATCAATGCTGCTGTTTATGTATCATCCAAAGTCACTCAATTTATGCCAGAAAATAAATGAATTGTAGATAGTTTTGTGAAATTAGGGGTGTAAGGGTGTAAGGGTGTAGGGGTTTAAGGGCAGACAAACAAGAGTTTTGATCAATTTCCTCTGCCCAATGCCCTATTTGCCCCATACCCAAATTACAACCAATTGCCGATTAACACGTAAGCAGACCAAAAGCTGGGTGCTTGGTAATTGGGATGGCGTAGTAGTTTGAGTTGAGCTAGTTGCAAAGCCTCGGCTTTAGTAATTTTGTTGTTTCTGAGTTCCCGATAAAATTCACCGACAAATAAGGCGGTTGATTCATCATCAATTTGCCATAGAGAGGCTACGGTACTACGTGCGCCGGCTCTGACTGCTGCTCCTGCTAGTCCCAGGGCGGCGCGATTGTCGCCTACGGCAGTTTGGCAGGCACTTAAAACTAGTAGTTCTATGGGTCTTGTCCTGGTTTGTTCTTGATTGCGGAGTAGGTTATCAAATTCTTTGACTTTGATAGGGCCATCGTTAGCTAGAATAAACGTTTCTTCGGCAATAGAACTAAATTGACCATGAGTGGCTAAATGCACAACGTTAAATGAAACGGTATTTACCTCTTTTTCTAGGGCTTCACGGGTAAATTGCTGATCTAAAAGACTGGTGGTGGAGACTCCAGCACTGGCAATTAGGTCTACTTCTGATTTGATGGCGGGTAGGGGGGCAAAGTTAGGAAACCCGGCTGGGGGCTGAGTTAATCCAGCAGTTAAGGCTCTAAGTTGTTGTCTTTGCAGGGGTTGGGGGTCGAGCAGCTGTAACCCGACGCTAAGGGCGATCGCATATTTTTCGATTAAATATTGCTTACCATCGTAAAGAACCGCCATCGGTATGTTACGCAACGCACCATCTAAGACAAACACCAATGTCTTGACACCACTGGCGGCTAATTGCTTTTCTATGGGTTGGAGTAGCCAGTTATAAACCTGTTGCGATTGGGTTTTGATAACGTTAGTAGTGGTGGGATTAATCAGATTTTTCCTGAGTTCTGTGAGAACTTGGTTGACTTCTGATTGAGAGACCTTAGCACTGTAATGCTGGAGTGGTTGATGAGGTATTTTGACAATAACTTGTAATTGTTGCGGCAAAATGATGGGATACAGAATGGCGGTGGAGGGGTTATCTTGATCTACGACTTGATCAATCAGCACACTTTCACCTTGAAGACAGGCTTCCTGAAAGAAGTTATCTAATTCTGCTAATTGCAAAGCTTCAATGCGTCGACGGGCTTTATCTAAAGTCTTGTCATCTAACTTTGCCACCGGAGACTGTAACAATAACTCTACTGATTGGCGATAGACGGGTTCTACACTGTCGCGAAAGTTAAACTGCACATCTTGGTTAACAGCTACTAAGTCATTTCTGAGAGATTTTAATGTTTCTACAGCCGCATCATAAGCTGCGATCGCTCCATTAATATTATTTTGCGCCCACAGCAATCTCCCTAACTGCCACTCTAAGCGATAACTAATATCAGAAGCATTACTACTCTGTGCCAAAACTAATCCCTGTTGGGTGACATTTTGTGCTTCTGTCCATTGTTGATTGTTCTCATACAAATTTCCCAAGCTTAACAACCCATAAGCTTCAGCTTGTTTATCTCCCAAAGTGCGGGCTTGTTGGATGGTATTGGCTAAGAATTGGGCCATTTGTTGGGGATTGGGGACTGGGGATTGGGAATTGGGGACTGGGGATTGGGGACTGGGGATTGGGTTAAATTGATCCCCCTGCCCCCTGCCCTCTACACCCTGCCCCCTGCCCTCTACACCCTGCCCCCTCTCCTCTTCTACCTGCCCCCTGTCCTTTCTCTGCCCCCTAGCTAATTTCATCAAACTTTGAGCATAGTTAATCTGGGCATAGATGGCTGCACGACTGGGGGGGAGTTGGTTGAGTTGGGGGGGAATTGAGGTGAGCAGATTTTGTGCTTCTGATAGTTGTTGAGTGTCTATCAGCAAACTAAGTTGATTGAGTCGGGCTTGAATTTGGGTGAGGGGTGAGGCAGATGGCTCAATTTGTTGATAATAGTTAATAGCGGTGGCGGCTTCCTGTTTGGCTCGTATGCTGTTACCTAAGCTTTTAGAACGGGAACTATCAGCCCGTGCGTTGTTGCCTAAACTTAATAAACTTACTCCCACTTCTCCAGGTAATTGCAGGCGTTGGGCAATGGTTAAACTTTGCTCTAAAACAGTACGCGATTGGGTCAAATCACCAATTACCATCAGAGCATCACCCAGCGATCGCAATCCTACAGCTTTTTCTCTCGAATCTGGTTGTGCTTGCAATTTTTGGTTAACTGCTAACAAAATCTGTACTGCACGCCGATAAAAGCCTTGGTTACGCCAAGCTTGAGCTTGGTTAATCTGCGATCGCACTTCGCCAATGGGGTAATTGATTTTTTGATAAATCTCTGCGGTTTGTTGCCAAGTTGCTAAAGCTGTCTCTATCTTGCCTGTTGCTAATTGTAAACGTCCTTGAATATCTAGGGTTTGGGCGAGGATTTGCAGAGTTTGCTGGTTCTTTTCGGCGGGAAGTAATTCCAGACTATTTTTGATTGCTGTTTGTGCGGCTTGCCAGTCACCAAGTTGTTGATAAGCTAGGGACAAGTTACTCAATGTAGCAGCTAATTTCAGCCTGTCTCCTTGTTGCTTATACGCCTGGGCTGCCTGTTGTAATACTTGCACTGCCTCAGCGAAACGCCCCGCATCATATAAAGTTTTCCCTTGATCTATCAATAAATCATTCTGGGATTTGGCTAACTTTACCAAAGATGGGGAAGCAATAGTGTGATTGAGAGCCAACACTGGTAAATTGACTGTCAACATCAACGCCACAAGAAAGTAAATGAATAGATTGATTTTGATTTTTGGCTTTTTGAATGGGAAATAACGATCAAAAACCCGAAAAAGTTTATTCATAAATATGGGCAACCAGCAGATGACAACCACAGGAATAGCCGATGATTAGTTTTAAGCAACTAGAATAATGTTGCCATGAGCATCGGCAATCCCAGCATTGTTTCAACAATTGTTTGACTCTCCCGTCGCTTTTAAGCAAGAGATAGCTAAATGATTTGTATTATATTAGTCCTTCTGATTCAGCGAATTTACGTAGTTTTGGCAAACACTGACGCTGATAAAAACTGCTTAAGGTGGGAATTGCTAGCCCAAATTCCTCAGACAATTCTTTCCAACTCACTTCGGGGGGTAGCCGTTTGAGGATGAGAATCTGACAGTTGACATCGGGACGACCTTTAATATGTGTGCTGCGTAATTCTCCACTGGGGTCAGTTTTAATCCAAGTTTCTAATTCATCTAAAATTGGTGGTGCTTCTGGGGTAGCTGCTAAATTTTCTACAGGATCAATCACATCGCCAATTTCACCTGATTTCGACTGGCGTACCCGCAAAGGAACTGTTGTGGCTTGCTCTTTATTTTGATTGATATAAAAATCCTGTAATCTGCGCTTTAAATAAGCATTTAACCACGTTACAACACTACCATAGGTAGGATCGTACTTCTGCCCAGTCAAGCCTTCGCAAATGTTACGACAGAAATATAACCAAGTTTGTTGTAGTGCATCTTGATAATAGGGAGTATTTTCCCGCCAAAGTTTTTTGGAACTGAGGCGAATAATTTGCGTTAGTAGTTTCTGACGTTGGGGACTTCCAGGAGGGTGTCCACAAACTTGGGAAACTATGTTACGCAGCTGTTCATCAAATTCAACCATGATCACTAGATCGCAAAAGGCCAGAGTGTATTGCAAGCAGCAAGAATATCTTATTACTACAAGTCGTCGTACTCAAAAGATTTCTGATCTCTTCTGTCCATAGGCTTGCCATGCTAAGTCTATCAGCCCATCGGCGATCGCCGCCGCCACAACTGTATTACCTTTACAACTATCAATAGTAATATTGGGAACTAAAGAATCTTGCAAACGCTTTTTAGCGTTATCTCCGTCAACAAACACCACAGGTGTAGCAATTAGCAAAGCCGGGTGAATCTCTTCGGCTTCAATTAGATCTACTAAGGTCGTCAATGCAGTTTGCGCTTGACCAACAATAAATATGCCTTCTGGGTAACGTTTAGCTAAGGTTTCTATCCCCCAAGCAGCGCGAGTTTTTGCCGTTTGGGGACGAGTTGAAGTGTCAGTGCTGCAATAAACTGGATTAGCAAAGGTATTTTGGATTTCGTAAGTAATACCTGTTTGCACCATCGGCACATCTACCACAATAGTAGTACGTGCAGCCAATGCTGCTGCTCCAGCCTGCAAAGCACGTTCCGAAAATCTAATTAAAGACTTATACTCAAAGTCAGCCGTAGCGTAAATCACCCGCCGCACAATCTCATATTCTGCGGGAGAGAAAACATGATCACCAATTTCACTATCGATGATTGCTAAACTTTGAGCATCAGTTACGTGCCATTCCATTGCCATTGACTTCTGAGAGACTAGCCTTCAGCTTATCAGCTAGGGAAGGGAATGGGGAATAGGGAATGGGGAATAGGGACTGGGGAATAGGGACTGGGGACTGGGGACTGGGGATTGGGGATTGGGAAGATGGGGAAGTGTGGGGAGAGAGGGGGGAAAGATTTCTTCCCACACCTCCCACACCTCCCACACTTCCTGCTTGCCCGATGCCCTATTTCCTATTCCTGACTTTCAACAGATGGACGACTGAAAACAGGTGATAAGAAAGCTACCAACGCCCCAATCAGAAAACCGGAGATGTTTCTCACTAGAGGCAACCAATCACTAGTACGTGTGACTACAGGGCCGATACCGAAGGCGATAAACAAAATTCCCCACAAAGGAGAGAAAATTAATGCCCACTGCCAAGCAAAAACTTGTCCTTCTGTGCGGGGTTGAGCCGCAAATCCGCAAATAATCCCACCAATTACCGAAGTTACTAAGGTTAAAATCCACTGTTCTCTAGGTAATCCAGGTACAACTGTACAACCACCCTTGAGTAAACAGCCTTTTACAGAATCTAACGCCTGTAAAATCGCTTGGTCTTCTCCTTGTTCCCGCACAAAATATAAGTTACCAAAGCGGGTTTGCAATTCTATCCAGAAAGTACGGGGTAAAAGTTCATACACCGCATCACCCACACTAAAACTGAGGATGTTTCCACCACGGGAGTCAGCAACTAACAGAATGCTTTTATCATCCAAACCCCAGTAATTGATGACTGCTCTACCAGGTGTGCGGTCATATTGAGTTAATACACGCAATTTCCAGCCAGTATCAGCCTCAAATTCCTCAATTTCCTTAACCAGCTTTTCTTCTTGGGGATCAGGAAGCGATTTAGCTAAATCCACAACTGGTGTGAAATAGTTAGGTAACAATTCTGGGTTGTCATAAGCCAAGGCTGAAGAAGAATTGCTCACCCAAAGAGACCCAGCCAAGAAAAATACAGTAATAGATACTAAAATTTTTCGCCAAAAACAAGACTGCATGGACTTTTTTATACAAATATCAACAGTAGAAGTGAACAAGTTGCTTTAAAAGAGTATGAGAAAAGTGATAGATTGTTACACTTGTTTACTTTACTCTAATCTTAGGTAGGAAAGCAAAATATCTTTAATGGGGAATAGGGAATGGGGCATACAAGAGGAATTGGAGCAGGGAGCAGGGGGTGAGACAGCGCGGTCTTGGGGGTTTCCCCCATGAGCGACTGCGAACCCAAAGGGCAAGGGGGAGAAAAATTTCCCCACTTCTCCCTGCACCCTGCCCTCTACCTCCTATATCCGAGTCCCCAATCCCTAATATTCCTCTTCCTCAAAATCATCCTGATGATAAGAAACACCGTTATAGTTCTCATGAACGCGGTAGGCTTCTGCTTTGGTGCGGCGATTTTCTGGCTTGAGTGTTTCTCCTCTGAGTGTGAGGGTAGATTGCTCGGTGATTGATAGGCGTTCGACTGTGCGTTTGGTGTTTTTTTGGCGTGTGAAGGTTTTCCAAGCTGTCTTGACACCAACCAAAATACTACGTGTACCTAATTGGAGATTTTGGGCTTGTCTTTTGGCAGTATCTAGGCTTTGGTCAACTTGTTTAACGACTTGACTGGCACTTTTTACGCCTTCACTCACATCATCAGTTAAATCTGTGATTTCCATCCCTGTCGCCCGAATGGCTTCTAAGGTGGGGGGTAGTTCCCGCGATAGCATATCAAATAATTTTTCGGCACTGCGGGCTGCTCTTGCTAATTCTTGCAAAGCAGGTATTGCTGCCACTAAAACAGCCGTCAGGCTGATGGCTACTAGAAGAATAGAAAGTCCCAACCAAAATAGGGGATGAGCCACGATAATCAAAAATTCAAAGTTAAAAATACTCTATGAGAAGTCAGCCACACAATTTAAATGCTCTACCCTAACTAAGATTCGAGGTTAGAACACATTCATCTACTGACTATAGGTAATGTGTACGCAATTGCATAATTTATGAGCGTTCTAATTCTTGGGGAAGAGAGTCGGAGTCTGGGGAAGCTTGCTGACGTTTTAAGATTTGGCTTTCACGCTGACTAGCATCCAAGCCGGCTGCTATGGACTCCCGCAGTCTTTCTAGTGTTTCGTCCCAATTTCGCAAAGCGTTGGCAGAAAGGCGATCTGCTTGAATTTGTACACTTGTTGATAAATCCTCTGCCAATTCAGGAATTGCATCAGCAGATTTTTTCAAAAGTTTACGAGTTTCGCGTCCGGTGCGGGGAGCTACTAACAATCCTGCTAAAGCACCAATAGTAGCCCCTAGCATCAAACCACCAATAAATACTCCAGAACGGTTATTAGACATCTTAAGTGTTTTTCTCCTTTCACCCATTTTAGGTGTGTTTGCTTCCCTGGCGAAACCTAAATGGTTTAATCTAGTTAATTAATTGTGAAAATGTATCAGCTAGAACTGTTGTTTTGATTCTGGGCTGAGTTAGTGAGAATTTGATTTTTTAGGGATAGAATCTATTCTACGAAAATAGCGCAGCCAAGTTTGCCTGCCTAGTAAAAGGATGCTGATAATTTGTTTTAGTTGTTGAGTCTGCATCCTTAGAGATTGATTGCTTTTTCTTAATTGCTGAATGCTGTTCTGCCCTGAATAAATTAGTTCTGGTGCTTTATATAGTAAAGCATAGCTACAGCGTTCGTATTCCGTGAGGCGATCGCCTATAAAAGCTATTTTCTGTTTTAATTGCCACAATTGCCAAGCTACGTAGAGTAGCATGATGGAAATAAATGTATTAATTATGACAACTATTATTACCATTATTGACCTGCTCTAATTTCCGGTAAAAATGTATGATGTTTGCTTGACTTGGCTTGATTGTGATCATAGCTTTTCCAGAGGAGGCGGGGGAGAGTAAGGGAGAGTAGGAATAAATACTACTTGATGACAAGAGGAGAGCAAGGGAGCAGGGTGCAGGGGGAGTACCTTAACGGCCGAAGGTATCCGTCAGTGATTGTGGGCATACTAAAAACAAATGCTGATATCAACTAAAGTTTATGAAACTTCTCTATCATGTTGGCATCGCTGTATTATTTGCCACATCTAATTGTTTATTTAGCAGCATTACTTTGGCTGAAGCGATCGCCACAGATAAGACTCTATCTACAGATGTTACCTCGAATGATGGGATTAATTTCACTATTTCAGGTGGTAGTCAAGTAGGTAGTAATCTTTTTCATAGCTTTAGCCAATTTTCTGTGCCTAAAAACGGCTCGGCAAATTTTAATCATAGTGCCGATATTCAAAATATTATTAGTCGAGTTACTGGTAACTTACCTTCTACTATTGATGGTAAAATTCAGGCTAATTCTCATGCCAATCTCTTTTTAATTAATCCCAATGGCATTATTTTTGGCCGCCATGCTCAATTAGAAATCGGTGGTTCTTTTTTTGCTACTACTGCTAACAGTTTGAAATTTGCTGATGGTACAGAGTTTTATGCTTCTCCCTCTCAAATTTCGCCTCTATTGAGTGTTAGTGTTCCCATTGGTTTACAGTATGGTAATCGCCCTGCCGCTATTCAATCGCAGGCAGTTCAATTGACTGTACAACCAAATTACACATTGGCATTAATTGGTGGTGAAGTTAATATCAATGGTGGTCAATTACAGGCGGAAAATGGGCGAATTGAACTAGTGGGAGCAGGTGCTGGTAGTGTAGTGGGATTACAACTAACACAGAACCAATCTCAACTCAGTTTACCTAGCCATTATGCAAGAGCAGATGTTTTCATTAGTAATCAAGCTCAACTAACTACCAATGGGGATGGGGGCGGTAGTATTCAACTTACGGGCAAGCAGATCACTATTGAAGATTCTCGCATTAGTGCGGAAACAACTGGGTCTATTTCTGGAGCTAATATTACTTTAAACGCATCAGACAAGGTAATAGTTACAAGTAGTAGCACTGAGCAAACTTTTATCAATGGGTTATTTGCTGAAAATGCTGGTAGTGGTGATAGTGCAGGAATCACTATTAATACTAGAAAACTGCAAGTTAATGGAGAAGCGCGCATCTCCACTGCAACTTTTTCTGACTCCACAGGAACAGGAGGAGATTTAACTATTAATGCTAGTGATGCAGTGAAATTAAACGGTGTTGATTCACTAGATTATTCTCTGTTTACAGGGATATCAACAGATACCCACGGTAGCGGAATCGGGGGAAATTTAACTATCAACACGGGAAAATTAATTGTGGAAAGTGGGGCGCAAATATCAGCCGCTACTTTTAGTGAAGCTCAAGGTGGCAATTTGACTATTAATGCTGCTGAATCTGTAGAATTATTAGGTGTTTCCACTAGTGATTATTTAGCCAGTGGTTTGTACACAGCAGTGCAAGAATCAGCTAGTGGACAGGCGGGGAATTTAACAGTTAATACACAAAAGTTATTTATCCGTGATGGGGCGCAAATTTTTGCGGGTACTTCCGCCCAAGGAAATAGCGGGGATATAACTATTAATGCTAGTAGTTCTATCAATGTTAGTGGTATTTCCCCTATTTTTCAATTTGCAGGTGGAATATTCAGTAGTACAAATCTTGATTCCAAGGGTAATTCTGGAAATATCACTATTAATACTCAGAAATTAACTGTCCAAGATGGAGCAATCATTGCTGTTGAGACATTGGGTTTAGGTAAGGGAGGACTACTGACTATCAATAGCAGTGACTCTATAGAGTTATTAGGACAAGGGGCTTTGATTACATATGGAGAAAATGCGGCTAATCCCACACCATCATTTAGCACTATCTCTGCTGGCATTTTTAACAAAGATAATCCCAATGATGCGGGGAGTGTAGAAATTAATACGAATAAATTATTGATTCTTGGCGGTTCTCGTTTAAGGGTGGACAATGCGGGACGAGGTAAAGGTGGCAACCTGTTAGTAAGAGCGAATTCCATATTGCTGGATAATGGGGGAAATCCTGATCAGGATGCAGGGGGGATTTTAGCCACTACTAAGTCTGGTGAAGGTGGTGATATTACACTCCAGGCGAGAGATATTTTGTTGTTGCGTAATGGTAGCCGGATTACTACGGATGCTAAAGATGGTAGTGGTAACGGTGGCAATATCATAATTAATACGAATATATTGGTGGCTGCGGAAAATAGCGATATTACGGCGAATGCTATTCAGGGACGGGGTGGAAATATTGAAATCACTGCTAAAGGAATTTTTAATATTGAATTTCGTCCAGAATTGACTTTAAAAAGCGATATTACTGCTAGTTCTCAGTTTGGCTTGAGTGGAAATGTAGAAGTCAATACTTTAGCCGCCGATCCCAGTAAAGGAATTGTCGAGTTACCAGTTCAACCCAATGATGCTTCTGTATTAATTAAGCAAGGCTGTGGTGCGAAAAATCCTGAAAAATTCAGTCGGTTTGTAGTGACTGGACGGAGTGGACTACCACAAAATCCAGAGGTGGCTTTGGGTAGTGACACGATTTTGGAAGATGTGCAGACAGTTCCGATTCATAGTAGCAGCGATCGCACTTCATCTACTATTGTTTCTCAAAGTCCAGCTCCGAATTACCCTAATGAAATTATCGAAGCCCAAGGGTTAGTAGTCACCCCCCAAGGCAATATTCTGCTGACAACCCAAACACCAGTTACTACCTCTCATGGTTCCGTATTTACACCAGTGACTTGTCCGGCTCTGTAATATTACTGATTTCCAGATATATGATTCACATTTGAATATTTTCCCCAAATCAAGATAGTTTTTGTTGCCTGTTACCTGTCCTCTAATTACGTAAATCACTCAATAATGACAGCAGCTTTATCTAGATTAATTGGTGATATTGCCAAGTTTTATCATGTTTAACAATCGGCATTTGCTAGTCTAATTAATATATCAGTGATCCCACGGTTAACAAAACTCATAAACCTTGAAGTAAAATTTACTCAACTTCATACCGAATATTGCAGCCTCGATATTACTGTATTTGTGCTTATAAATGATTTCACAAAGGTGGGATAATTTATAAGCACAAGTACGGTTGCGGCTCAATTTTTTCAATAATTTCACTGAATATACTTAAGGTAATTAAGTGTATTTATAGGCTCATACTGACATTATTTTTGCCAATAATGTCCAGTTTTTCATGTTCATTTTTAAGGTAGATATGGCTGTGGAAAAAGAATTAGTAAAACCTGTAGACTCACTGATTGAAGACCTCACCGATGAGGAACTATCTAGCTGTTTTGGGGGTTGTGGGTGGTATAACCAACGAGGAAATGAATGCGAAGTGGAAACAATTAATGGCAGATATAAGATTACAGAGTATTTCTTCATCAATGGCAAATTGCATTCTTCATCCTATATCACTGATTCCAAAGCTGGTTTGTGGTATGACCCTAATGGCTCAAACAGATATAAACACCATTTACGCAATATGTAACAAATAAATATTTCATAAACCAGATAACAAGTGATGATGTCATTGATTGCCAGAGCTAAATTCACCTGATTAAAATAAACTAGATATTAACTATAATTTGACATCAAAAAGGTGATTTTAATTTATGCCTCATAATATGGCGATCGCATCATCACAAAATCTACAGATGCCTGAGAATTTAATTGCAGATTTGTCGGATGAAGAATTGGCAGCAGTCACTGGTGGCTGTAATATTCAAATCACGACTCAGAAGCGTGAAATTACAGTGATAGTAGCAGAACTACCGCAACTAGATAAAGGCTTTGTCAATGTAGATAATAGTGCTGTGAGTGTAGCTTATGACCCTAATGGCTCAATTCGCTACCAAAGTTGGATAAGAAATATTTAAACAACCATCGGCTGTAACAATTAAGCAGATTCATCTTTCTTTGTTATCGGCTATGATAGGCTTTGTGTGATCAATCTATCATTGGCGATCGCATTGTTTTACTCACAGTGAATGACGGGTATAAAGTAACACTCCCGTAGACTGTAGACATCATATTTTTGAACTAGATTCTGTTCCCCGTTAGTGACTTCCCTAGATTCAGTATTTCAGGAATCAAATCATACCATTTCACGAAAAACCTGATACAGATGTAAACCCTGAAAGTTTTGCTGCATCTAAGTTTTTTAATTGCGTAAAGCCTGCGGCATAGCTGCGCTTAGAGCGTAGCGGGACGTTAGTCCATTGCGAATTGCGAATTGCGAATTGCGAATTGGTATCAGATTCCTATATCAACATAAATACTTTTCTCCTTCCTCATATCTTTGTGATGAAGCCAAAGTTTAAAGAGTGCTTTCATGTGGAAGTCTGTCCCCCTCGCACTGTCTTCTTACTAAGTGAAAAGGGACATTTTGTACTGAACGGGTATTTGTACTGTCTTTTAGCACCTCTACTCACAGGCGTGCATACAGTAGCAGAAATAGCTGCCCATCTTGAGGGTAAAGCGAAGATTGATGAAATTACTTATGGTTTAGAACAGTTAGAACGGAAAGGCTATATTACTAATACAGATAGCTTACCACCTGCTGAGTCTGCTTTTTGGGAATTGCTCAACCGCAATACGGAGATAGTTGATCAACGCCTGCGGTCAACTAAAGTTAGTATTACGACATTTGGTAACGTGACTGGGGAAGTCTTAGAAACCATACTTGCATCCCTCAATGTTGGAGTTGCTGATGCGGGGGAATTTAGTGTTGTACTGACAGATGATTATTTGCAACCAGGGTTAGCAGACTTCAACCGTAAGGCTTTACAAGCAAATCGTTCTTGGTTATTAGTAAAACCTATAGGTGGCGTGATTTGGATTGGCCCGATGTTTCGTCCTTATCAGACGGGATGCTGGGAATGTCTCGCGCAACGACTGCGAATTAATCGTGAAGTTGAGTCTTTTATTCAAGAACAAAAACAAAGCAACGAACCTTTATCGGTAGCGCGCGCGGCTTTAGCCTCTACTTTACAGACAGGACTGAATTTGATAGCGACAGAGGTGGCTAAATGGGTGACTCATCCAGAACACCATTCTCTGGAAGGTACTATTCTCACTTTTGATTTAATCAATCTCAATTTACAACGTCATTTTGTCGTGCGTCGTCCCCAGTGTCGTTGTTGTGGTGAATTGATGCACTTGGCGCATACACAACCGCAACCATTGCTATTAACTGACAGGAAGAAGCAGTTAGTTGATGATGGTGGATATCGGCAATATTTACCTGAGTTAGCGGCGGCACAGTATGAACATCATATCAGCCCCATTACTGGGATTATTAAGCAATTATTTCAACCATTTCCCTATAATGAGCTAGTCCACGCCTATGTTGCAGAACATTGTTTACCTATAGCTAGTAAGGAATTAAAAGATTTAGGTAAGGCGGCGCGTCCTAAAAGTTTTGGCAAGGGTAAAACGGCAGCACAGGCAAAAATGAGTGCTGTGGGAGAAGCCATAGAACGCTACTCAGGTACTTACACAGGGGAAGAAATCACCATCAAAGCCACCTATGCCCAGTTGGGAGAATTAGCAATTCATCCCCATGACTTAATGCAGTATAGTGCAGATCAGTACCGCGATCGCCAGATTTGGAATCAGCAACACCATATTATTCAATGGGTTGCAGATCCCTTTAATGCCAGTGAAGTGATTGATTGGACACCTATTTGGTCACTAACTCAGCAAAAATTTAAATACATTCCTACAGCCTATTGTTATTATGGCTATCCTCTGGCGGAAAATCACTGCTTTTGTTATGCAGATACTAACGGCACATCTGCGGGTACTTGTCAAGAGGAAGCCATACTGCAAGGATTCATGGAATTGGTAGAAAGGGATGCGGTGGCGATGTGGTGGTATAATCGCATATCTCGACCGGCGGTGAATTTGCAGAGTTTTGCAGAACCCTATTTAAATCATCTGCAAACCTACTACCAAATTTACGGCAGAGATTTTTGGGTTTTAGATATCACAACTGATTTCAATATTCCTACTTTTGCTGCCATTTCCAGAAAAGTGAACCATCAACCGGAAGATATTCTCTTTGGTTTTGGGACTCATTTTGATGCCAAAATTGCCCTATTACGTGCCGTGACAGAAATGAATCAGATGGTATTTCTATCACAAGGTGCAAATCCCCATGCGTCAGCTAAGTTTACGCGTCCAGATATGCAGAATTGGTGTATGACTGCGACATTAGAAAATCAACCTTACTTAGCTCCCAATCAGAGTTTAGCAGCGAAAACCTATGCAGACTATACACCTTATTGTAGTGATAATCTGCTGACAGATGTTTTAGCCTGCGTTGATTTAGCAGCGCGACAAGGTTTAGAAATGTTGGTGTTAGACCAAACACAACCAGATATTGGGATGTCTGTAGTCAAGGTAGTTGTTCCTGGTTTGCGCCACTTTTGGGCGCAGTTTGCACCTGGTAGGCTTTATGATGTCCCCGTAAAGTTGGGTTGGTTAAAAACACCATTACCAGAAAGCGAACTGAACCCAATTCCGATGTTTATTTAAGTGGGCATGGGGCAAGCAGGAAGTGTGGGAGGTGTGGGAGGATAGGGAAGAAATCTTTCCCCCCTCCCTCTCTCCCCACACTCCCCACACTCCCCAGTCCCCATTACCCCAAAGTCCCCCGCTTAATTTGTTCACTTTCGATAGCTTCAAATAAAGCGCGAAAATTGCCTTCTCCGAAGCCTTGTGCTTGAGAACGACGTTCAATAAATTCAAAGAAAAAGGTTGGTTGTCCGAAGATGGGGTGAGTGAAAATTTGCAGTAACACTCCTTGATCAGAATCTTGCTGCCAGTCTACTAGAATTTCTTGTTGTGCGATCGCTGTTAATTCTACAGGTGATAGGGGTAGTCCTGGGCGATTTTGGAGTTGTTTGTAATAGGTTTGGGGGACTGAGAGTAATGATAAACCACGCTGACGAAATTGGGCGATCGCTTGGATAAGATTGGCTGTTTTGAGGGCGATGTGCTGAATTCCCGCACCGCGATTAAAATCTAAAAACTCTTGAATTTGGGAATTGGGGGAGGCTGGTTCATTCACGGGTAACTGTACGCCACCTTGGGGAGAAACCATAACTTGACTGTACAAAGCCGAACGCGCAGTTTGAATTTTAAAGCTTTGACGGGGTTGAAAACCAAAAATTTTTTCATACCAATGCACGACTCGTTCTAACTCACCTGCGGCGACATTCAAAACTATATGATCGATGCCAGTAATGAGTTGATGGGGTGCAGTGGGATGGATTTCTGGAGGACTAGCAATTAAGGTATGAGTCAAACCACCCCAAGCGGCGATTTTGCTGCATTTGTAAGTTGAATTACCTACGTGGCGTTCCTCAACAGATTGTAAGACTGTAGCACCGTTAATTTCCGCATGGGCGATCGCTTCTTCCACATCTGGAACTGCAAAGGCAATATCTGCTACACCAGGAGGGTGTTGACGCAAAAATTCAGCAACTGGACTAGTAGGTAATAATGGCGAAGACAGCAAAAACTTGACCACACCACTTTTTACCGCTTCTGTGCAAGTGTGGAAAGAATGGATACTAGCTACTGATGTGAACCCCAGGTAGTTGACAAACCAATCTCGCCAGACTTTGGCATCTTCTACATAAAAGTGTACGTGATCAATTTTCATATATTCTCAAAATCTAGCACCACAGCTAATATCATTGTAGATTTTGTGGTTATCACTAAATTTTTGAGTCTTGCCTAAGCAATAATTATCCAGACATTATTCATGATTTTTCCCACTTGCTCTTAGGGACATAGGTATTAAGGATGAATTATCTCCAAACTCTTACACAACTGGTTCTATAAATTGACACATCCTAAAGGCTGATTTTGAGAATTAGTGATTTCATACTCTTTACCGTCGAAATTCAAGGTGAATAGGGATGATGACTGCAAAAACTTGATAAAACTAGAACCAAGTTTTAACTTTTTGATAATTGCATTCGGAGATTGCCCACATTTTCTTTGTAATTCGGTGCTGAGTTTAGATACAGATAATTTATCTTGAGCAGATTTGGTATAATTGGCAATAATTTCTAGCAGTATTTTTTCTAACTCTGTTTGGGAGTTAATTTCTTGAGGTGAAGCTTTTGTAGTTGGTGTAGTTGTCTGGGTGTAGTTATCTGGTGGTAATTTCTTTTCTTCTTTAGCTGGTTGTTCATACTGCAATTCTAAATGACATCGCTCTTGAAATAGATGGGCGATCGCCACCAGATTATTTAGTTTCGCCTCAATAGATTCTTGCTCAGATTTAATCAGGCTTTCTATTTTATGTACCACATCTGCCAAGGAAGGAATTTCACTAGATGACGACAGAGAATAGAAAATATATTTTCCAGTATTGCGATTTTCTATATGTAAATTCTGACCTTGTCTGCGTACCCAATACACTATCAAACCCTGATTTTGCAGGGCATTACATAAATGATTTAAAATACCATCTCCAGAACAGACAAATATTTCCCTAGCATGAGGGTAATAACTTAAAATATTTGCACCTACAGTCATCATTTTCGCATCTGCACCATCTTTGCCATCAGGTACATGAACAAGTTGATAACCACGTTCATATAAATCCACATCTTGCTTGCCCAGACTAGTATTTTTCCAGTTAGCAAAGCCTATTTTGACTTGGAGAGGATATTTGCCTACACTAGCTAGAAAATTTTCAAGTTCAGCATTAATTTTCAAGTTCTCCACATCCAATAATAATACAGCTATGCCTGATGTTTCTGAAGTTGATTTCTGTTGAATTTGCTGCTGAATTCTCTGCACAAATTCCCAGACAGCCGGAGATTCTAAATAACCACTATCTAAGAAACTCCGGATTATTTCTTCCAAGAAAATGCCACTCAAACCACCATGAAGATTTTGTGGTTGAGATGTTTCTGTCATCAGTTCTGGTGCTGGGGAAACTGATATGTGATTATGTCCATTGCTATCAGTTATCAACTCATCTGCGGGAGTATGAGGTAATACATACTCTAGAAATTGTTTACCACAATTTTTACACAGGTAATTTTGCTTACCCTTGCGATGACCATTCTTGCGGTATGAGGTTGATGCACAATGAGGACATTTCATTTTATTCTTCAGCACTGCTTGTGCTGATGATTACCTCTAAGTATGTGATTTGAAAAGTTTGCTTCACATTTTTTAATATAATTGTCTCACCCTAACATTTAATTCTATGACTACGACGATTCCCCCTAAGATAAGAAAATTACCCACACAAGCACTAGGGGCTAAAATTTTCCACACTATCAACATCGTTAGCTTATTTTTAATGGTCACAAGTGGACTGCAAATTTACAACGCTAACCCTGTGTTTGGTGGACGTGCGGGTTTACACATACCACCCATATTTACACTAGGGGGTTGGTTAGCTGGTGGTAGACATTGGCATTTTGCAGCTATGTGGTTATTTTCCCTAAATCTTTTATGGTATGGCATCTATGTTTTAATTACTCGACGCTGGCGACATCGATTTGTTGGTGTTAACGACATCAAAGCCTTACAAAAAACTCAAAATCCTAAGCGTTTATTTTATGCTTGGCATCGCATTGTTTACACCTCCATTATTCCGATTTTGCTATTGGCATTATTTACCGGCATAGGAATGTATAAACCTGCTCAATTTCCTGCTATTGTTGATATGTTTGGAGGGTGGCAAGGATTGAGAATTGTCCATTTTATCTCTGTGCCGATGGTAGTTATATTTACTATTATTCATTCATTTTTAGGAAAAAAAGCTGGAGGAGAAGAACTGACATCATCAATGTTTTGGCAGTAGTAATCAAACCTCCTGATTCATCCCAGCTACAAATATTCACTGAAAAAACTATGTTAATCAATGTAAAAATACTAGTATTCAGTTGGTAGTAAGGACTTTAGTCCTTTTCTGTTCGCGGAGCTTTCGTAGAGAGAATTTTAGTTCTCTCTACAAACCTTTAATTGTTCACCTTGTTCTACTGATACTGTGCTATTGGTAATATTTTAAATATGAATTTAATTCGTTTAAATCGTCCTCAATTAACCCGTCGGGGATTTCTGAAGATTTCAGGAATTTCCAGTATGAGTTTTTTGCTTGGTGGTTGTGGTACACCAACATTTGAAGATTTAATTGGTACTTTATCAGAACCACTAAATCAAAAAGTCGAGAAGCTAATATTTCAACCACAAAAGCCAATACCAGAGTTTGCACCTAGCGCAATTCAACCGGAAGCATTAATAGTTAATAGTTTTCGTGGTACACCGATTATTGATATAGAAAAATATCGGTTAATTATAGATGGTGAAGTAGAACAGCCATTAAGTTTGAGCATGGCTGAAATTCAGAGTTTGCCCTTAACTTCCATGATTATACGTCATGTTTGTGTAGAAGGCTGGGCTGCGATCGTGCAGTGGGGAGGTATACGTTTAAGAGAAATTATTGCACTATCCCGTCCTAAAAGTAATGTCAGGTATGCTTATTTTAAATCTGCTGATGGTTATTACGAAAGTTGGGATATCGCTTCAGTTGTACATCCCCAAACACTATTAGCCTATGAAAAAAATGGTCAACCTTTACCAGTAGAAAATGGCGCGCCTTTACGTCTAGCCTCACCAATTAAACTTGGTTACAAGCAAAGTAAATGGGTAACTCAAATTACTCTCACCAGTCATTTAACCAATTTTCGAGGCTACTGGGAAGATTTGGGTTATGAATGGTTTGCGGGTATTTAGGGTTTGGAGTGAGTGGTGAGTGCTGAGTAATAAGTAATAAGTAATAAGTAATAAGTAATAAGTAATAGGTAGTGACTATTGACTGTTGACTGTTGACTATTAACTAATAACTATTAACTAAACAACATGATTTTTTCTGATAAATTACAAACGGTTATTTCGCAAAATCAAAGCTTACTCTTTGTCGGACTTGACCCTAATATAGAGATGATGCCGGCTAGGTATGAGTCTCAAAATATTATTGATGGTTTATGGCAATGGCTACAACTTATCATCTCTGAAACTGCTGATTTTGTCTGTGCTTATAAACCAACATTGGGTTTTTACGAAGCTTTGGGAATTCCTGGTTTAGAATTACTACAAAAAACTTTAGCAGCTATTCCCCATCACATCCCGATTATTTTGGATGCTAAACATAGTGATTTAAATACTAGCACTATCTTTGCTCGCACAGTATTTACAGAATGGCAAGTTGATGCAATTACCCTCACTCCCTATACAGGACAGGATCATGTAGCTCCTTTTCTGGTTTATCCTGATAAAGCTGTCTTTATTTTGTGTTGTACTTCTAACCCAGGTGCAGAAGCTTTACAACAATATCCTACACCAGAATCACCCCTTTATTTACAGGTAGCAAAAGAATCTAGAAATTGGGGAACTCCTGAACAATTGGGTTTAGAAGTAGGAACTACCAATGCTGAGATTTTGTCTCAAATTCGTGCTGTCGCGCCGGAACGGATAATTATGGCGCGTAGTGTATGGGGTGAGGGAAGTAATTTAAATAATATGCTCGCGGCTGGGTTAGATAGTAATAGAAATGGACTATTAATTCCTGTCCCTCAAGATATGTTGGGTGCAGGAAATTTATCTGAGAAAATTCAGGCGTTACGTACAGAAATCAATCAGATGAGGACGCAGGTAATTCAAAATGATTCTAACTGCGCTGTTTGGTTTTCAGATGTTATTGTTCCGAATCAGCATCCTTATCAAGATTTAATTTTGCAACTTTATGATATCGGTTGCATTATGTTTGGCAATTATGTTCAAGCATCAGGCGCGACTTTTCCTTATTATATTGATTTACGCAAGATTATTTCTAATCCTCAAGTATTTAATCAAGTTCTCAGTGGTTATGAAGAAATTCTGAGGAATTTGCATTTTGATCGATTAGCAGGTATCCCCTATGGTTCTTTACCTACGGCTACAGGCTTATCTTTACGTTTGCATTGTCCTATGATCTTTCCTCGGAAGGAGGTAAAAGCACACGGAACTCGGAGATTAATTGAAGGTAATTTTCATCCAGGAGAAACTGTAGCTATTGTTGATGATATTCTCATCAGTGGTAAAAGTGTCATGGAAGGGGCAGAAAAGTTAAAATCTGCCGGCTTAAATGTGCATGATATTGTGGTTTTTATTGACCATGAACAAGGAGTAAAAGAACGGTTATCAGCCAATGGCTATTGTGGTCACGCGGTGTTAAAGATTTCCGAAATTACAAATATCCTGCATCAATGTGGGAAGATTGATGATGAGCAATTTTCGGCTTTGAGTGATTTATAGTTTTTTACAATATGATGCGTGGATGTTATCAGGGATAGGCTAACAGGGATGAATATTTCGCTGAATCAATTAATTAAGTGGTTAATTATAACTCTGTTATTTCCGCTAGTGTTTCTGAATATTTGGTTGGTTGGTAAATTTTTTCACTATTTCCAGCCTTTAGTAACAATTTTGGTATTGGCGGCTTTACTGGCATTTATTTTAAACTATCCTGTTTCCCTCCTTCAGCAAAGGGGAATGAAGCGTAACTACGCTGTGGGATTAGTATTTTTTGTCACTTTACTAATATTAGTAGCTGTAGGGATTATCTTATTGCCCATCGCATTAGAACAGTTGAATGAGATAGTGAGAATGCTACCTCAATGGATAGACTCTACCCAAGCAAAAATCCAGAATTTAAATGATTTATTTATTAGTGAAAGACTGCATATTGATTTAAGTCAAATCTTGACAAAAATCACTGATAAAATTCCAGATGAATTAGAATATCTTTCTGATAAGTTTGTCACTATAGTGATAGATACTATTGATAGTTTATCTGAAGCTTTAATTACAGTAGTTCTGGCTTTCTACTTTTTATTAGATGGGTCAAGGATTTGGGATAGTATTTGGCATAAGTTACCTGGTAATTCTCTTAAAAAAGTCGGAGATTCAATCCAGAAAAATCTGCAAAATTATTTACTGGGACAGGGGACTCTAGCTTTGTTGATAGGTACTTGTCAAACACTGATGTTTCTGGCTTTTCAAGTGCAGTTTGGGTTACTTTTTGGTTTAGGAATTGGTGTTTTTAGTTTGATTCCCTTCGGTGATCTTGTCAGCCTGAGTGTGATTACTTTAGTGATTGTGTCTTATGATTTTTGGTTGGCTGTGAAGGTGTTAGTAGTAGCTATTATTATCGACCAAATCATTGACCAAGCGATCGCACCCCGTCTTTTAGGTAGTTTAACGGGGGTAAAACCTGTGTGGGTGCTAATTTCCTTGCTTGTTGGTACTTATGTTGGCGGTTTGTTAGGCTTATTGGTGGCTGTACCTGCGGCGGGTTTAATCAAAGATATTATTGATGGTTGGGATTCTCTGTCTAGTCAAAAAGAGGACAAGGGGCAGGGGGCAGGGGGCAAGGGAGAAACCCCATAAATAAATTGAGGATCATGCTTCTGAAGAAATAGGGGTGTAGGGAATTCCAACTTCAAAATTGAGGACAGTTTGAGTCGAAGATTTAACATGATGATTACGCATTTCCATCATTTAGTGAGAAATACGAACTCAAACTTAGTGCTGGTAAGGGTTTTCGTACCTAAGAAATTTTACTTAGTTGTTAAATAATCATAAAAGCTATGCAATTTTTGCATTTTCCCGGATGCGTTTATTCCCAGAAAATGTCATTCTCTATGATTAGGAATAGAGTTGATGGCATACATCATCAGTACCCCGGCGTTAGCTGGGGTCTTTTTATTGGCTAATTTTTAGCCACCATTCCCCAGTTATTCATAAAACGACGGTCAATTTTATCTTTCCACCACCACAGTAGTTGATGCGGTGGTAGAGTTAAACAACCTTTGGTGGCGATCGCTCTTTTGTCTCCCGTACCTATTAAACTGAGATATTGTTGCTGTGGTTTGTAGGGTTGGAGTGGTTGACCCAATACCATACGTCGCAAGTTTTCAAATAATGGCTTTCCTTGTCGCACAGCAAATACCCCCGCTTTCGGTCGGGGATGATCCTTCATCGTCGCAATATCACCGGCAGCAAATACCTCTGGATGGCTGAGAGATTGCAATGTATCTTTTACTAAAATAAAGCCATGTTCATCGGTGGTTAATCCCGTGGATTTTAGCCATTGGGGTGCGGATGCTTGTGTTACCCAAAAGACTTGTTCGCATTCTAACTCCAACCCAGACTCACACCTGACTACCAATGCTGCTGTTTTTTTCAGGGATGGTGCAATTTGCGATACGGTTTCCCCTAGATGTAATTTCACACCACGCTCGCTTAAGACCTGCTGTACTTGATATTGTACAGATGGGTGATGATGTGGCATGAGTTGAGAGTGACGTTGCAATAAATGGATGGCTAAATTTTGCTGCGGTTGTTGCGCTTGTTGTAAAATACGCTGCAAATGTGCTTGCATAGATAAAGCTAATTCCACACCACCAGCACCGCCACCAACAATCCCTATAGTAACTGCTTTTTGGGGATTTTGAGAGACATTTGCTAATAATTGATACCAATTTTCTAATAATTTATCTACTGGTTTAGCGGGAGTGGCATATTCTGCTGCACCTGATACGGATATTGTGGCAGGGGTGCTGCCAATATCAATAGATAATAGATCAAAATTGACAGGCGGACGTTCAGCACAAATTACTCGGTGATTTTGTAAATCAATGTCTACGACTTGATCTAAATATAATTTTGCTTGAGCGAATTCAGTTAATTTTTGTAAGTTAATGTAAAATTCTTCGCGGCTATAAAATCCGGCAATATGTCCTGGTAACATTCCCGAATAGGGTGTGGTTGATGTGGGTGTAATTAAAGTCAAATTCACTCCCGCTAAGGGTTGCATTCCCCATAGCTTGAGGACAATAGCATGACTATGACCACCACCAACTAATACTAAATTTTGGGCGCGCATCGTGAATTATCAGTAATTTAAGATTTTTTCTCAAAATTTTGGTTGTATTATATATAACTTTATTTAATTTAGCTGAGAATATCAATTAATACATTTTTTATTTACGAAAGATAATTTTTCCGGCAAATTCATGATTTACTGCTAAATATCCCAAAAACAATCTAGTTATTACGTATCAATCATAACTGGAAATCACGAATTGCAGCAGTTACATTTTACATACATATAACAAATGAGTGATTTTTCTATTGGTGAACCTGCATATAATCGTTATATCTACCACTACTCAAATTCTTATAGTATAGAGAAAATAGCACGATATCCTTTTTTGCTAAATGTATTACTGATGTTGAACATAATTATTGATTTTTATCATCAATCCACCAAGACATTTATCCATAATCAATTGTCTATATTAAACATCATTCAAAATATAGATTTTCCACAAAATATTTCTCCTGATGTCATTAGACAAAAGTGTCATTTAGTGGTTCAGTATTGGCAACAGCAAAAAACTGTAGAATTGCTGGCAACCGTCACTCAATTAGAAAACTTAGCGTGCCATTATCCCCAATATTCTTGGGTAATTCTGGAGTTTCTCAGTGATTTTGTGCGACAGCATACAAAGGTAAATACTAGCCCTACATATAAAATTAGGGCAGAGATTCAGGCAATTTTAACTGTCATTACTCAAATCCATCGCCAACCAGAAATAGAGAATGCACAACTAGATTTAAGTCATTGTGATTTGCGGGGTGCAAATCTTCAAAGAGCTAACTTAGAGTGGGCAAACTTATATCATGTAAATTTGGCTGGTGCAAACTTAAGTCAAGCTAATCTTTCTGGTGCCATTTTGAGTGCAGCTAACCTAAGCGGTGCAAATCTAGCCAATGCCAACCTTTCTGGTGCCATTTTGAGTGCAGCTAACTTCAGTCAGGCTAATCTTACTAGTGCTAATTTATATCAGGCAAATCTCTATCTTGCCAATTTACAGCAGGCAAATTTGCATGAAACCATTCTAGATAAAGCAAATCTGCGAGAAGCCAAATTTACGTAAGAGAAAAACATTAAGTATAATAATTAAGCAAAGAAAATTTCCCTGGCAAATTACATAAATATTCTCCCTTAGCGATTTTTGCCGTAATCACCGCCTCAGTAAATTCTTGTGTTATGATGGTGGGAATATCTAACTATTATTCAGTAATAATTCTGTGTGGTGAGAAATATTACTAATATATCTGCCAACAAAATGGCGAAACCTTGGCAATGGTTAATTGGTACAGTAATTATATTTGTTGGCGGTGTCGTTCTGATTTCATGGTTGTTTGCGACTCCTGATAACTTATCGATTCAAGAACAACTACAATACAGAAATCAGGCATTAACTACAATTGCGATCGCCTTTTTGGGATTGGGTTTAACTATCCATGCCTACTATACCGTAAAACGCATAGATGCTATACAAAAAAGTGCGATCGCGGCGGAAAAAAACCTCGAAATTAGTCTGCAAAATGTCAAACTATCACAAGATAGATTAATTTCAGAACGCTTAATGTCAGCTATTGCCCAACTAGGACATGAGAAAATGGCTACCCGCACCAGTGCCATTTATGTCCTAGAAAAAATTGCCCAAGATTTTCCTCAAGAACATTGGACAATTATGGAAATTCTCACAGCATTTGTGCGAGAAAATGCTGATTTAGAAGCAGAAAACTACAAAGAAGAAAATACAGCCACCTCTTTAATTCAGCCAAAAAACTATGAAGATGATCATCTAGAAGAGTTTCCTAAACTGCGTCGAGATATTCAAGCCGCATTAACTGTAATTGGTAGGCGTAATTCTCAACAGGATGACGCAGATAAAAAACTGGATTTGCGATTTACAGATTTAAAGCGCGCAGATTTATTAGGGACTGATTTACAAAGAGTAGACTTGCGCGGAGCAGATTTAAGGGGAGCAGATTTGCACAGTTGTAACCTCAGTGATGCAAATCTCGAAAACGCTAAACTATCTGGCTGCTTTCTTTATGAAGCCAACTTAGTAAGAGCTAATTTACAAAGTGCAAATCTCCAAGGTGCAAACCTCAACCGTGCAGATTTGTATGGTGCGAATTTACGAGAAGCAAATCTCACAGGGGCTAGCCTGCGTGCAGCGAACTTGCAAGGTGCTAATCTCTACAAAGCCAACTTACAACAAGCCACATTAAAAGTAGCAAATTTAACCAATGCGAAATTATTTCTTGCTAACCTACAAGGGGCGAAATTAGGGAAAGCTAATTTGTCTCTTTGTGGTTTGATTGGAGCGAACTTGCAAGGAGCTAACCTCAATAGTGCGAATCTGTGCGGAGCAAATTTAAATGCTGCTAAATTAACACAAACAGAAATTATTTTTGCTGACTTTACAGAAGCTAGTTTAACCGAAGCAGATTTATCTAAAGCTAATCTTATGGGTACAAATCTGCAAAAAGCCAACCTTTACGAAGCTAACTTGAGCCAAGCCAATTTAGTGGGAGCAAATTTAGCCGAAACTGACTTTTTTGATGTCAAATTGGCGGGAGCGATTCTGACAGGCGTGAAAAACCTAGTATCTCAACAACTTAGTCTAGCAATTGGCGATCGCACCACGAAACTACCTGATCACATCGAAATTCCCATACATTGGCGACAGTCTAGTTAAAACTCTGCACTATGTTCTTTATCCCAACACTTGTTATTTATCCAGTTGCGCCCAGTATTTTCACAGTCTAATTTACTGTTAATCCAGGGAATTGAAGTAGGATAACTCGATTGCTCGACAGCACCACCATTAAAAATAAAAGACTTAGCGACTAAAATACTAGCTGTTAAAACAGTAGCAGCACAAATTGTATAAATAAAAACTTTAGTAAACGTCTCTCCATCAAATCTACTGTCTTCGGTTTCTAGAGGATTGATCATAATAATGACTCGACTTTTTTTAGAGGGGGTTATTAATAATAATCAGTAGCTAGATATAATTAAATGCAAAGAGCATCAACAATCAATACAGTAAGGTTTACTCTCTTAACGTTAATTTTGTCAAAAAATTTGCAATTTTCTGTAATCTGATAACTATCCGCACCATAGGAATGAATAAAATCTCTGTTCTAGTAAGTCTTGTAGCTGAACCTGATTAGTCCCAGGTTTAATCAGTAACCATAAAAAACTTTAACCAAAAAAAATAGTCAAAATAATATCAAGAAATATTGCTAATCATTGCTATTTTGTTGCAATTACCGAATATATAGGAGTCCGATTTGATTTCTGAAAAATATTAGTATGTGTAGTGGCGTGGCAAGGATAAAATCGTGTATTAGATATAGGTTGGGTTTCCTTACGTCAACCCAACATAGATATCAGTCTTGGGTTTCGCTTTGCTCAACCCAACCTACAATTTTTTTGCAACATTTAAGGCTTGCCACGCTACTACCTATCTACGTATCTGTTCAAAAATCAAGTATGAATCCTGTATAAAGATAAGTATAAGATTACTATAGATTAAATCTAGTATTTCTACGTAAGCAGATTCTTATTGTTTTTATAAAAAATATATTAAGTCAAGATAATGTAATGTCAAATTCTCGTAAATCGAGATGAATCAAATTGAATTAAATAGAGTATCGGTCATTCTTAACACAATGAGTTAAGTTAGTGCTAATTTCAATCCGCTTTTAAGTAACCGTGCTGTTAGTTCATCTGACTTCAACAAACAATCGTAATTCAGTCTTACGTTCTGGGATCAAGCCGCAATTTCATCGACAGGAATATCCCAAAGGTGTATTTGCTATGCCGGTAATTCCTGATTTCTACATTTCTCATCAATGGTTAAGGGAACTCAAGCGTTCTGGACAACGGAATATTTGTGGTGTTTATTTTCGCATTCCTGATGAGCAGGAAGTCTATGTCGGACACTATAATCGTCAGCACTTACATATAACCGTTGCAGAAGCAGCCGGAATTATCATGCAGGCGAAGAATCCCCAAGGGTATGAAGTCTTCATTCCCCGTAAAATCGCTGCTAATGAGATTAAGCATATTAAAGCTTTACCGCAAGTCTTAGGCTGGCGATATTATCCAGAAGCGCATGGAAAGAAACCCTGTGGATGTCCCGTCTGTTTATTGAGGGGGGAAATCAAATCGCGGAAAATTCGCCAAGCTTGGGAAGAAGGATAGTTATTAGTCATTAGTCATTAGTCATTAGTCATTAGTCATTAGTCATTAGTCATTAGTCAGTGGTTATTAGGGGCGGGTTCTGTGAGAGATTTACGTTGTTAAAAAGATATTTTGGTTAAGAGACTTCTAGAAAATAAATTATCCAATTTCCGAGAGAGAAGATTTTGATTTTTCCCCCTGCCCCCTGCTCACCACAGCGACTGTATATTTTTTTAGTTGAAAGTCCCTAAGCCTGCCTGTACATTAGTCAATAGTCTCCCTTGTCATTGTTGAGTGGGTTGTGGGAAAAGTTTCTCGATCAATTGTAAATGCGCTTCTATTAAGGGCATATTTTTAACTGCGAAAGCTTTCAAATCTTGATCTTCACCTAGTTGCAGCAGACGACTACTAAAGATTAAATTTTCCATGTGAGTATTAATACCAGCTTCATTAATGTACGCCTGATCAAAATTTTCGCCGGATAATTTGGATAACTGCTCAATTAAGGCTTGATATTTAACTCCTACATTGCTAGGTGGAGTGATTCCTTTTTGAGTGAGTAATTGCATTAATTCTTGATTTGCAGGTGTATGGTCTTTGATCATTTGCTGGGCATACTCTTTCACATTATTATTCTGAGACTTCTGTAATGCTAATTTAGCCATTTCAATTTCTGCCATTCCAGCTTGAGCCGCTTCTGTGGCGTACCATCTATCAAGTTGAGTTAGTTGGCTAGTTGCAGAAACAGGATTTTGGCTGATATTGGTAGCGGTTGCTTGGGGGTTGATTTGTAGATTACCAGTGATGGCGATCGCCGCACTTAATCCTATAATGCTAATCAGATTGGTCGTTCTTTGTAAAAATCGCATTTTCTTAATTAGTTTGAAAAGAAATTTAGACATAATTACCAACTTGTTGCCAAAATTTCAATATGAGTCAATGACTCTTGTCCAACACTTTTATTTAGTAAGTTAATTATCTTGAATAGCTCTAACCTCTATCAAATGAAATGAATTAATAGTTACGATCAACTATAAAAAGTCATGTATTTTAAACTGCTAACATAGTTAACATTATTTCACCAACGAGCAGAGCTATAGATTAAATTAATCTAACTCTCAGGGATGATGTAGGCAGCAACTATTTTTTAAATAAATAGCAGTATTCTCATCATAAATTTCCTGTCAATATATGAAAGCTAGAGATAAATCAACAATAGGAAAAGCAGCATCCTTGCAGACAAGAAATACATCTAAGCAAGCTGTAAATACTCCTGATATTCCAGGACAGAGCCAAAAAATATCTACAAATGATAGTTTCGCTATCTTGCTACGCGGTTTGTTGATTTTAGGGTTGTTAGCTATTTTGTTTGTGGCTGCTATTTACTACGGCATTATCAATCCTTAAAATCAGGCATCAATTGCCTTAAAGACATTCTTTTTTGGGAAAAATACCTATCATTTCTAAAATTTAGCGAAATATGATGTGCAACCATAAAGTTGACAAAAAAATATTGATTTTTAGATTTAAGCTCCGGTACAAAATTATTTAATAGTAATCTCTTCCTCTGGTGTGATGGAAGTAGTAGTGGATTTTTTTAATACTCCTATCAAGACTAATTACATCACATTGCCTAGAAAATATAGGTCTTAAATTAGCCTGATGTATCTCCGTAAATACCAAGTTTGCTATCAAAATTGCCGAAAATTACTAGCACATTCACAATAGCAACTTGGTTTAGTACAGAAGGATGTGATCAACATACATGGCAGTAAAATATCCTAAATTTAGCCAGGATCTGGCTCAAGATCCAACGACGCGGCGTATTTGGTACGCAATGGCTCAAGGTAACGACTTTGAAAGCCATGATGGGATGACAGAGGAAAATTTATATCAAAAAATCTTCGCTACTCACTTTGGTCATGTAGCGATTATTTTCCTCTGGGCTTCGAGTTTATTGTTTCACGTAGCTTGGCAAGGTAACTTTGAACGCTGGATTCAAGACCCCTTACATATCCGTCCCATCGCCCATGCGATTTGGGACCCGCACTTTGGTAAACCAGCTGTAGAAGCTTTTAGCCAAGGCGGTGCTAACTATCCAGTGAACATTGCTTACTCTGGTGTTTATCATTGGTGGTACACCATTGGGATGCGAACCAATAATGATTTATACATTGGTTCGGTGTTCCTATTGTTATTGGCGGCGTTATTTCTCTTTGCTGGTTGGTTGCATTTACAACCCAACTTCCGCCCTAGTTTGACTTGGTTTAAAAGTGCTGAACCTCGGTTAAATCACCATTTGGCGGGTTTATTTGGTGTCAGTTCTTTGGCTTGGGCTGGTCACTTAATTCATGTCGCCATTCCTGAATCCCGTGGGGTTCATGTGGGGTGGAATAACTTCTTAACAACCTTACCTCACCCAGCCGGCTTAACACCGTTCTGGACTGGTAATTGGGGTGTGTATGCTCAAAATGCTGATACAGCAGGACATATCTTCGGTACGTCTCAAGGTGCGGGAACAGCGATTTTGACGTTTTTGGGTGGCTTTCATCCCCAAACACAATCTCTGTGGTTGACTGATATGGCACATCACCATTTAGCGATCGCAGTTATTTTCATTATCGCCGGTCATATGTACCGCACTAACTTCGGTATCGGTCACAGCATCAAAGAAATGCTCAATGCGAGAAATTTCTTTGGTATCCGCACTGAAGGCCAATTTAACCTCCCCCACCAAGGACTTTACGACACCTACAATAACTCTCTGCACTTCCAGTTAAGTATTCACTTAGCAGCTTTGGGAACAGCCGCTTCCTTGGTAGCCCAGCATATGTACTCCCTACCGCCTTACGCTTTTATGGCGAAGGACTACACCACCCAAGCGGCGTTATATACCCACCATCAATATATTGCTGGTTTCTTGATGATTGGGGCTTTTGCCCACGCCGGAATATTTTGGGTGCGGGACTACGACCCCGACCAAAACAAAGGTAACGTGTTAGACCGCGTCCTCCAACACAAAGAAGCGATTATCTCTCACTTAAGTTGGGTGTCGTTATTCCTGGGTTTCCATACACTGGGGTTATACGTTCACAACGACGTGGTAGTTGCCTTCGGGACACCAGAAAAGCAGATTTTAATTGAGCCGGTATTTGCTCAATTTATCCAAGCTGCCCACGGTAAATTACTGTATGGCATGGATGCACTATTATCCAATCCTGATAGTATTGCCTTTACAGCCTATCCCAATCATGGCAATGTCTGGCTACCAGGGTGGTTAGATGCAATTAACTCTGGGACTAACTCCCTATTCTTAACTATTGGCCCTGGAGATTTCTTAGTTCACCATGCGATCGCACTTGGTCTACATACCACTACACTAATCTGTGTGAAAGGTGCATTAGATGCCCGTGGTAGTAAACTCATGCCCGATAAAAAAGACTTCGGCTTCACTTTCCCCTGTGATGGCCCTGGTCGTGGCGGTACTTGTCAAACCTCCTCTTGGGAGCAAACCTTCTACCTCGCCTTTTTCTGGATGTTGAACCTTTTAGGCTGGGTGACATTTTACTGGCATTGGAAGCATTTAGGTATTTGGCAAGGTAACGTTGCCCAATTTAATGAAAACTCTACCTACCTCATGGGTTGGTTTAGAGATTATCTCTGGGCGAACTCTGCACAGTTAATTAATGGCTATAACCCTTACGGTACAAGTAATTTATCTGTGTGGGCGTGGATGTTCCTCTTCGGACATCTAGTTTGGGCGACCGGTTTCATGTTCTTAATTAGCTGGCGTGGTTACTGGCAAGAACTAATTGAAACCCTAGTTTGGGCGCACGAACGCACACCATTAGCCAACTTAGTCCGTTGGAAAGATAAGCCTGTAGCTTTATCTATTGTCCAAGGTTGGTTAGTTGGTTTGGCACATTTTACCGTCGGTTATGTCTTGACCTATGCGGCATTCCTCATAGCTTCAACCGCCGGTAAATTCGGATAAAACCAATTCGCAATTCGCAATTCGCAATTCGCAATGGACTAACGTCCCGCTTCTCTACGAGACGCTACCGCGTAGCTTGCTTCCCCGGAGGGGTACGCTAACGCAATTAATTCAGCTACACACCAAGGGTGTTAGCGGAACGTTGCGAAGTACGGTTTTAAACCTAACTGTTTGTTTCCAAGAAAGTTTCAAATTTCCTCTGATTATTTGCCATCATCCCCCTTTATTGCTATCAAAGGGGGATTTTATTTGGGCATTGTTCCCCTGCCCCCTGCCCCCTGCCCCCCTAGGGCTAATTCATTGACCAAAGCACTTCGATTTCTCTGCCATGATTTAAATCAGCTTTTTTCTCTTTTGACAATGAATTAGCCCTACTGCCTCCCCTGCTTTCCCCATTCCCTAATTCCGAGAACGCACCCTTTCCGGGCTACCAGTGGGAATGGATGCAATTAATTTTTGTGTATATGCTTCCTTGGGTTCGCGGTAGATGCTTTCGGCTGTGCCTTGTTCGACAATTTTGCCACGATTCATCACTAAAATGCGATCGCTCATAAATTTGACGACGCTTAAATCATGGGAAATAAAAATATAAGTGAGTTGAAATTCAGCTTGCAATTCTTTGAGGAGGTTCAATACTTGCGCTTGTACGGACACATCCAAGGCTGATACTGATTCATCACAAATAATAAATTTTGGATTTAACGCTAAAGCACGGGCAATACAAATTCTTTGGCGTTGTCCACCGGAAAATTGATGTGGATAACGGTTCATGGCATCTGCACTTAAACCGACTCTTTCTAACAGGTAAGCTGTGCGTTCACGCCGTTCTTCGCGATTTTTACCAATGGAATGAATAACTAACGGTTCAGCGATCGCATCCCCTACTTTGATTCTAGGGTCAAGTGCGCTAAAAGGATTTTGAAAAATAATTTGCATTTCCCGCCGTAAATTAGGCATTTTATGACCCTTGAGGATTTTGCGGCGGCGCAGTGCTAGTTTGACATCTAAATCTAAGGAAATTTCATCCCGTGACCGCAACCAGTTTTTGGGAGAAATTGATATAGAAGGTGCAAAACCAAAAGCATCGATTTTTTCTGTGATTTCTTGGCCATCAAAGATAATTTGACCGCTTGTTGGTTCAATTAATAATAATAAACTTCTGCCTAGAGTCGTCTTTCCACAACCAGATTCTCCCACTAGACCTAGAGTTTCTCCTGGCTTGACATCAAAAGAAACACCATCAACAGCCATGTGATAGCGTTTTGTCCCTCCCAATATCCCTTTAATGGGAAAAGCTACTTTCAAATCACGCACTTGCAGCAGGGGTGGTTGTGTTTCTAGTTGAATTAATCTTTGGCTAATTTCATGACCATTCACTTCTGGCGGTGCAACAGGTTCTTTCTCTTGAATCAATAATTGTCCTGTAGGCGTTTCCTCCACAGTCATATAATCTGAGACTGTGAGTAACCTTTGGGGACGACGGTTCAGGGTGGGACGACAAGCAACTAAACCTTTAGTGTAGGGATGCTGGGGATGATGGAAAATTTGCTCCGATGCGCCGTATTCTACAACTTTACCTTTGTACATCACCGCCACTTCATCGGCGATTTCTGAAATTAAACCTAAATCATGGGTGATGAAAATCAACGCCATCTCACGAGTTTGCTGCAATTCTCTTAGCAGGTCGATAATTGTGGCTTGAACGGTAACATCTAAGGCTGTGGTTGGTTCATCTGCAATGAGTAACAAGGGGTTGCAAGAAATCGCCATTGCAATCATCACCCGTTGCAATTGTCCCCCAGAAAGTTGGTGAGGGTAGCGTTCTAGCATAGAGTCCTTATGCTGTTTCACCATCTGCACCACCTGATATTCATCAACGGAGGCGTGGGGGTGAATTTCTCGCCAAGTATCGAGGTATTGTTGTTTTAGCTGCTCATCACTAGGTAAAAGTTTAACCTCTTGCAGACCTGCGATCGCTAATTTTTGTGCTTCTTCGGCGGTGACATTTTGATGACGTTGAATGGCTTCTTGGAGTTGAAACCCAATTGTATACACCGGATTTAGGGAACTCATCGGTTCTTGGAAAATCATCGCGATGTCCCCACCTCGGTATAGTTGCATTTCCTGGGGTGGTAACTCTACTAAATTGATGGGATTAGCATCCGCCTGTTGACGAAACCAAATTTCTCCGCCGCTAATTCTACCGGGATACTGCAATAAACCCATCACCGCTAGGGATGTAACTGATTTGCCGCTACCTGATTCTCCTACAATTCCTAGAGTCTCACCGCGTTTGAGTGTGAACGAAATCCCATCTACGGCTTTGATAGTATCCCCATCACCGGAGAATTCTACTTGGAGATTGCGAACTTCTAGGACAGTTTCTCTCATAGGAGTATTGGTATGACTATTGAGTAAAAATTATTTGGATTGTAGCAGTAGTTTTGCATTTAAGTAGCTGTCCTGAACTGCATACACAAGAAAACATGAAAAAGTCTTTCCCTTACACCCTTACACCCCTGTACCCCTACACCCCTTTTTCAAGATAGAACAGCGTAAATATTTGTCTTGAGATGCAGCCATAGTTAGCCCTATCTTAGCAGTAGCGATCGCATCCGTAAAAGTTCCTAGTCAGAACTTGATTTCTGATTTTCCCAATTTCCACAACCCTTGGGAGTTTAAGCATTATTACTGAAGTTATCTTCATATTAAATACATAAAATGATACTGAGTTAGATACTTATACAAGTATGTATATGTCTAAAAATCTTGATAAATTTTATTGGGTATAAATTTAATGAAGGGTTATCCATTAATCATAAATGTAGTAGTTTTAGTAGTTTTATCAACCTATTTTTCACCTGTTTTTGCTCAGTCTCAAAGATACCCAAATAACACAGAGTCCAGAGAATTAATCAGGCGTTTTCATCAAGTTCCATCCAATGTAAATGGTGATAAAAAAGACTTTCGTTCTAGCTTAGAAAAGCAAAGATTAACTTCTTTTAGCAATTCTTGGTCAAAAGTGTTTCCATCTGTAGCACCTTTTCTGGGTACATGGAGAGGATTGGAAGAATCAATCAGCATTTTTCCATCTACTGTTAAAAATAGTGTGTGTATTCTTTATCAAGGGGAGAATAATTCTACAAGTTTTGAAGTTGCCTCAGTATCTAATCGAAAAATAGTTACTAGTAAAGAATTTGGTCGTGCTTATATTATTAAGCAAAAAAATCGTCTAGGTGTAATGGGTATTTATAACAATAGCCCAAATATGTCTGCATTTGAATTTCCTGTACCTTTAAAAAGATTGGAATCTTTACTTAGTGGTAGAGGACAAGACTCTAACAAGATAATTCAACAATTTAAATCATCTGGCTGTACCACATCAAAACCAAATACCTAAGTTATGGCAATTTAGTTTTCAATAGTCAGGTACAAATTAGACTTGACGCAAGATATAAATCTCAGGTGCATTTCTCGTTCTCACAAATCAGAAGATTAGAAAAATTATGAAAATGCGATCGCTCTTAATTATTGGTAGCAGTTTAGTCATGTTGATGGCTAATCACTCATCAGTATTAGCTCAAATTAGACAGCCAACTAATGCAGAACTGAGAAGATTACGCCAAGAATTTCAACAAGTGATTAAATCAGCGATAAATAATAGTGTATCTGCTTCTTATATTCAAGATAGAAGAACTCAAAATGAAAAGAATAACAGAAAATCTTTTGTTAATGCTTGGTCAAAAGTTGAACCCAAATTAGCACCTTTTATGGGTGTATGGTCTGGATACGAAAGTAGCAAGCATATTTACCCTTCAAATATCAGAGGTCGTGTTTGTGTTATTTGGACTAGTGATGGTTCTGGCGGTATGGATACTGGTGTTTTTTCTAATGGATTTATAAAAACTAGCCGGGGAGAAGTGCTATTTAAGGAAGGAAATTACTTAGGTTCAGCATTGCTGAAAAATGGTAAATTTATCCGCAATTATGACATTCCATTCAATTCACCCCGTCCCCTTGGATCACTAACTAAATTGCTTGAATATATGTATGACGCGCAAGCAGAGAAAATTACGGTTTCCCAACAATTTCAAGCTGCTGGCTGTACTACTTCCACAACGATAAACCGATAATTTACGTGCAATATTAAAGAAAAATCGCATGAGAAAAAAGTTATTACTAATAAATCTAGCTACTTTAGGATTGTTGACATCAACAGTTAGCTATGATGTGCCGGCAATTGCGCGTACAGCTAAGATGTCTTTAGAGAAATTTCCGAATGGACGACATTTAATTTGTACGTCCCAACCACCTAAAAATGATGAAGCAATTTCCGTGACTTGTTTTCGATTTCTTAAACAAGGAAATCGTATTAAGGGATATTTTTACATCACTAGAATGTCCGATGGCAGTATTTGTATTGATGGTAAGGTGAAGAAAAATATAGTAAATGGCGAAGCTGTGTATTTTATTAAATATAGAGACGTTGCTTTGGCAGAACGAGAGAGTTCTAAATTTGAAGAGTGGGGATTTAATCCCAGACTACGGACTAGTAGAGCCAGAGCCATTTTAGATCCTAGTGGTGCAGAAAATAACAATTTCATTCATTATCGCAGAATTATCCTAGATTTAAATGGAATGAAACCCTATAAGGAACGCAATCCTGGTATGGGGTATCAAGTAGATTGTTTTCCCTATAGTTGGATGCGTCGTTAACTTGCAAAGTTTGTTTTTGAATCAAAATTATTACTGATAGAGCAAGAAAAATATGCAATTATCTACTATTGTTTCTAGTTTAGCCGTTTTAGCTATAAATTTAAACCCATCCATAGCCAACACCGAAGCCCGATATCATGCAAGTCTGACTGCAAATGTTGCACCACAAATTCAGTCTTTAGTTAAGGAAGAAATCAACAATAAAGCAAGTAAAAAACTACCAGTAATTGGAGTAATTAAGAATCGTAATCTTACAGGATGTGGTGGAAGTTTTCAATTAGTCCAAGACTTTAATAAAAATCTTGATAAATTTATTTTTATATCTCTGGTAGATGGAAATACATTTATGAACTTTAATGGACAAGATATTAAATTAAATCTTATAAGCACAAATAAGGATAAAAAAGTAAACTTAAGAAATGAAATTTATACGGCAAATCAAATAAAAATTAGAGTTGATTATTCACTAATAGAGCCACCTAGTGAAAAAACAGGATATGAAGCATCTATTTATCACGCAAAAGTTACAATTAGTGTAGGTATGAATAGTAAGGTTTTACGATTGAAAGGATATCATGGATGTTAATCAACCAAAAATTGATAATTGTGCATGATTCTTTTTTTAAATGAGCGATCGCCTAAAATTCTACACGAGATATTCCAAGGCATACATCAATGAAATATAAATTAATTTTCGCTCCGCTTATAGTCTTCAGTGTTCAAATAATTGCCAATAGAACACTCGCGCAAGAAATCAAGAAAGATAGTATCGTTCCACCACAAAAAGATGCTGTTGCATTTGCTAAAAGTATCTGTGGAGCAGGTAATTTCACTCAAAAAAAAGGAGTAATTACTTGTAATACTTGTCCATCTTTTACTGGGTATCGAGATGGTACAGGAACTTTAACATCAGTAGTGTATGGCAGTTTTACTAAAGCTGGTACTCGTGAAGCTTTAGTGGATTTGAGTGACTGCGAACCCCATGCTGGTAATTGGGGAGGTACGGTCTTACTCCGACGCACTAATAATGGTTGGTCTAGAGTTAGATATGAAAGTGGATTTCGCTCCAATATGTGTTTGAAAATCACTAACCGCACAGGACGTAATTCTGTTATTTGTCAAGGTTCCTACACAGGTATGGGTTATTTAATCACATGGTTAGACAAATTAGAATTTAATTCTACTAAAACCACAAATACTAATTTATTAAAACTTGAATCTAATACTGGTAGCTGTCGCCCGCCATATTATGAAATGCTGATTCAAGACTTTAAATTACAAGACACTAACCAAGATAAGATTCCTGATTTATTTGTCAAAGTCAGTGAAGCTAGAGGGGCAAATAATACTAATATCAGTGGCTCTGACGGCTGTGTAGAACCGCGTTTAACAAAACCAAAGTACCACCAGTTAACATTCTTATCTAATGGCAACTTATCATTTCGGCCTACCACCAAGACAGCTAACTTAATAAAGCTTTTAACTGTGCAGCAATAAAAATAGGTAAAAATCCAAAAAATTAAATATCCAAAATGAGGTTTACAAAGATATTTTCGTCATGTTTAGGAATCATTTGCATAATTATTTGTTCTCCTGTTTCGGCAAATTCTGATAGGTATCCCACCAGCGCAGAAGTTGAGAGTAAGCGCGGAGAACTTCGCAACCAAATTCAAACTGCAAGTCCTGATGTTCGCACTTTAAAAGAAAAGCGTGCGCGACAATTATTAGTCAGCCATTGGTTGAGACATGATCAAGCAACTGCACAATTTTTAGGCAATTGGTCAGCATTTGAATCATCAATGTCGGTATATCCAGCCAAGACCAGAAATCGTGTGTGTTTGGTTTATATCGGTCTGGGACAAGTTGAGTTTGAACTTGGTCGAGTTGTAGATGGTAAATTACGCAATGCTAGGAAGAATTTATTGTTATTAGAAGGCAATTATCTGGGGGTTGGATCTATTTCAGAAGGTCGTGTATCTATGTATCTGATATATCATTCCCCTAGAGCATTAGCAAGTATTCACAAAGTTGTCTCCGAAGCAACAGAGTCGAGTAATGCTCAAAAGGCTAAATTGATTCGTGACTTTAAAAAATACGGATGTATTAATCCCTAAATATATCAATAATTTTGTCAGGATATAAAAAATGAAATTACGATTTATCGTTTGCTGTGCTATTGGTGTATTATTAGCACTTTCAACTGATTTACCTGGTTTAACCCAACCTAAAACTGACGATACCTCTGCTATTCTTAAGCTGGTACGCCGTGGTTATGGGCCTGTTGATGCTGTTGTCATAATTGATAATTATGCAGCATTAAATTATCGTCTTGGACAAAATACAGGTAAAGTGACTTTAAAGCGTCAAAATGGTATTTGGAAAATTATTGATGGTAATCCTCGAAAATTTGATTATTGTGCGGAAGTTAGTTGCTTAGTAAAAAAGGGTGTACCTGCGAAAGTTGCTAACCAACTTCTCACTCGGTTATCAACTGCACACCAAAAACAAAGTAACGATTTAAAAATTTTTCAAGTAGCTTGGGCTAAAATTCACGGTAATACCGTTACTTTTTTGGGATATTTCGACAACCTCACTTTCCCTGAAGGGAGTTCTGTGTTAACAGTTTCGATTCTACCTTCATATACACCAAATAAAGTTTGTATAGTTGGCATTACAGAAAATTCCCAGTATGTGGAGATTGGTAAAGTTTCAGGAAAAACTATTAATACAGAAAACGAAAAGCTGGTTTTAGGAAAAGACTTATCTGGAGCTTATGATATCATCACATCTGAAAAAAGAAATTTAGAGTTATCCGCGATCGCACCCCCTAATACTTGGTATTTTAGTGCAGACACAAATAAGAAATTAAACCAGGTAGGTTGTACTACTTCTCTGCCAAAAAACGCTCTCAGCACCAATTTTATCCAGAGCAATACTCCAGCCATCAATTATTTTAGCTTTGCTCCTCGGACTATCAATCGTAACCACAACCAACCTAACCCAGAACCAATAAAGTAATAGGGGAAATCTAACCAGGTGAAAGCAGTACCCATTACCATTTTTCCCCACCAAAATGAGCGTATCCAATTTAAAAACGGCGGATGCCACAATTGCAAAAACTCTATTAAGCAAGTAATTACCAACACCCATAAAGGGATTTGCCAAACTGAAGAACGAGTAGGAATCAAAAGAAAGGCAAATAAACACCAAAATATTTCATAAAAAATTCCTCCCATCTCTTGGTTTAACCATCCAACTGAATAACGATAGTGGCTATATAAAAGTCCGATGGGAAGAATAATAGCCAGAGAAAAGATAGTTCGCCAGCGAATATTTGTAAGGAATGACATTATATCGGGATAACAGGGAATTCATCGATTTTAAACCCTATTCCTCTAAGCGTCTAAAAAGCAACAGCAAAAACTCAGTGTCAACTGTTAGAGTAGCCAAAAGAGTATTTTTCTTGACTAGGAAGCTTGCGTGGGACTGATTTTTATAGTACATTTTTACTATAAGCCTGCTGAGAGTAAGCCTCTAGTCCCTACCTACCTCCAGTGTAGGGATTTTACTTTATGGGTTGATTTTTTCTCCCGATATAGTTGTCAGACGACATCGGGAGATAATCAATAAGAACTTCCCTAAAACGGAATATCATCTGGATCTGGTTCTTCCGCAGGTTGATAGCTGCTGGGTTTAGTGGTGGGTTCGTAGGTGTTCACCTGGGGAGAGACATTGACAGGAGTGGCTACTGGGGTAGGGGTGGGACGTGGCGGTTCGTAACTGGGAACGTTGACTGGTGGGGGTGGTAGTGTTTCTGTAGCTGCTGGTGTTCTCGCTGGTGCTGGTGATGTGATGAAACTACCGCTTCCTACGGATTGAATTTGCTGTACAGTTAATTCAGCGCGTTTTTCTTTGAAACCTTCTTGACGTTCGACGGTGTGCATTCCTAAACGTCCTGCGATGATGACGCGATCGCCTTGATGATAATTTTGCTGAATCTCTGTAGCTAAATTTCCCCATCCCACAACTTTTAAGGTTGCTGGTGGATCTTCTGGCTTTTGCGAATTGGGAAACTGCACCAACATTTCGGTGACAGCTAAGTTATCTGATGTATAACGTAATTGCGGTTCTTGAATAATTTCCGCCAACAACACACAGCTATTCATTGCATCCTCCTGACTTCATAATTCATAACGTATGCGTAAATTATGAATTAATTTAGAAATTGTCTATTGTGCTTCATTCCTAGCATAAAAGCCAAGCGATGGCGTTGCCTAGCAGTTGTCACACCACAGGACACTTTCGCTTGACTAGAACGAGCATTGATCTTGCATGAGTAGTATAATTGTACCATTAATTGCCTATTGCCATCGGATTTTACGAAAAGTAGAGTGATTTTTCCCCCTGCTTTTGCATTAGCACTCATCCACATGGACAGGGAACACACCTAAAGCAATTAATCTAGCTGGTAAATCCCGTAAAATCGGCAAGCGTAACCAAGCTGGAGGTTGAAAAGTGCTGTTAGAGGAGAGAATAGGGGCAAATACTCGTTTTTGAATCAAAGTTTGAAATGCTTGAATGATGCGTGTGGGTAATTCGCGTTGTTGCTGCACTTTTGCGAGGTCTTTTAATTCTACATGGTGATTTTGTAGAGGCTTCGTCAACACATTTGCAGCTACCACAGCATCCTGAATGGCGTAGTTAATTCCCACACCGCCAACAGGTGACATAACATGAGCCGCATCACCAATGAGTAACAACCCTGGACGATGCCAGCATTGCACAAGGCTAGACTCCACAGACAAAAAAGCCACCTGTGACCAATCTTGTAAATGCTCAATGCGGTTAGCTAATTCTGGCACAACCTCCACCACAGAAGTTTTTAAAGCCGCTAAACCCTCAGCACGTAGCTGTTGATAACCTCCCTTGGGGATGACATAAGCAAGTTGCCATTCATCGCCACGGTCAAGCATCGCTACAATGTGACCAGAAGCAAAACGTCCCATTCCTCCCTCAGCGTCTTCTGGTTGACGGGGTAAGCGAAACCACAGCACATCCATCGGTGGTGAAGTTTCGACGGCTGTGAAATTACCTAACTGTCGTAACTTAGAATGACGACCATCTGCACCCACCGTCAGCATAGCGCGGATTTCATGCCAACCACCGCCACCCCGATAGCGTACACCCCGAATTACACCATCCTCTACAATCAGTTCTTGAACATTTGCCCCCATAACTAATTGAAAAGTGGGATATTGTTGTGCTTCCTGGGTGATGAATTCCAGAAATTTCACTTGAGGCAACATTGTAATGTAGGGATAGCGGGTTTTCAGGTGACTAAAATCAGCCAGAGTAGTAGTAGTTTCCGGCGTTTGAATCTTGATTTGGCGCATTTTAGCATGGGGTAATTGCAACAAGCGATCGCTCAACCCCAACTCCTCCATAATTTCCATCACCGATGGGTGAATCGTATCCCCCCGAAAATCCCTGTCAAAATCCTTGTGTGCTTCCAGTAGCATCACCTTCACACCCCGACGCGCCAGCAAAAAAGCCAACACCGCACCAGCCGGGCCACCGCCAACAATGCAACAATCTGTAGTTTGTACGTCTACAATGTCATGGATAGCCATAGGATTAGAGGGACTGGGGATTGGGGATTGGGGACTGGGAAAAGTTTTTTGTAACTTAGAATTACCTTACTGTTATGCTAACTCTTGACTAATGACCATTGACCATTGGCTAATGACTAATGACTAATGACTAATGACTAATGACCATTGACTAATGACTATTGACTATTGACCATTGACTAATCACTAAACCCGTGGCGCAAGTTGTTATAGAAAACGTATATAAAAGTTTCCCTCCCCGTCGAGGGGAAAATGTGGCTTCAGTCAGCACATCTGGTCAAAAAACAGATAAAACACCAGAACAAGCCGGAAATATCAATGTCTTACGTCGGATTAACCTCACCATCGCCGACGGGGAATTTATGGTGTTGGTGGGGCCTTCTGGTTGTGGGAAAAGTACCCTACTGCGGTTAATTGCTGGCTTAGAGACGATGACAGGGGGGAATATTTGGGTAGGCGATCGCCTGATCAATGACTTACCTCCCAAGGAACGCGACATTGCAATGGTATTTCAAAATTACGCCCTTTACCCCCATCTAACGGTGTACGATAACATCGCCTTTGGGTTGCGTCGGCGTACATTAGAAAATGCAGACAATCAGCAAAACCCAATTCCGCAGTTACTGGAAAATACGCTGGTAGGTGTGACAAGAAAGTTACCTAAAGGACTACGCTATATTTCCGATAAAGAAAGACAAGTAGACCAACGGGTAAGAGGTGTAGCGGAATTATTGCAAATTGAAACCTTGTTAAATCGCTTACCTAAACAACTCTCAGGAGGACAAAGACAAAGGGTAGCATTAGGAAGGGCGATCGCGCGCAATCCTCAAGTATTCTTAATGGATGAGCCGCTTTCTAACCTAGATGCGAAACTCCGCGCCGAAACTCGCGCCCAAATCGTTAAACTCCAACGCCAGTTAGAAACAACCACAATCTACGTCACCCATGATCAAACCGAAGCGATGACAATGGGCGATCGCATCGCCATCATGAATCAAGGTCAAATTCAGCAAGTCGCCTCCCCAATAGAACTTTATAACAACCCAATTAATCGCTTCGTTGCAGAATTCATCGGTACACCACCCATGAATTTTATCCCTGTAGAATTTCACGCCCCTCTGTTAATCACCCATGCACAATTCCGTCTCACCCTCCCAGAAATTTGGGCTAGTCCATTGCAAAGATACGACGGACAAACCCTCATCTTAGGTATCCGTCCCGAACATTTAAACGTCGGCTTACCTGCCACGAAAAACTTACAAGTGCAAGTAGACTTAGTAGAAAACCTCGGTAATGATGCCTTCATTACCGCCAAATTAGTTGATCAGCAACCTCAATTTGCCCACCTGATTCATCCCTTGCAAGTACGCGTTCCACCCGAACGCCTCATTAGCGTAGGTGAAGAACTCTGGTTATCCCTCACACCCGATAAAATTCACTTTTTTGACCCTGATACTGAGTTAGCGATTGGCAGGTAGGGGTGTAGGGGAAGTAGGGGAGACAAGGTAGAAGTAATGAGTAATGAGTAATGAGTAATGAGTAATGAGTGCTGAGTGCTGTTAGCGGTAGCGCGGCGTTTAGCCGGTGCTGAGTAATGAGTAGTGACTATTGACTATTGACTATTGACTGTTGACTAATGACTAATGACTAATGACTAATGACTAATGACTATTGCCTAATTCACCAAAACCTCTTCCCTCATCATGACTCTGTGAGGTTCATAGTTGGTTACTAATTCGCGGTAGACAGCCAAGGTTTCCGCGTGAACTCTCGCTGCATGGAATCTTTCTAGGTTTTGTGAGGCGCGGCTTTTCCATTTGTAGAGTTGGGCGGGATCTCTGAGTAATCGTCCTAAAGCGTCTGCTAATGTCTGACTATCTTTTGCTGGGACTAACAAGCCTGCTTGTCCATAATCTAAGGTTTCTGGAATTCCATCTACATTGCTAGCAATAATTGCACAACCCGCTTCTCGCGCTTCTGTTAATACCAAACCAAAGGATTCGCAATGGGAAGCGAGAACGAAAATATCGCTTGCTAACATATACCTTTGGGGTTCTGGCTGGAAACCTTCAAAATGAATGCGGTGTTTGACATTGGTATTTTGTGCCATTGTCTCAAACAAGACGCGATCGGGGCCATCTCCCACTAAATATAAATGTGCTTGGGGAAATTCGGCTGCAATTTTTGTAAAGGCGGCGATTAACTCAGCAATACCTTTACGGGAATACATCCCCGCAACGGTAGTAATAGCTGGACTATGCAAAGGTAGTGGTTGATAATCTGTCAATTTGCGATGACGAGGGCTACCTAAAGTCCCATTAGCCACAATTCTTAATTTCTGTTGGGGAATACCACGCCGCACCATTGCAGATGCTACTGCTTGGCTGACTGCAATAACTTTATCTGCCAATCCCATCAGGATTGCACTACGTTGAAATTCGTTGTGTACTGTCGAAACTAAACTGTAATTGCTGGTATTTTTCCAAAATCCTGCTAATACTACACCCGTCATCATGTGGGCGTGAACGATATCGGGTTGAAAATCTTGGATAATCTCCCGCAACCGCCAAGCCGCTTTCATGATCTTTAGTGGTTTGCGAGATTGATCTAGGTGAAAATGTTTAGCACGATAACTTGCTAGTAGTGTTTCGTATTCTCCTCCAGCCGAAGCCACAGCTACTTCATCACCATTTTGGGCTTGCAAACAAGCGAGGTCTACAGCTACATTAACAATGCCATTACCAATTTTTTGAACGTGGTTAGTAATATGTAATATTCTCATTTAATTGATTCTCTAAATAATATTTAATGGTGTTTTTAGATTCATAATTAAAGACATGAGATGTAGCAAGAATTTTCTGAGTTACACCTATCACCTGATTTTAGTGAATTTTTGTTAATCCAAAATCCAAAATCTAAAATCCAAAATTGCTAGATGCAGCCCTAATAATTTCATATATCTAGAGAATTTCTTCTAAAACTGAGTCTTGAAGAAAATCTCATAAGAAGTTAAAAATTGCTTAACAAAGCCTTGTGGTAAACTTTGCAGTTGTGAGGAGTAAGCAGCGATCGCTTGTTGTTTTTTTTCTTGAACAGCAGTAATGGAAAACCTGTAAGCCGCCGCTAAGTCAGATAATTTTAACATTAAAAATAAAGGCGATCGCCAGAATAGCCAAATCGGATACTGTAACAAATCTGGATGAATTTTAGCTGACTGAATAGCCGATTTAACTAGAGTAAATGTTGCTTCATGATCTCGATGGCAATCTTTACGATGAGGCACATAAACTTCTTCCGGTTGATACAATTTTAACAATTCAGCTACCTGTGCGATCGTCTGTTGTTTTTCTGGCTCATTTAAATTTTGTAAATATCCGTCTGGTTTAGATAAAAAGTGAATATCTGAGGTTTGAACGCCTAAAATTTGTAGTGCTGTTACTGCTTCTTGTCTACGAGTAGCAATAATTTGATTTTTTAAGTCTAGATTACAACCACCCGCCGCGTCTCCATTGGTTAAAAATACAACTACAACCTTGATTCCCTGGGCTGTTTTATGAGCAATCATCCCTCCACAGCCGAAGGTTTCATCATCTTGGTGCGGAGAAAAAACCATTGCTGATTTATGACTAAAATCTTTTGGTTGACTACCATCAGATAACAACCATCTCCAGATAAAATGAGAATGTAAATATTGGAGATTTTCTAGCCATTGTGCGGGAATTATTTTCTGGATTTTTTGCAAATAAACTTTCATGTTATGCACTAGCCTTATCCCAGTCAAGAAGCAAGATAAAATTTTTCATATCTATAATTAATTACACATCTGGTCAATTACTTATAGACACCAGAGAAATCATATATCAACAACTGCAAAATACAATAAAGATTTGATGTGATAAATATTTGTTTTTATTGTTTCTTTTAATAAGGTACTAAAGTCATGATGTATGACATACTATAACCCTAATAAAATAGGTATAATTATAGTGTGCCAACCCTGACATATATCAAGAACTAATTGTTTTTACAAATGATTTATTTTTTATAAAATTGTTATCACAAACACATATTTTTTGAGAATTTATCATATTTTTCAGAATATCTAAAAGTATGAATATTTACTTCAGTCTTATTGTTTTAGTAGCTTTGGTAAAAAGATTGCATCATTTGTAACAAAAACTGGGTTAACTATTTTAGTCAGCAAATATTCTGTAGCTTTTAGCAATTATCAATCAAAAATTCTCTAAAAAATCTTCATCTAGTCAGACGTAAAGCTTACTGATGATGATGAAAAATGACTGAATATAAATACTAAACAGTATTAATGTACTGTTTTATATAAAAATTTCATTAGTCTTTGTATAAAAGTCAACCTATGTATTAAATTTAAGCGTGGAGAATCATTGTGGGAGAACAACAAGAAAATATTTGTGCGAGTTCTGCGTCTATTCTTACCATTGGAACAGGCTGGTTTCCGCAAAGTCCAGGGGGCTTAGAAAGATATGTTTATGATTTAATTCATACATTTGTCGCTCATCAAGACCAAGTAGAATTATGTGGACTTGGTTTACCAGATATTCAATTAAATACATCAATTAAGTTAACTAACTTAGCCTCACCAAATAGTCCAATTTGGCAGAGATTTTGGTCAATTCGCCGTAACTTCCAGAAAACTAGAGTCAGTAAACCGGATGCAATTAATTTACATTTTGCCCTATATAGTTTTCCGGTGTTAGACATTTTACCCAAGGGAGTACCGATTACATTTAACTTTCATGGCCCTTGGGCGTTAGAAAGTCAACAAGAGATTAAAAGTAATCCATTGGGTATTTTAATTAAGCGTCGCTTGATTGAACAAACTACTTATAGTCGTTGCGATCGCTTTGTGGTTTTGAGTAAAGCTTTTGGTAATATTTTACACCAAAAATATCAAATTCCTTGGAGCAGAATTCATGTGATTCCTGGGGGTGTCAATATTCACCGCTTCCAGCCCGACTCACCCCAAATAGCGCGTCAACAACTAGGCTGGCCGCAAAATCGCCCGATTTTGTTCACATCGCGGCGTTTAGTCCAGCGTATGGGACTAGATAAACTCCTAGCAGCCATAGCTACCATTAAACCCAAAATACCAGATGTGTGGTTAGCGATCGCCGGTCGTGGTCATTTACAAGCCACTTTAGAACAACAAATCCAAGAACTAGGGTTAGAAAATAACGTTAAATTATTAGGATTTCTCCCCGATGAACAATTACCGTTAGCTTATCAAGCTGCTAACTTAACTGTAATGCCTAGCCAATCTTTTGAAGGCTTTGGTTTAGCTATTGTCGAATCTTTAGCTTGTGGTACACCAGTTTTGTGTACACCAATTGGGGGAATGCCAGAAATTTTACAACCATTTTCACCCCAATTAATTACTAATTCTCCTGAAACTTCAGCCATTGCAGAGAAGTTAGAACAAATATTACTAGAACAACTACCCATCCCTTCCCCATCAGACTGCCGTCAATATATTATCAATAACTTTGATTGGCAAAAAGTCGGTCAACAAGTCAGAGAAGTAATCTTAGCTTAAAAATTTCATCATATGAAAATATTATTTTTAGACCAAAGTGGTAAACCAGGCGGTGCAGAACTCTGTTTAATTGATATCGCCAAACCTTATCGAGACTGCGCTTTAGTCGGTTTATTTGCAGATGGTGATTTTAGAAAATTATTAGTACAAAATCACATCCCTGTAGAAGTTTTAACCAATCAATCGATTGCAGTTCGTAAACAAAGCAATTTACTCCAAGCCTTCGCCAGTGTCGGACAACTTGCCCCATTAATCACCAAGGTAGTTAAAATAGCCTATCAATATGATTTAATCTACGCCAACACCCAAAAAGCATTAGTTGTAGGTGCGATCGCCAGTATAATTACTCGTCGTCCCTTGGTGTATCATTTACACGATATTCTTTCTTCAGAACACTTTAGCCAAACCAATCTCCGCATCGCTATTAACTTAGCAAATCATTGTGCGTCCTTAGTAATAGCTAATTCCCAAGCCAGTCGAACAGCCTTTATCCAAGCAGGCGGTAAACCAGAAATCACCGAAGTTGTATATAACGGTTTTGAACCTCAAAATTATCACACTAGTAATGATGAAATTCAAAAAATCCGCCAGCAATTAGGGCTAGAAAATAAATTTGTCGTTGGGCATTTTAGCAGACTTTCACCGTGGAAGGGTCAACATATCCTCATTGCAGCCCTAGCCCAATTACCTCCACAAGTCACGGTCATTTTAGTAGGTGATGCTCTATTTGGTGAACAAGATTATGTAGCACAATTACATCAACAAATTGCCCAATTAGGATTAGAAAACAGGGTAAAATTTCTAGGGTTCCGTGCTGATATTCCCCAACTAATGGCAGCTTGTAATTTAGTTACCCACACCTCCACTGCTCCCGAACCCTTTGGTAGAGTCATAGTAGAAGCCATGCTGTGTGGAACACCTGTAATAGCAGCCAAAGCAGGCGGTGCAGTGGAATTAGTAGAACAGGGAGTGAACGGTTTTTTAGTAACCCCAGGAGAACCCCAAGCCCTAGCACAAGTAATTAATACCTGCATTCAAGAAACAGAAATAACTGCAAAAATCGCTACTCAAGCACGGGATATTGCCAGTCAGCGTTTTCATGTCACCAATGTTAATCAGCAAATAGCACAGTTAATATCTCATCTCCAAGGGAACAGGGAATAGAGAGGGGTTGTCCGAATATTAGGGAACACCAAAAAATAAACTATCCCAAATAAACAGCTTAGTAGGGTGCGTCAGTATGAATAACCTCTTGGTATAGTTAGGGTTTTCTCGCACTGACGCACCCTTGTATATTTAAGAGAAGTCAACCCCATCTCCCATTTCCGGTTCCTCGTTTTTACCCGTACATTGACTCTTGAGTAACTTTGTTGCTGCTTCACTATCTAAAGGCTGCGAGTAAAAGTATCCCTGACCATATTCACAACCCAATAATTGCAGTTGATCTTGTTGTGTGATTGTCTCCACACCTTCAGCAATGACATTCATACCTAATGTGTGGCTTAACATGATAATTGTCCGCACAATGGCTGCATCTTCATTAGTTTCACCCATGCGGCTGACAAAGGATCGGTCTATTTTTAAGGTGTTAACTGGAAACCTGTGTAAATAACTTAAAGAAGAATATCCAGTACCAAAATCATCAATGCTGAGACGAATATTTAAAGTCCTCAATTGCAGCATAATCGTGATGGCAGTTTCTACATTTTTCATCGCCACACTTTCTGTAATTTCTAATTTTAAACTTGTACCATCCAATCCAGTTTTTTGCAGAACTTTTTGAATATACTCCACTAAATCTGGTTGGGATAACTGCTGTCCCGAAATATTCACACTCATCATCAGTGGTGGCTCTTGAGGAAATTGAGATTGCCAACTAGATAACTGTGAACAAGCAGCTTCTAAAATCCACTGTCCTAAAGGAATAATTAAACCTGTTTCCTCAGCAATGGGAATAAATTCTACTGGGGAAATAAATCCATTTTGCGGATGCTTCCATCTTAAAAGAGCCTCAAAACCAACAATTTGATGATTTTCTAAGGAGACAATGGGTTGATAATAAAGAAAAAATTCCTGCTGTAAAATAGCGCGGCGCAAGTCTGTCTCTAACTGAAAACGTCTCACAACTTGGGTGTGCATTCCCACCGCAAATACTTCATGACGCGCCTTACCTAAGTCTTTAGCTAAATACATAGCTGTGTGAGCATCCCGCAACATATCTTCGGGTTGATGCTCAAGTTGAATTTGATTAAAAGCAATACCGATACTGATGCTAGTAAATATCTCCTGCCCATTAATTTTAAAGGGAGAAGTCATCTGTTTTTGTAACTGGTCTGCAATGCTATTAGCAAAACTCGTTTCAGAAATGTTTTCCAACAAAATAGCAAACTCATCTCCCCCTACCCTGGCGATAATGCCTTTACAGCCTATACAGCTAGATAATCTTTGGCTGAAGTTGATTAAAAATTGATCACCAACATAATGAGTTAAACTTTCATTGATCACTTTGAAACGGTCAATATCTAGAAACAGTAAAGCAAAACAGTTATTTCTGCCTAGTTTCGACCTGTTGATGGCCGCTTGTAAATACTTGAGAAATAGCGATCGATTAGGTAGCCTAGTCAAACTGTCATACAATGCAATCTGCCATTGTTTATATGCCATCACACAGACTGCTGTGGTGAGGAAGGTTAAGGCAGGAGGTAATAAAGGTATCCATCCATACTGTGTAAATATACTTAAACAAATGCCACATAACACTGTTAGGGAAAATATTCCAGCTATTCCTAACGCCAGTGGATGTTGCAGCCGCCAAACTAAGATACCTCCAATTAATGCCCACACCCACATCCATAAAATTTCAGCCCATTCAGGCCAAAACCAAAACAAGGGGCGATCATCAACAATTGTACTGAGAATTTGACTCACCAGTTGAGTGTGTAATGTTACTCCTGAAACACCAGGGCTTGTTGATTTAGTTGCACTGTAGGGAGTAAAAAACAAGTCTTTTAAACTTGGGGCTACTGTCCCAATCAATACCACTTTGTTTTTCACCAAATTGGGGTCAAATTTATCCTGTAGGATGTCATTCAGTGATATCTTTTGTGCTACATTCTCGGCGGAACGGTAGGCAATCAGGACTTGATAGCCGGTACTGTCAACATTATGGTAACTACCTGCATCAGAAGATATGGCAGGAAATCTGGTTTTTCCCAGATATAAAGCATCTGGAGTGACTTTGAGAGTAACACCCCGATTTGCTAAATATTTCAAGCTTAAGCGGAGAGCAAAAGAGTAAAATTTTTCTTCCCCATCGTAAGCGTAGATAAAATTGCGGCGTACTACCCCATCAGGGTCAACTACAAAATCGTTAAACCCAATTTGCTCTGGAGGTAAACCTGAAATGGGTGCAACTCCTTGGGTTTTTGCATCTCCAAGGTTAGTAATGGTGACTACATTGGGCTTTTGCAGTTCTTTTAGCAGCATTTCCCGTCCTGGTGGGTGGGGAATATTGCGATAAATATCTAAGCCAATAACCTTGGCTTGAGCTTTCTGTAACTTTTGTAAAACTTGGGCAAGGGTAAGATCAGACAATGGCCATTGTTGCTGTTGTTGGAGGTCATCTTCAGTAATTCCTACAATTAACAGTCGCGGATCAGGCCCCGCATCTGCTTGCAAACGTACTAGATGATCAAAAGCCGCTAGTTCTAATATTTGTAATCCACCCAGTTGTCTGATGCCCAACAACAGCCCTGTCATCATCATACTGGCTAAGATTACAGTCTGCTTGATACTCAAAGTTGGATATGGCCGTTTGAGATAAGTTAATACTGATGCTAGCGAATGAAGCTTTTTGAAGGATTGAATAATCACAAAAAGTATTACTGAATGAGGTAATTTCTATCTGAAACATCGATGACATCAAAAACTGCCCAACATTTGCAAGTAGGATTACACTTTTAGTTTAAATGCCCAACAAAGTGATTATTAGTAAAATCCTGAGTCAGCATGAACTTTTTACTGAGCCATCACAATTGAATGCTCAGTATCCAGTATTTTTGACTATACCAAACACGACTTTCTCTAGCACTATAGAACTAATGTACTCATCCAGAGAACATCTGTATTAGAAAAGCGAAGATTTAAAATTACTTGATATACTTAATACCATTTTGGATTTTAGATTTTGCGGAAAGTTCTGTAGGTGGGTTTCCCGGCTTAAGAAACTTGTCAAGGCGGATTTTGGATTGTGGAACGCTTTACTGGTAAGCTTTTGGGCAATCCATTTATCGCAATAATTTGTCAAATTGGTATAAGCTTTAAGCATAATTTTCGGGATGTGAATTTCGCCTAGCATTGGCGTATTCACAATGGAATAACCTCCCGCCTCTGTCTACGACACGCTACACTAACGGTTGACACTCCTGTATCGCTAACGCTACGCTAACACCACTTGTTTTAGACTTATCTCACCGCAGAAGATATTTCATTGAGATTCGCATCTACAATACCTTCTTGGGCAATTACTTCTAACTTAAGTGCTTGTAACACCTGTAACCATTTAGCAGTTAGCTGGGGGTCACGGGGGTTTTGGTGATGTAAGGTTGCTAATTTTACAAGTGCATCTTGCCAAATACCTAAATTAGCATAGATACTAACTTGTTCTGTAGATGTTGCAGATTCTAACTGTTGAGCAATGTTTGGTTCTAATTTTACTCTGCTAATCCAACCGTCTACGGAAATGTCATTTTCTCTTTTATCTGGATTGCAAATCATGGAAAAGAACCAACGATATTTTTTACCAACAGCAAGTTGCGGTAGAGAATTCTGATCAAGCAGGCTGATACTCACAATACCTGGATATTTGTTAGGGGCGAAATTTTTCTCATAGATTATATTTTCTTGTTCGTCTTGTAAAACAAACTCCAAGGTTTTGGGTGTAGTGGAAGGTGGTAAATATATAAATAAATTCGGTTTTGGTGATGTTGTCAGTAGTAAATTGCTTTCTGGGATTAATGCAATCAGCTTTTTATCGCCAAACGAACATTCTCCACGCGTTCCCCCTCCGACTCTGCGTCCAGGTAAACCTTCTCGCCCTTTAGAAGATTGTGCCATTACCTGTTGTGGATAACTATTAGCAGATATGACAAGGAACATTAAAGAAAGAATCGTGAATATTTTTTTTAACTGAGTCTTCTTGCTGAACATATGCCTAGCCTGATTCATTGTATATGAGATAAGCTGACGAGCATTTAAGTTTCATAAAACCAAGCTGAACCCCTTACTAAAAGTGACTCATCCTGGAAAAATGAGTAATGATAAGGTTTGTTTAATTAAATGACAGATACTGATTGTAATCCAGTATAAAATAGAGCATTTTTTTTGAGACAATAGAAGTATACGCCAGTTTGATTAATACATACATAGTTGAGAGCAGCAATAATTTACTGAGTTTTTAATTATACTAAATTTCTTGATTTGTGATTATGAATTAAATTTAGTATTAAGTGGATTTTGCGCGTCAATTTTATACTAAACATAGTTAATGAAATAGGGTATTTATCGGTACTCTTTTTAATAGTATTTTAAAGATTGAACTTATGCTATAGATCTTCTGGATTATTCTTCCCTATTGATTCTCACGACTAACAGAGAGCAAAGTTAGAGAACCTAGCGTTAGTAAAAAAAAGAAAGATGAGATTGTAAATAGTTACTATAGAAATTTTGGTTATAACCATAGGCAATTTACGTATAAATACATATTTATTGATGCGATACTCTTGTGAAAGATGCTGTTAACATTTTTTTTAGCCGGCTAAATATCATTGGTATTACTAGGCGAAGATCGTCGATTTACCAGATGAGAATATTTTGTTGGCTTAGATTCTCAGTAGTTTTACTATAGGAATCCGACTTCATTATTGAAATTACTTACGTAGGTAAGTAACTCTTCACGGGGAACAGAGGTGTACCTAGCTTTGCAGGAATCAAATATGATTTCTATATTGTCTTGAGTTCCTTTTGACGGATTTTGATGCGTCCACAAAAGTATCGGATACCAAATTGGGATAAATATAGGAATCTTATTTGATAAGGGAAATGTACAAAGTTTTGTTCAAAAATACAATAAGAATCCTATAGTCTTGTTTCTAACTGTGGGAATAGTTTATGAATCAGGGGTTTGCATCCAAAATTCAAAATCCAAAATCCAAAATAGGGATGAAATATTTCTCTTGTAAGCATAAATACTCTATTGGGGACTACCGTCGATTTTGTGTTTTTATCCTTTGGACTTTGTTAGGAATAGTGTTAGCAGTTGTGTTAGGGTTAGGAATTTTGCCTGTTTCTTTACCCAAGTCTTTATCGTTGGCGATCGCCCATGCTCAGGTAGTGAGTGAGACTGCACAACAGGAGCAACAAGGGAGAGTTTACTATGAAACAGAAAATTTTGCTCAAGCTATTCAAGTTTGGCAACAGGTGCTTGATGTGTATCAATCGCGCCAAGATAGATTAAATCAGGCTAGGGTGTTGAGCAACCTTGCATTGGCGTATCAAAAACTGGGACAATGGCCACAAGCAACTCAAGCAATTTCACAAAGTTTGCAATTAGCTTCAGCACGACAGGGTAAGTATTCGGTAGCAGAGTTAAAAGTCTTGGCGCAGGCTTTAAATACACAAGGCAGTCTACAGTTAGCTAGGGGAGATACACAAGCAGCACTCACCACCTGGGAAAAAGCCCACACTACATATACTCAAGCCCAAGATGAACGGGGAGTGATTCGGACTCTGTTGAATCAAGCTCAAGCTTTGAAGGTTTTAGGACTACACCGTCAAGCCTTGTCAAGACTCAATCAAGCTCATGAAATCCTGCAAAAACAGCCGGAATCGTTAATTAAAGCGGTTGCATTACGCAACTTAGGTATTAGCTTGCGGTTGGTGGGGAATGTAGTCCAAGCCAAGCAAGTTTTACAACAAAGTTTAGCGATCGCCCAAAAATTACAATCTCCACTAGACATAAGTGCAGCTTTCATCGATTTGGGTAATGTAGCTCGTGTCCAGTCAGATTTACCCGCAGCTTTGCAATTATACACACAGGCGGCGACGATTGCTCCGGCTCAATATCTGCAAGTCCGCGCCCAACTTAACCAGTTAAACGTTGCTATTGACACCAAACAATGGACATTAGCGCAGTCTTTACAGCAATCAATTCCACCAAAATTGACGGCATTACCAAATAGTCGTCATACTATTTACGCCCAGTTAAATTTTGCCCAAAGTCTAGTTCGTCTCCACCAAGCCAATATTCCCGACACGCCAAATTTAGAGAAAATTGCTCAATTAGTCGCCAACACAGTAATTCAGGCGGAAAATTTAGGAGATAGATACGCCCAAGCCTATGCACTTGGTAAACTAGGTAGGCTGTATGAAAAAACACAACAGTGGTCGATAGCCGAAGATTTAACCCAGCAAGCCTTAGCCTTAGCGGAAACCATCAACGCACCAGAACTAGCTTATAGTTGGCAATGGCAATTAGGGAGAATTTTTAGAAAACAAGGAGAGATAACTAAAGCGATCGCAGCTTATACTCAAGCTGTGAACACGCTGAAATCCATCAGAAATGACTTAGTTGCAGTTGATCCAGATATTCAGTTTTCCTTTCAAGAAAGTGTCGAACCTGTTTATCGAGGACTAGTGAGTTTGTTGCTACAACCCAGCCAACAATCTAACCCAGAAGCTTTAAATCAAGCCCGTCAACTGATGGAGTCCTTGCAAGTAGCAGAATTAGAAGATTTCTTTCGGGAAGCTTGTTTGGATATCAAACCCACACTGATCGATAAATTTGATACGCAAGCGGCAATTGTTTATCCGATTATTCTAGCTGACCGATTAGAAATCATTTTGAGTTTGCCACAAAAATCGCTACAGCACTATAGCATTCCTGTGCCACAAACCGAACTAGAAACCACAGTAGAAAAACTGCGACAAATGCTAGTCATTCGTAGTAGAAAATCGTTTCTGCCATTGTCCAGAAAACTCTACGATTGGTTGATTCGTCCGGTGGAAAATGACCTAGTGAACAGTCAAACCAAAACACTAGTATTTGTTTTAGATGGTGTGTTGCGGAATATTCCCATGAATAGCCTCAATGATGGACAGAAATACTTATTAGAAAAATATGCGATCGCCTTAACACCAGGATTACAATTACTACCTTCTCTACCACTACAACAGGAAAAAGTGCAGGTACTGGGCGCAGGCTTAACTGAAGCTAGACAAGGTTTTTCCGCCCTAGATTATGTTGCCCAAGAGATGAAAATGATTAAATCAGAAGTCTCTAGTCAAGTGCTACTCAATCAAGAATTCACCCTCAAAAATCTGCAAAATAAACTTCAAGACAACTTTTTCCCGATAGTTCATATCGCCACACATGGCAAATTTAGTTCCAGAGCCATAGACACATTTGTTTTAGCTTGGAATGAAAAAATCAAAATTGATGATTTAGATAATCTCTTACAAGCACCAGGGAAAAAAACACAAAAAGCCGTAGAACTTTTAGTATTGAGTGCGTGTGAAACCGCCACAGGAGATAAGCGGGCTGCTTTAGGATTGGCGGGAATTGCTGTGAGAACCGGAGTGAGGAGTACATTAGCCACATTATGGTCTGTAAATGATGAAGCCACCGCCGATTTAATGGGTTTATTTTATAAAGAATTAACTAACACCAAGCAATCTAAAGCTGAGGCTTTACGTCAAGCTCAATTAGCTCTTTTAAAAAATCCCAAATATGAGCATCCGGTCTATTGGTCGCCCTATATTTTAGTAGGTAATTGGCTATAATAACGCGATGTGCAACTTATTTGTGAAACCCCTCTCCCCTGCAAGGAGAAGCCACTGCATTGCGCGGGTTTCCCGCATTGTAGAAAGTGGCGTTAGAGGCTTTAAATCTTGCTCCCCTTCCCTACAAGGGAAGGGGTTGGGGGTTAGGTTTGAGAAGAAAGTTGCCCACGGCGTTATAATACTATTTATGTGTAAAACTGCCTTAAATATTCACTTTTTCAACGCCAAGGTAAGTAGAACGGTGTAGATAATTTAAGGTTTGTAGTGAGGACTTTAGTCCTCTAATAAGGACTGAAGTCCTTACTACGAACTAGATATCAATTTTTTTTACATTACTTCACATAGTTTGGTTTTTTCAAGTCGTTCTACTTACACAAAGATTTTCTGATAATAAAACAAACTCCACTAGTAAAATCCAAATGGCAACTGTCACCCTCAACGTTCCACCAGCCGTAGGTCTTACAGATGAGCAGTTTTATCAACTGTGCATAGCCAACGATAAATGGCGGATAGAATTGACCGCACAAGGAGAGTTAATCATTATGCCCCCAACTGGCGGCGAAAGCGGCATCAGAAATTCGGATTTAAATCTAGAAATAGGATTATGGAATCGTCAAGCAAAACTAGGAAAAGTCTTTGACTCCTCAACAGAATTTCGCCTAGCCAATGGGGCTTTTCGTTCGCCGGATGTAGCGTGGGTCAAAAAAGAACGTTGGGAAGCATTGACGGCTGAACAAAGACGACGCTTTCCGCCACTCTCGCCAGATTTTGTCATTGAATTGCGTTCTGAAACCGATTCCTTAAAAAAATTAAGGGCGAAAATGCAGGAATATCGAGATAATGGGGTGCGTCTCGGTTGGTTAATTGACCCTCAAACACCTCTAGTAGAAATTTATCGTCCAGGTTTGGAGGTAGAAACCCTTAATTTCTCCATAGACCAACCACCACAACTTTCAGGAGAAGACGTATTACCAGGATTTGTCTTAGATTTAAGCCTCATCCTCAACCCGTAAAAAAACTTTGAGGCAACCGAACCGTGTTGGATGGAGATTGAAACCTCGCCCAACATCTTAAACCCCCACACCCCTACACCCCTAATAAAACCCAATTCCCCATGCCCAATTTTAAATCCCTATCTATCATGGAACAAAGCCTGTAAATTAAAACCAAGCAATGCTGACCCTGATTAAAGATTTAGCCACAAAACTAGCACCCCGCCTCATCGAGATTCGTCGTCACATTCACTCTCATCCAGAACTTAGCGGTCAAGAATATCAAACTGCGGCGTTTGTGGCCGGTGTCTTATCGTCCAGTGGTCTGCGTGTACAGGAGGGAGTTGGTAAAACTGGTGTGGTGGGAGAACTACACGGTAGCAGTCAAGATCAGCCTTTCCTGGCGATTCGTACCGATATGGATGCTTTACCCATTCAAGAATCTACCGCCTTGGAATATGCTTCCCGCAAAGAAGGAGTGATGCACGCTTGTGGACATGATGTGCATACAACAGTGGGTTTAGGAACAGCAATGGTGCTTTCCCAAATGGCGGAGGAGTTAGGCGGAAATGTGCGGTTTTTATTTCAGCCTGCGGAGGAAATCGCCCAAGGCGCGAGTTGGATGATTGAAGATGGGGTAATGAAAAATGTTGCAGCTATCTTAGGGGTTCATGTTTTCCCTTCTATTCCGGCTGGTTCAATTGGTGTACGTTATGGGGCATTGACGGCGGCGGCGGATGATTTAGAAATTATCATTATGGGCGAATCTGGTCATGGTGCGCGTCCCCATGAAGCGATTGACGCAATTTGGATTGCAGCACAGGTGATTACAGCTTTGCAACAAGCCATCAGCCGCACTCAAAACCCTTTGCGTCCAGTGGTGTTGAGTATTGGGAAAATTAACGGTGGTCGAGCATCCAATGTAATTGCGGATAAAGTACAGTTATTAGGAACAGTGCGATCGCTCCACCCAGAAACCCGCGCTCAACTCCCCAACTGGATTGAAAAAATTGTCGCTAATGTTTGTCATTCCTATGGTGCAGGTTATCAAGTGAATTATCACCAAGGTGTACCAGGTGTAAATAATGACTATGCACTCACACAACTATTTCAATCAGCCGGAGAAGAAGCTTGGGGAAGCGATCGCGTCCAAGTTTTACCAGAACCCTCTCTAGGTGCAGAAGATTTTTCCGTATATTTAGAACACGTTCCTGGGGCGATGTTTCGCTTGGGTGTAGGCTATTCAGACCGAATTATCAACCATCCCTTACATCATCCTGAATTTGAAGTGAATGAATCTGCTATTGTGACAGGAGTAATTACAATGGCCTACGCCGCGTGTAAGTATTTTCAACCAAGATAAATCTTCAACTTACTGACGGAGATGATTCATGCAGGTTCTTGAATTTCCCAGTGTCGCAGTTATAGCCGGAGAAAACGCTGTGGCTGTGACTCAACTTCCTCCTGTATGGCAAGATATTGCTCAGGGTACTGTTAAGACTGGACTGTGCAACCCACAAATCTATGTAGAGATGGCACAGTTATTTTTATACAAGTTAGAACAGGGTGATGTTGACTTATTTAACGAACGTCCAGAACTCACCCACCTGAAGCCATCATTTTGTCAATTATTTGGGCAATTAGCACGAGAAACCTTAGAATTCTATGGTCATGATTTCATGACTCATCACTATCCCAATTTTGCAGAAATTTTGCAAGAGTTGGAGAGTTACGGGTCTGACTATGCAGATGAAATCAAAGTAGCGAAAATTGGCTTAGAACTGTTCGATGAATTTGGTTATGAATTGCCAGCCAGCTTTTATCATGTGCATTTAGCACCAATTTATCGAGATCATGTGTTTGAAGAACGCGCCTTAAGATTTGACAAGCGGGACATTGAACACAAGCGTCCTTGGGATGCCATGCTTCATGCGTGTAAAGTATTTGCCATGCAAATGAAAGTGCAGAGTATCGCTTCCAAATATGGCTTTACTTATCAGCATGGTTGCGGTTGTAACTCCCACCTCTCAGCAATTGACTTATCACAGGGCAAATTTGAGTATGAATTAAGTCCAGAAAAACGCGATCGCTGGATTCGCAGTTTCATCTGGACAGCTTGGTATGAGTATGCTTTCTTTGCGATCGTGCCGAATACTAGTTATTTGGTTTGATTAACCTTCGGTTGAGGAATTGGGGACTGGGGATTGGGAATTGGAAGGTAGACAAGGTAGAATTCATTTCTCAACTCATTACTCATGACTCATTACTCAGCCTGACTTTTCACGGGATATGGAAAACCCCTCTCCATAGAGCGAAGCTCTTCTCGTAGAGTACCTCTGCCCCACGGGGGGAGAGGCTTTGAAAGCTAGGTTTATTTTTTTCTCTGATTGTATGAAACCACCCTGCTTTAACTTTTCCCCCTTCCCTACTAGGGAAGGGGGCTAGGGGGTTAGGTTTTGCGTGAACTTTTCCACATATCCCTCTTCTGTCACTTTCCGAGTATTCTGAATAAAAGGATGAAAAGAAAAAACTCTGGAAGGTAAGCAGGGCAATGGATGTAGAATTACAAATCCTCAAACATTTGGCAAGAGATGCTCATCCAACAGTTGCGCTCATAGATGAATATTGTGCAGAGTATAAAAACCTGTTCAAAGAGGTAAGAAATTATGAGTGCTTTAAATATTTCCATTTGGGGATAATATTAACAATAAAAAGAAAATCGTTACCAGAAATAGCGAAGGTGGTAAGTATAAACTCAGCGCAGTCATTACATCATTTTATAGCTAACTCAGATTGGTCAGTAGATGAATTAAAACAACGAAGATTAAAGAAAATCAAGCAAGCCTTGAATGGTCAGGCGATTACAGTAGTAATAGATGAAACCGGAGATAGAAAAAAAGGTAAAAAGACTGATTATGTCGCAAGACAATATTTAGGAAGTGTGGGAAAAGTTGATAATGGAATAGTTTCAGTCAATGCTTATGGAATTTATTCTAATATAACTTTTCCTTTAAGTGTAAAAGTATTCAAACCAAAAGGGACGCTAAAATCAGGAGATAAATATAAAACTCAAATAGAGTTAGCGTCAGAAATAATTACAGAGTTAATTGAAGAGGGTGTTAATATTGAACTGGTACTGGCAGATAGTTTATATGGTGAGCAGCGCGTTGGGCGGCTTTGCCGACTTGAAGCGACTGCGAACCCGAAGGGTGAAAGTAGCCAGTTTCTGAGAAAACTGGATGAATATAACTTAGCTTATGTTGTAGCAATCAGAAGTAATCATGGTGTCTGGATGCCATCAGGGCAGAGCGTTAGGGCGAATAAGTGGTGCAAATTTGAGAGAACATTTAGTAATCAAAAATCAGAAACTAGATATATAAGAGAAATAGTTTATGGTAAAAAAAGAGCCATAACTTACTGGGAAATAACAACTGACCCAGAAACCATGCCAGAAAATTCTACCTCTTTTGTGATGACGAATCTTCAAGGGAACTTGAAGAAGATTTTAGGTGACTTATATGGATTAAGAACCTGGGTTGAATATGGGTTTAGGCAATGTAAACAGGAACTAGGCTGGACAGATTACCGTTTTACAAATTTCCAACATATTGAGAGATGGTGGGAGATTATTTTTAGTGTTTATACGATGATTAGTTTAAATTCTCCAGTCTTTTTAGGCTTGAATCAATCTCATCAACTTGAGACTGAAGCACAAGAAAATAATGATGTTGATTTTTCTAATCATCCGCAATGGAATCATGAATCTGGATGGAAGAATACTTTAAATAATCTGCGTCTTATTATCCAACCACTTTTACTATTTTGGTTAATTTATCCCTGGTTAAGTATTTTCCCTAATTCAGATTTGTTACTGGGATTCAATCATTTAATTGCCACAATGAATCAATTTAAACCCTATTATGCTTCTGGATGATTTAGCTTCTGAACTATTTGCTTATTCCGGAAAGTGACAGAAGAGGGATATCTCACGCAAAGGCGCAAAGGCGCGAAGGAACAAAGGAAAAGAAAGGTATTTCTGGCATTTCATCTTCTAATTCAGCAACGCCCCATTTGCTTTATGCCGGGAAACCCGTCCACCGCAATGGCTCACCTTTTTACTTTTTATTTTTGCCTTTTTGATGCCCATTCAAGTCATCGGGCATGAAATTCTACTGTTTTTTCTAAGATTTTGATGTCGTAATGACCAAAGAAATCATTACCTAGTAACCCGATGGGGGCTTTAGGGGCGATCGCTACGTCTAAATTCTGCACCGCCGCACCACCAGCCGCCATTGATTTCACCGTACCTATGGGGAGTTCAATTTGCGTTCCGTCGGCAATTTGTGCTGTCATCACTCCTGTTTGTTCAACTTGTAGGGCATTGGCAATTCCCATTGTAATCAGGGTGTTGTTTGCACCTGTGTCAACAATCATCTCAAAGGTTTTGTTGTTATTAAAGGTGACATCAATTACCGGAGTTCTCCCCAAACGGCGTTTAATCGGGACACGAAAGACTTTCTTTTCTGGCTGTGGAGATATTCTTTTTTCACTGTTAGCACTGCAAAGTTTTTCTAATTTAATTGTTCTCCCTGAAGCATCAATCATGAAACATTCCCCAAGGTCTTCAGCCTTTGTCTGATGGGGCAATGAGAAAAACATCAGTGTTGGTAAGGATGCCAATAAGACTGAATTAATATATTTAATAATGTTTTTTGTAGATTTTTTCATAGGAGTTTTATTGTTTGTTTAGTAAGTTTTTCTCAGACAATTAACTTACTACTTTTGACTCTAATTCATATAGTACATATATTTACTTATCAATAAATTAAAGTTTAAGTGAAGACTAAATAAAACTACTGACTAGGAATAAAACCAATTCGCAATTCGCAATTCGCAATTCGCAATTAAACTAAACCACCCACAAGGGGTGGGATTTTTACCTACCTTGCAATACAAGGACTGTTTCGCGCACCAAGGGCGTTAGCGTAGAGGGACGCAAGTCCAGTTTTGAACCTTCACTTTTTGATAAAGTGTTGCTAAATTTAGCTTTTTTGCTAGTTTATTCACAGTTAGTAGCAGCATAGATAGCAGTAGCGATCGCATTTTTTACAGCTATATCTTTCTGAGATAAATTCACCGCTTCTGTAATGGTGCGTTGTGCTACCACTGCACACACAGCCGCCGCCGCAAAACCGTAGACTCCCGCCATTTTGAATAATGTGCCGCATTCCATCTCATAGTTGAGGATATTTAGCTGCCGATATTCTGCTGTAATACCCTGTAGCGATCGCATTAAATAAGGATTAGCAGAATCAGTGCGTTCCTGTCCTTCATAAAAGGTATCGACGGAAGCCGTAACTCCCATATAATATTCTACCTGTAATGCTTGTGCAGCCTTGACCAAAGCCACAGTTAAAAACGGATCGGCGGCGGCTGGATATTCCACTGGTGCAATATCATTGGCTGCACCTTGACGACATAACGCCGCACTACTAATGACAATACTACCGATGGGAATATGGGTTTGAATTGCACCACAAGTCCCAATACGAATAATCTGTTTAATTCCTAGCTGCACCAACTCATTGACCACAATACTTAAAGAAGGCGCACCCATCCCACTGGTAGCAGATATAATCAAGCGACCATTGGGTAAATATCCTAGATAGCTATTGAGTCCGCGATTCTCAGACAGCAAACGCACATCCTGTAAATAAGTGTGAGCAATTAACCGCGCCCTTTCAGGGTCGCCAGATAATAGCGTCATGGTGGGAGGTGTAGCACCTAAATCATCTAGCCCAAAGCCAAGATGATAAAAGTATTGATTTGGCATAGCTTTATTTAGAATAAAATTATAAAAAGTAGGTTAGTTTAAGGGACGCGAAACCCGACATCTTGAGGAATTATATTTAGATTACTTACGAACCGTTTTTCTCTTTCCATGTCAGATGCCATTGTTCATAAAACTTAGAACTCGGATTAATTTTTTGGCGGATTTCTGCCATTTCTTTGGAACGGTTAATACTTTGCATCAAATAACCATTCTCAAAAATCAGTTGATAAACTTCCTCATATTTATAAGCTGGTTGAAAGCCAATATGGACATATAGGTTATTCATAAACTTATTAGCTGTTAATAAGCTGCCTGTAAATTCCACAAAATGTTTTAGTTGTTCATAAACAGCACTAGGATGACCCACAGGCGTATTGCGGCTATGAGGGAAGACACCTAAAAAATCTCTGGCTCTACCATGTTTTACAAACAGTTTTTCTTTTAAACCCAGGGACATAATTAATTCTTTTAAGTAGAGTTTTTCTTTTATTACCTCATAAGTGCAACAATAGCCTCGATAACAAGCGGTTGTACCCTACTGAGGAGAAAAGCCGTGTTGTGTTGGTTCAAATAATCCTGTACCCTCAACGCCAGCAATGCAGAATTTTTGATTTTCATGTATTAATAAATCACTAATTTGTCCAGTCATTTATTATGTTCATTAAATATGAATTATTGCCCGTAATCTGAAACCCAGGGATCTAACTTAAATTCATGAGACAGGAAATCAATCAAACAACGCACTTTCGCTGCTACAAACCGACTGCGACGATAGACAGCTTGAATAGGTAGTGGAACAGGTTGATAGTCTTTGAGAATCATCTTCAGATTGCCATTTTCTAACACGTCACCAAATAACCAAATCGGAGAAACCGCAATCCCTAACCCCGCAAATACGGCTGCTCTAATGGCTGTAGAATTATTTGCTTGAAAGTTACCATTTACTGCAACTTTGATCACTCCCTGAGTTCCTTGAAAGTGCCATTCATTACCTGTAGCTAGACGAGTATAAACAATACAATTATGCTTGACCAATTCTTCTGGTGTTTGCGGTTCACCTGCTCGCTCAAAGTAAGATTGATGTCCAATTGTAATTCGCCTTGTAGTTCCAATGCGTCGGGTAATCAGGGAAGTATCCTGCACGTTACCGATACGAATTGCTAAATCTACCCCTTCTTCTATCAAATCTACAAACTGATCTGCCATCATTAAATCAATTTTAATATCTGGGTAGCGTTCGAGAAATACATTCAATCTGGGTATGATTTGCAACTGCCCAAAAGCTACAGGACAACACACCCGCAATACACCCGTAGGCTTTTGTCGTTTTCCCACACTAGATTCTGCTTCTTTAACTGCCTCTAACACTTGCTGACAGTGTTCGTAAAAACGGATACCCTCTTCGGTTAAACTTAAAGTGCGCGTAGAGCGAACGAGTAACTGAACGTCTAAATATTCCTCTAGTGCTGCAATCTGTTTACTGATAGTGGGTTGAGTGGTGTTTAGTTCACGGGCGACCGCAGAAAAACTGCCAGTTTCTACCGTCCTGACAAAGCTTTTCATGCAAGCAATGCGATCCATAGCTAAATTTATTCCAAATAAGAATAAATCATATTCTTTTTCGCTGTCTTCTCAAATATTTGAGCATCAATCATCATAAAGATGTCAGCAATCAATGGCACATCAAACGCTGGAGGGTCTTATGGATATCAATGGTTCTATTGCTTTGGTAACGGGTGCAAATCGCGGCATAGGTCAGGCTTTTGTGGAAGCATTAGTGCAAGCAGGTGCTACCCGCATCTACGCTACTGCGCGTAATGTAGAGACTTTGAAAGATGTAGTGGCACTTGCTCCCGATAGGTGTAGCGAACTGCAAACATAAACGCTTCAAACTGCAAACAAGTCAATTTTCAAACCACATTAACTGCAAATAAGAGGGGTCTTCAAACCACAATAATTGCAAATGAAACCACATTATCTGCAAACAAACCACAATAACTGCAAATGAAACCACATTAACTGCAAATAAGCCGTAACCCATGCTGTGATTGGGCTAGAAGATTTATCACTGCAAAAGTGTCCAATTTATACGAACTTTTACACCGGACATATATGTCTATTTATTTAGATATAAATCAAACACTAATAAAACAGAAAAATTTTATATGGGGTATTTCTTGTTTTGACTTAATTTCCCTCTGACGCATACAAAGGAATTCCCATTTTTAACATCTGGTCTCTCAAATCTTGGGTTCGACCTGGAGGTAACTGAGCGTGTATAAAAGAATTTACTTCACTTACTCGTATATTTAATAACTCAGCTAGAACTTTAGCATTGTAACCATGCCGTATTAAGCGGGGTTCTAAATCGTTAAGTCCTACGTTCAAGACCGCTTCAGCCATATCACGGGTGACAGGCTTAGTTGCTGCTTGATAAGCGTCTTCAAAAGCCCTCTGCAAATAATGTTCAATTTGCAAGGGAGTCGTCAGTCGTTGAGCCAAAAATTCAATAGCCTCATCGGTAATCAAATCTTCAGGTAGATAATCATCGTAAATACACTCACTCAATAGCCATTTTATATACTCAACTTGATGTCCTCTAATACCTTCTAAACTAAAAATATTGGTTCTAGCACCAATCTCTTCCAAAGATGGTCGGCGCAGATCATTTTTCAACTTGGGATGACCCAGCAACACTACAGATAAAGTGCAACCATTCTGGCGTACCAATTCAATTAAACGCTTAATTTTGACTAACGTACTGTGATGAATGTCATGAGCTTCATCGACAAACAGCACTATAGGCTTACGGCATTTTTGAATCAAAGCTAATAATTTTCGTTCTCTAAGTTCTGGGTGAGTCGGTGGTTTAGCATCCTTTTCTGTGCTTAAATCCAAAAACAAAGCACTCATCAAAACCCCGACGTTGACCTTATCTTTGTCAATTGCAAGGCAACGAGAAATAATTATGTCTTTTTCAGAGGACAATTCCAATTGCAGTCGTTGTAAAGTCGTTGTTTTACCACAACCAACAACACCTGTTATCGCAATCAAACGACCTTGCCTAATTTGGGGTTTCAGTTCTTTGAATAGATTTGTCTGCTCTTGGGTCTCAAAATACCCCACATGGTCTAAGGTACGTTTCAGACCAAAATAAGTCATGACATCACTCAACATCGCTCGTACCTGATAAGGGGTGGAAGAAATCTCGAATTTGTTTGATTACCTCCTGCTTATTGAGAGTAGTCACCAGAACCGCATCAATATAAGCCATTTGTTCAGGGGTAAGTTTTGCTAATGGGCGTGCCAAATAATCAGCGATCGCTAATTTGGCTGCAATCACCGTGCTGAATGTCAGTTCTTGAAATGGGTTAGGGTCAACAAAAGGCTGCACCTTTAGTGGGGTTGTATTACTCCCGAAATCTGGGTTATTGCCTTTACCAATCACAGAATTCGGTAAAGACAACTCTTTAGCTAAAGATTCAATTCGCTCTGCCCGTTTCTGTGTACGTGTTTTCTTAAAACTACGGTAGCGATGTAGGGGGATTGGCCCATCTACAGGTAGAAATGGTCCATAGCGCCGTTCTTTGTGTTCTACGTACAATTCGTTGTCAAATAAACCCCACCACAAAACTACAGTTTCTCCAGCCAAATCTGGCTCAACCTCATAAGCCACCCCCTCAACCATAACGTGAGCATCGATGCCGACTTTGCGACGTTCTGGTTCGCGTGCAAATGTACAAAAACGTTCCCAGGTACACATTTGTCGAATTCCCGCCTTGGGTAAGTGTAAGAGCCAATCGTCCAGCCGGGAATGAGGTTCGCTGCGATGGGGTCGGCTATTGTAATGGAGCAAAAACTTCATCAACCAAGCGTTCGCCTCAGCTTCCGTCTCCGGTTCATGCAGGTGGTAAAGGGTTTCGTGCATTTCTTTGACCGTGCGAAAGGGTCTTTCCACTTTCCCCTTAGAACGAGCCGTCACTCGTTGCCCATCTTTGCCCGCAGGTAAATGAGTACGTACTTCAATCCCCAAATAACCCATGACTTTTTGAAACACTAAGCTCTTAGCAATGGGGCCATTGTCCATGTACAGCATTTGGGGAATGCCTTGAAAGGGAAAGTCGCTCCCCGGTTTGGGTGACATGGCAGCAAACATAAACCGCAGTGCTGCTTCCACATCCTCACCGTAAACACAGTGGTATTCTTGGTATGCAACACCACTTCGGTCATCCACAACACTATAAAGCATTAACAAGGGATGCCCCCGCCCCGGTTCTAGGAAGGCTGGTGCTTTAACGTGCTTGAGGTCTGATGGGCTGAGGTCAAAATGCCAACATTGATTGCTATATTCTGCCTGAAAGCGAACAGCAGGCGGTTGCCGTAGAAGGGTATCGCGGTCGTAGCCCCATTTGTTGAGATAACGATTGACGGTGGTTGGTTTGAGCAAACCTACTGGAACGCGAAGATGACCATCTGGTGTGTTGATGCCATCTTCTTCCAATAAGCGAATTGCTTGTACGGTAGATAAATGGCGACCTTTGCGGTTAGATGTACGTATTTTAATCGCAGCAATAATTTCGCAGTATCGCTCAAGAGTTCCTTTTGGAATTACACGCGGTACATCACAATCAACGCGACGTACTGGGCGAACTACATTCCCGGATCGTAGTGTTCGATACACTGTATCTTCAGAAATGCCATACAGTTGAGCTATTTCTTGGACTAATTCCCGACGAGATGGACTGCGCGGTGGTAGTTGGTCTAAGCGGCGACGTAGGTCTACGATTGCATCAATTGGTATTTGTTTCTTTGGCATCCTATGATTTCTCCACCAATTTATCGTGGCGTGGGTGGAGATGTTTGCGTGACAACCAATCGTAGAGGGTGGAAGGTGAACAATCGACCAGTTTGGCAATTGAGCGTTTGCTGATTCCTTTGGCTAAATAACTGCGAATTTCTGCTTCCCTGGTGTCCAGTTTCAAATGTGCAGATTGTCGTCCTTTGGGTCGCCCTAAAGTTTTTCCTTCAGCTTTACGTTTAGCTAGTGCTTCGGTTGTTCTGAGTACAATCAATTCCCGTTCGATTTCTGCTGCCAAGCCTAAAACCGTTGCTGTAATTCGGCTTTGCATTGAGTCATCCAGTACCATACCTTGTTTGGCGATATGGACGTTGATTCCTCGACGCACGCAACACTCCAGCATTTCTAATACTTGTAGGGTGGAGCGTGCCATCCGACTAACTTCTGAAAAAATGACTATATCTTTTGCTTGGGCTGTTTGATTCAGTAGTTGTCCTACACCTCGCTCTAACCATTTCTCCCGTCCAGAAATTGTGTCCTCTACAAACTGGATGGGACTTAAAGCGTGGATATTGGCATATTCTAAAATGCCATGTCGTTGGTTGTGTACGTCTTGTTTGTCGCTGGAGACCCTCAGATAAGCGTAAATGGCCATGACCAAACTGGCTGTCGGTAAAAACAGCTTTCTAGATTTAATCGAACGGTATTAGTTCAAATTAAACCACGAAAAGCGTACATATATGTTCGGTGTAAAAGTTCGTATAAATTGGACACTTTTGCAGTGATAAATCTTCTAGCCCAATCACAGCATGGGTTACGGCTTATTTGCAGTTAATGTGGTTTCATTTGCAGTTATTGTGGTTTGTTTGCAGATAATGTGGTTTCATTTGCAATTATTGTGGTTTGAAGACCCCTCTTATTTGCAGTTAATGTGGTTTGAAAATTGACTTGTTTGCAGTTTGAAGCGTTTATGTTTGCAGTTCGCTACAGATAGGATTGTACCTCTAGCATTGGATGTGACAAATCCTGAGCAAATTGCCGCGATCGCTCAAACTGCTCAAGATGTTAATCTGCTCATTAATAATGCTGGTGTGTCTGGTACAGGTGGCTTTTTTGCTCCCGCTAGTCTGGAAACGGCTCGTTGGGAAATGGAAACCAACTACTTTGGTGTATTAAATATAATTCGTGCTTTCGCACCTATCCTGAAACAGAATGGCGGTGGGGCGATTGTTAATCTGCTCTCAATTGCATCGATGGTGAATGTTCCAGTTTTTGGTTCTTATAGTGCATCAAAAGCGGCGTTGTATTCTTTAACCCAGGGAATCCGAGCAGAATTAGTGAAACAAGGCACACTAGTTGTAGGTGTCTTTCCTGGCCCTGTTGATACAGCAATGGCTGAAAATGTTCCCCTGGATAAAGTACCCCCCATTCAAATTGCTCAAACTACGTTGGAAGCAGTAGAACAGGGCGTTGAAGATGTGCAACCTGACCCAGTTTCTCAGCAAGTATTTGCAGGTGTTCGACAAGACCCTAAAGCCGTTGAAAAGCAATTTGCCGGTATGCTGCCTTAGTAAGTAGGCACAATTCTGAGAAATACAAGGGTATAGGTGAGAAAAAATGTTTCTTCCGTAAGGAACTTCCAACTAAAAAAATCTTCCATCTGTAGGGTGCGTCAGTACAAAGAATATCTAGGTATAGCGAAGGTTTCTTACACTGACGCACCCTACTGGACTGGCACTACACCGTTACCATCCATCCTGACGAATGGTTTCAGTCCCCTTGCGGGGAAATGGTTGATGGAAACACTACCAGTTATCCGATTTAAAAATGCCGTACTAGTGTTTCAGTCCCCTTGCGGGGAAATGGTTGATGGAAACGCAAGATGAAAAATCGTACGCTAAATCAAAGTTTCGTTTGTTTCAGTCCCCTTGCGGGGAAATGGTTGATGGAAACATCGTCGGGTGATCGGGGGTGATCGTCTCGATTTTTTAGTTTCAGTCCCCTTGCGGGGAAATGGTTGATGGAAACTTTAAGTGGTGATTTTTTGAAGGATGCTTTAGATGTTCTGTTTCAGTCCCCTTGCGGGGAAATGGTTGATGGAAACTTTTTTTGCAATTACAATCCTAAGAGCAAAACAAAGTTTCAGTCCCCTTGCGGGGAAATGGTTGATGGAAACTACTCACGCTTCGCCTAGTACGCATTGGCGGCGGGGTGTTTCAGTCCCCTTGCGGGGAAATGGTTGATGGAAACTTTTCGCTCATCTTTAAAAATGGTCTAACGGCATCGTGTTTCAGTCCCCTTGCGGGGAAATGGTTGATGGAAACCGTTCATAATTAAAAGTTCGACTCATCAGTTAATATACGTTTCAGTCCCCTTGCGGGGAAATGGTTGATGGAAACCCGGGCTAATACTGCCCGGTCATCCCTTTTTTGATCAAGTTTCAGTCCCCTTGCGGGGAAATGGTTGATGGAAACCCTCTTGATGCGCCAGGACTTGCCAATTTTCTTAGAGGATAAATGTTTCAGTCCCCTTGCGGGGAAATGGTTGATGGAAACCCTAAAGCCGTACAAGATTCCCAAGGTAATCTTCTAGTGTTTCAGTCCCCTTGCGGGGAAATGGTTGATGGAAACCATAATTGCGGCAGCTTGGGGGTATCTAGTTTCTCTAGAGTTTCAGTCCCCTTGCGGGGAAATGGTTGATGGAAACCAACAACAGCTTTCTGAAGTGTTAAATGTGGGTTAGTTTCAGTCCCCTTGCGGGGAAATGGTTGATGGAAACCAATTATAGTTTCTACAACCGCTTGTAGTTGCTTGTCGTTTCAGTCCCCTTGCGGGGAAATGGTTGATGGAAACTCTTCATAGTCTTCATCTTCATAGTCGCCATCTTCGTGTTTCAGTCCCCTTGCGGGGAAATGGTTGATGGAAACTCATGCTCAAGCAATATTCCCACGTTGTCTGCGAATATCTGTTTCAGTCCCCTTGCGGGGAAATGGTTGATGGAAACTTTACCGACAAGATTGCTAGCAAATGCGCCAACTCTCCCGTTTCAGTCCCCTTGCGGGGAAATGGTTGATGGAAACTGCTCGCTACTGAAACTTATATAGAGCAAGCTTCCTGGGAAGCATTTTGACGAGTCGCAAAATTAGGTCGATTTCAGCCCACCTTATTGCGACTAATTCGCAACTTCCCGAATTGTTGAAACGCTGTAATTATTATGTTGTCAAGGTTCTGGCGATTTTGACGAATCCCCAGGGTTTTTGACCCCGCTTCGACTGGTCAAACATCAAGTTAGTAAACCCATCATAAGACTATAACTTGTTCTTGTCGAGGTATTTCTGAACCATATGTAATAGTTCTTTTCACTGCGCCCGCATCTAGTACGTATATTCGCACAGAATCCTCTTCAGATTTGATGAGTTTTTCGACTTTTGTTTGTAGTGTAGCAAATTGGACTGGTGTTAAAAAACACTCAAATACACTGTATTGCGTCCATTTGCCGTAACCAGAAAGCATTTTATGCAACCGCGTGCGGCGTTTATTTGCCGCTTTATTGTCTGGCAAGTCGTAAATAATCAAATAAAATAGTGTGGTCATAATTAACGTAAAGCCAAAGCTTTATAAGGAATCCCTTCTTGCAAATGACGACTGAGTAACCTGGCTTGTAACTCTATGGCGCGGCGATAAGTGCATCGATATTCAAAAACAGGATGCTTAAACTCATCATTCATTTTGCGCTCAAAGGCTTGCAAAAATGATTTTTTAGCAGCTTCTTTCAACCGATAAGCACCTAAACTTTCATCAAAATCCTGGGGTTGAATTTCGCGTTTATGCAACACTGTCAGCACAATATTATCGGCAATTAAAGCTCGGAACTCTTCCATTAAATCGAGTACCATTGCAGGCTGACCGTGATGAACTTCGTGGAGGTATCCTATATATGGATCTAAACCAGCGACATGAACAGCCGCAGTTACTTGCACTCGCAACAAACCATAGGCGAAACTGAGGAGTGAATTTACAGGATCTGTAGGTGGACGGCGATTTCTGCCGTTAAAAGTCCACTGTTTTCCTACCATATCCGGCCAGCAAGCAAAATATTCCTTGGCGGCTAACCCTTCAATACCCCTCACTTGGTCTATGGTTTTCTGGTTTTTAACTTGATTTTTACGTTCTTTTAGGGGGTTATCCCGTTGATTCTGGCGGTACAAAACTTGATATTGATTGTGAATTTTAGCCGCTACTATTGTTTGCACTAGTTCCAACCGCCGCACAGGATCATGATATACCTGATACTGAGCTAATCGGAGTTGACCGTTACGGGAAGAACCAGGAAGTGCAGACCCAAGATATTTACCAAAGTGAGAAAGGTAATGCACTGGCATTCCCAATTCTAAGGCATACATCAGAGCGTCGCCCGTCACTTGGGGATTTCCCATCAACACTACTTGTTCTACAGTTTGTGCTGGGACACTTTGTTTTTTCCAAGAACCATCTTCTTGTTTGAGAGCAATATTAAAGGCTTCATAATTCTTGCTCAAAACAGCATCAGCTTGAGTGACGTAGAGTATAGGCATATTAGTTAGATGTGAAATAGTTGGTGAATATGGTTAAAAATCGTCGCTTGTGGAGAGATTTGATTTTTGTAATTGCCTCACTTCAACAGGCAGACAGATGTTTTGTAAACTACATGATTTACATTTTTTAGTGTGGTCAATTGGTGCAGGCATAGCTTTATAGGCAGCAAGTTGAGCTAGTAAAATCGCCTGTTCTGTCATCTGCCGGAGTTCTGGGGTGAATGCTACTGTCTGTCTTTTGCGGTTGGCGTGATAGAATATTTCACCATAGGTAATAGTGTGTCCAGTGCGTTCCTCTAAACACAAAGCGGCTGCACACAGTTGAAAATGATCGTTAAGATGCTGTGCCATCTTGCCTTTTTTGTATTCCACTGGAATAAGTTGACCGTCGCATTCTTCCACAGCATCGATAATACCAGCAACTTTTAGGCGATCGCTCCACACCCATTGTTGTTGATGAATGAGGGTTTCTCCCTCTTGAAATGTGGTTTCTTCATTCACATTACGGTGAATATGGCGACCTAAAATAATATGTTCATTGTCTTCCATTTCACCCAGCAAATATTCCAAATAAAATCGGCGTGGACAATATTCCCAAGCGTTAAGATACGCCAGGGGTAAGTAATCTTCTGTCATAAGCGCGTAGTCAATATAAATCTAAATTTCTTAATTTTGAATTTTGAATTTTGAATTTTGAATTGATATCTGTCCCATACCCATCGCGGTTTTACGTCCGACACCGGCGAAGGCGGCGAAATTGGCTAATACTGTCGCAATTCTCGCTGCTTCTGGCTCTAAAAACTGATATTTTACCCAACCTTCAGCCCCAATTTCTGCGCTAGCTTCTAACTTTAAAGCATAGGTTTTCAGTTCAAAAGCTGCAATTTGAGCGTTCCATTCTACAGCCGGAAACTTTAATTCTGGGGGCGCAAAAGTATTCCAACGTCGCCACAAATTATCAAATACTAACTCTGGTAAGGGAAAAGGTTGTACTTTTTTAGCTTGCTTAAAACTAGTCGGAGACAGCAATTTTAGTGTGATTTCTTCAGAGATGTTGTCTATATTTGCTAGTGTGTTGTAGTCAGAAATATCCGCTAAAGGATGAGTACCAGGTAAAGTATAAAAACCGCGCAAGACAAACTGACATTCACCCAAATTCAGCAGTTCACTGTGCCAAAGTTCTATACCTTTTAATAATGGCTCAATCAAATCACCATCTAGCAAACCGATGCGAAAAATAAAATCATCGCCTGGTTTGGTTCGGGGTTGACGACGGTATCCTATCAAGCCGGAAACACTAAAGGGTGAAACTTGTGCGCGGTGGATAATCTCTGCGGTTTGCGGATCTGCTAATCTCAGCCAGTCCATAACTTGAGCATGAATTGCTCTCCCCAGACTAGCAGGGATAATTTTTCCCGAAGTCGCACCCAGTTGAATTACCACAGCATACAAGCTCGTGGATTTAGGCGGTGATGATATCAGTTCCAGCACCATAGGAGACTCCAGCAGGTAAACAGGTTTTATCAGGTAATTCCCAATAGTCGCCACTAAGTTGCGCTTGACTGACTAAACTTACAGGAGGCATAACAATGCGGTTGTAAAGTAGTAGTCTGGATGATGGGGGTAAGTCTAAGGGATTTAAGGGATGCTTGCTGATATATTGTCCAGAGCGTTCCTTCCATTCTGTAATTTTTGTGGTTTCAACTTGCACCTTCGCCGACCATTTACCCAATCTCACCCAATGGGGAATTGTCACATCTGCACTAGCGATAATATAGGTTTTATACCGACTACCTACGGCTAATTCCTTAGCACGCCCGTAATTAATGGGATAATTACGTTTCGCACCTTCGCCACCGAACTGTACAGATTTACCATAGTAGGCGACTTGTGCGGCTTTGAAGGTATTGACTTGATAAGACCAAACCACAGGTAAAGCGGGAAAAACATAAATTCCTGCTTGATTGAGATGTAACAGATTTTGCTCTTGACTTGCGTCTAAATAACTAGGTTTTTGAGCGATCGCCCCTTTAAGTCGATAAGGTTTCGGGATATACTCTGCTTCAAAGAAAGCAAAACTCAACGCCCAATTGTGCAGATATTTTTCGGTTTCATAGAGAATCCCCATTTCACGAGTCGCAAAAAATACATTATCGTGGAGGGTTAGTTTGCATTCGTAAATTATCATTGTTAACTCTTTTGATTGCGAATTGGGACTGGGGCATGGGGAATTGGGCATGGGGCATTGGGCATAGGGCATTGTATTTTTCTCCCCCTGCTCCCCCTGCTCCCCTGCTCCCTGCCCCCTGCCTTATTTCCCTTTCCCTTTCTTACCTGCGATCACGCCGTAGGTTTCTGCGTAAGTTTTGGTTTGTTGATACAAAGTATTCAGTGTATCCCGTAGTTGGGTTTCGTCTTGATAAATGGTTGCGACTTCACTCAATAAATCATGTAATTGAGAACCGGTAATGACTTGAGTTTTCCGAATGGGTTCTTGGTTGAGTAAGTTGGTTGTCACTTCTGTGGCTTTGTTGAGAATGTCGGCAATTGGGGCGTTAATATCTGGTTTTAAGGCATCATACAAGGCTTGGGTAAAATGTAGGTTACTGAAGATTTCGCCATCACATAAGGCAATACCAATGATATGATTTGCCATTGTCCCTGTTCTTGATTCTTGTGCGCCGTAGCGACGAGTCCGCATCAGGTTTCCTAACACATATAAAAAGCCTTCATAGGTAGGGTCACGGAGGGTTTCTACTGTGGGAAAGGTAATTTCTGGTAATACATGATCTAACTCATTAATGGCACTCCTCATCACACCTTGTTCACTCATTGTTCCGCCTTCAAAGGGTGCATTAAAAGTAAAACTGCGGTGAGATTGTTCATAGGGACTCAGAGAGAAGGCAGAATCGGAGTAAACTTTAGAACGTTCTGAACCACTATCACCAATTGCAAAGCCATAGATAATGCAATCAGGACATTTTTTACAGGAGTTTTCGCCGTTATATTCACAGAATTTATCTTTCTCGGCGGCGTTAGCACTGGTTAATTCTAAGGAACGTAATAACTCTCTACCTGCTAAACGTTCTGGGGTAATTTGCTTACGCTTAAACATGACTAATCGACTGATGGCTTCTTGGGTAGTAATTCCGGCTTGGGTGCGGGCTGTATTCAAAACTCCGTCGGTTTGAAATACGGGGAAGGATTGACTGTGACGCACCATTAAAAAGTGAACGTATTTACCAGAAGCTAAACGGGGGAAAGCTGTTTGAAATTTTGGTTGAATGGTGTTAAGAATAGTCATTTATTTTTCTCCTTTGGTTTGTGTTTTTTCGGTTTGTTTTTCTTGTGCAGCTAATAAGCGATAAGCAAATTCAGCACCGGATTTAATGCGGTTGCGATTTTCTTGGAGTAAAGCGCGATCGCCTTTATAAAGTCTCAAGAATAATTCATCAACGCAGGTTGTCATAAAGGTATGAATTGCTGCTAATTCCTGGGCTTTACGTGTGGAAATATCGACGGATTTATCCATTAAAAATGGACGTTTATAAACTTCTTGTCGTTCTAGTGCATCGTTGAGTTTTCCCGCCGCTTGCAAAATTACGTCTTCTCTCGCTATCTGTTCGGGAACTGTCAAAATTACTTCCAAAGCTTTCGCCAGTGGGAGTAAAACTGCATGACTAGATTCCCCCACATTCACTTGATAAAATTGGCGATACTCTTTCACTAATCGTTCAATTAATTGCAATTTTTCGGTCATCTTTTTATCTCCTGTTATCCAGAGTTGGGCATATTTCCAAATACGTTTAACATCTTCTGGGCTGGGTTCTCGTTTGTTTTCGCGGATTCCTTCATTGGCGATCGCAAATACATTTAATACATCGGTGGCTAAATCTCTGGCTGTCCCATTCAAGGCTTGCCAACGTGCGTCCGGTGGGGAACTGCGAAACTCTAAATGAATGCTGTAAGCTATCAATAGCCGTTCTAAGGCTGTTGCTAAATCCTGCAATCGTAAGTTCTGATTTATACCTAATATTTGCCAAAATCCTGCCGCCCCATCTAGTTTGGCTGACTCTACAAATTCTTGGTCGCTGGCGTAAAGTGGGTCAGGACTGCTCGTAGCAACCACTTTCACACCTAAAAGTGTAGGTAATGCTAAGGCTAAAAAACTCGGTTCTACCCAAGCATCTGTAGTAGTTTTACCCCTGGTGGTGGTATAAGTCATTGCCATAAATGGCAAGTCTGCACGGGAGTAACTATCACCATATCTACCGATTTCCGCCTCATCCCGCCAAGACAAAGTTTGCAGTCCGCTATATTGCATCCCCCCATCTAACCAATGTTTGCGGACTTCCCACAGGTTGACGCGTTTGAGTTCCTTCACCAGTCGCCGCACTGCGACAGCAACTTGGGGTGAGTAGACGTAAGCCGGGAAGATATATAAAAATACAGGCTGTTGTTCTTCTAATTTTCCCGACGCACCAGTCCAAAAGGCTTGACGCATCAGCATTTCTAACGACCAGATTTTAGAAATACCCCGTTTAATGCGTCCTCCGCCCAAGGCGTTTTTGTTGCTGTATTGTTGGGGTTTGAATAGGACGACAGTATCTAGTTGATCCTCAGCATCAGGATCGCCTGCACTTAAAGAACAAATGGCTTGATTATTGACTTTTGCTAAAGAATATGTATTTAGTTCATTAGCAAACTCAACTGCTGGCTGATTAGATGGGTAAACTTCCAAATATTGGGCTAAGTAATGAATAAAAGCCTCATAGGTAGGACTACTGTTAGCTTTGAGTAAATTATTTTGCTCTGCCCAAGTTGCGAGGCGATCGCTTAATTTTCCTAAACACTCCTCTACCTGTCCCTCATCTAAGGTGGCGTGAGTTGCTATGTAATGGGCTGCGGCTTGATACCAGCCATAATTTACACCCCCTGATTGTACTTGTGTTTGTTCTGGTGATATTGTGCCTTGCAATTCCAAAGCTGACAGCATCCAAGGTATGTAGTCTTGGCTACCTTCAAAAAATTCTCTTTGTGCCAAGATAATCAACTCGGCTAATCTATCAGCGCGGATATCTGCACCTTGTAATAAAAAGGTTTTTTCTGCATCCGTCAGAGTTAATTTCTCTAACCGCTTGGGTGTGGCTGGGGATTTGACATTGGCGACTTTGATTTGTACGACACTGGGAAGTAAGCGAATCAAGTCCGCAGGGGTAAACAATTCTAAAGTCTGGGGAGCAATTTTCATTCCCTTCCCATCACGAACAAACCCCACATCACCGCTTTGGAAGTATGCGGCTAATCCTCGTTGATTGTTTTCTTCATCGCCTCGAATCAGACTTTCCCACACAGCCGTTTGAATATCTGCTAAGTCGGGTGTGACTACATCCGTGGGAGTGAGATATACTGCACCTTGAGCAAAATAAAGAATCGGATTCCAACCCAACTGACGGGCAAAATTGACGACGGCGTTATGAATTTGGTTGGTAATTAAACCGCGACAATCCCGCAGGCGATGGTAAACCAATTTTTGGGGAATATTGAGCCAGTCGAGATGATCTTGGAGGCGATCGCCTTTTGTTGTGGTTATAATCTCTGCGGGATCACCCATATGAACCGCCACATCACCAAAGGCTAATAGGTGGCGTAAAATATCATTCAAGCGACGGTCATCTATGGTAAATTGGCGTTCATCGTTCTCCCAGTTAGAAAGAATTGAGTTACTATCAACGCTAAATTGAGTATTTTGGGCGAGATAGGCAATTTCTAGTAAATAATCTCGCCATTGATCCCAAAACAGTTGAAAGTCTAGTTTTTCGCCTAATTCACGGCATAAGTTAATGATTGCGTCAATTTCATGGGCTTTTGGTGGTGGTTGTTCTTCGCCTTGACCCCGTACATATTTGTTGTAGTCGTGTAGGGTTAAACCTAAGCATAGTAAGCGTTTTTCGGCTTCTTTGAGTTGTCGGTGTTGGGGTAAATACAGGCTGAGATTCCAGGCTGTTAATAGTCCATTGAGGACGTGAACTAAGAGGCTTTGGTCGGGTTTTGCAGCCCAGCGTTTAGCGTTTTCATCAGCATAGCGATCGCCTTGTTTGATGAGGGTTTGATAGTGGGCTGTTTCTGACCCTCCCATTGCGGGAATTAATCCAAATTCTCTTTCCATTGCGGGGAGAATGGTTTGGATGAAGGTTTGTAAAATGGGGTCGGTGTCGGATGGGAGGGTTTCTATGAGTAGGGTTTGTAGTAGTGTGAGCATGAATCAATTCAAAATCAAATTAAAAAATGTAGGGTTTTGTGCGATCGCATTTGGGAATCCTCCATTTGAGGGCTTCTAGAAGGAGTGCATCTTGGTTGAAGGCGCAGGCGTGGCTTTGTTCGTCAGCGTCTGTTAGTCGATATAGTCCGAAGGTGGGGTTGAGGTGTAAGGCGCGGCTAATGTCCCAATGGCTGTTGTCTGGGGTGCGATTGACTTGGATTAGGAAGGTGAGGAGTTTTTGTTTACGGAGACAGCGACTGACTTCTGCTTGGGGGTGTCCGGTGATGCTGAGTCTATCTATCAGGGAAAGGGTACATTGTTTGAGTTCATCTGTACCGCGATCGCATTCTAATCTGATGGGGAATCTTTGATCAGACCAACGTTGGACTTTTAGATAAGTTTGAATATATTTCTCTGGAAATTCCGTAGCGGGATGGTTGGCTTGTTGTGCAGCTTGGATAAATTCTTCTCTATCAATGATTTCCACTTCTGCGTAGGGTAACAATCTCAGCAAATCGTAAGTATAAAAGCGTCCTTCATCCCAAACAGCAGCTTGTAAATCTGAACCTCCCCGAAATCTCAATAGTTCTTCTTGGATAGCTTTCCCCGTGGAATCGTTCCCCAAGTTGAACCAATGTCCGCGTTTTTTATCTAATTGTTCTCCATAAACCCGCCGCAAATCTTCCGCCATACTGGTTTGTAGCGGTTGCATGACTCCTGTTGTTTTGGGACTCATACTAATTAACAAACCTTGGGCTTGCAGTGCGCCCCAATATTCGCGGTATCGTTCAAACTCTTTGGGAGGATCAAATGCTTCGGTAATAATTTCGCGGAACTCCAGACGACTGGATTCTTCCTTACCCGCTAACTTTTCCTTCAGTCTCGCCATAATCCAAGGAGTACGGCTAGGTAACAATACAAAAGCTTGATAAGCTGAAAAACCAGCATGACGACCGAGACGACCTAATCTTTGAATGAAAGTAGCAGAATCACTCGCCTCAAAAATCAGCAAATGAATCTTAAAATCTACACCCACATCCACCGCAGAAGTTCCCACCACTAAAACTGATTGGGGTGCATTTTCTAAATCTGCTTGAGTTATCGCCCTTTCTTGTCGGTCAATTCGTCCGCTAACTTCCCTCACAATCACATCAGGAAGTAAAGCCTGGAGTTGACGCACAGCCCGACTTACCAAGGCGACGGAGTTAAGAATAATTAACCCTCGTCCCCTTCCTTCGGCTTCTAAAAGGGTGCGAATATTTTCAGCTTCTTTTGTTAACCAACTTAAAGAATCAGTATCTTGCTCTAACTGGATAAATTCCAAATTAACAGCTTGGCATATTTGCCGAAATCCTGGTGTAGACTCACTTTCATAATTTCCTGACACCTCCGTCACCTTAAACCCAGCAGTTTTGAGAATTTTCATAAACTCTGGCTTAGGAGTCGCAGAAGTAAACAAGAAACGCATGGGACGTTTTTTCGGGCGATTATGACGAATCAATAGCATACTGTTGAGAATTGCGGCTTCTTGATGCACACCAAAAATATGAAACTCATCAGCAATGTATAAATCGAGATTTCTAGCCAAAGTAATCGGTAACTCTGCCCGATTATAAGCAGGGTTAAGATAGCGAAAATGCGCTACTAAATGAAAAATATCGGGATTAGTCAAGATAACGTGTTTTTGCTTAAATGTCAGCAGTAATTCCTTGAATTTGTTACCTTTTTGTCCTTGCTCTACCCTGCGGGCTAAGTCAGCACCATAAAGAATGTCAATCAATGACTGTCCTTCTGGGTTAAACTGTTCATAATAGCCAAAAACTTGCTTTTGTTGGTCTGTGACTAATTCAATAGTCGGGTAAAGTCCAATGACTCGCAAATCAAGGTTAAGTAACCCCGCCAAATAAGCTGCAAGAGATTTACCATCACCTGTGGCTGACGTGTTAAAGATAACTTCCGATTCTCCTTTGAGAATGGCGGCATAAGTTTCGGCTTGGTGGGAAGATAAAGGACAACCAGAACCCTTTCCAAAGTTAGGAGCTTGCTTTTTGACTTGGCAAGTCTCCGTACAACCAAGAGGACAAGCCCCAACTCCTGGGTTAAGTTGGGAATAGAGGGGCAGTAATTTAATTTTCACGTTAAGCTTGTGGTGTATGTTGTCACAAGTCTAATACACAAAAAAATAGAGATGGTATCAAAAAATGATATTAACTCTAACCAATTGGGGTTTGCTTTAGAGATATTGAAGTTACTGGCGCAAAAACCACACAAGAAAGCAGAATTAATTATTGCATTAGGCGATCGCGGTTTTGCAGCCGGAGATTTATCCCAAAAAATTGCTCGCACCATTACTAAACTCAGAGACTGCGGATTTGACATCAAAAGCGCGCCCAACCGTCCCTATGAGTTGATAGAATCGAAATTTCCAGTGATTTTGTCAACAGAACAGCAACAAGCCCTAGCAATGGCCGCAGAATTGCTGTCAGACATGGGTTTTACGGCTCAAGCTGGTCACATCTGGCGCATTGGGAACTTCAACAAAACCAACATCCCCAATTTAGCAGCAGATTTTCATCCTCCAGCTAACTATAGCGAAGAAAATTTAGATGCCGTTTTACAAGAATTACAACAACGCCTACAACAAAAACGCCGCTTTGTCATTTGGTATTGCAACAGCAAGGGTGAAGAAAGACACTGGGACGTAGACAAATCAGAATTGAGATTGCATGATGGTTCACTATATCTATTTGCCTTAGTTCCAGACTGGTTTAGTCGCCATATTCCCACTAGACCCAATGTGGAACAAAACTCAGCCTTTAGAATAGATCGGATCATCCGCGTTGGTGCAGCTTCCCAAACACCTTGGATTTACAGTAAATTCCCCACCATAGATATTACCTACCGACTCACAGGTGCTTTAGCCACCTACAAACCTCGCCGACCCCATGAAAAAATCATCTCTTCCCCAGAAAACACAGAATATGTTGATATTGTGGCTCAGGAAGACTTTGTCTTTTGGTTTATTCAAAGAATGTTACGCTACGGCGCAAGTGCCACTGTTTTAAATCCGCCTTGGATAGCACAACAAATCCAAGATGCTCATCAAAAAGCCCTTGACAACTACTCTGGTCAATTAAATTTGGGTTGAAAACCCAACATGATCAAAACTGTGTTGTGTAAAATCTATTATGCAAAAATCTGTTGTAAATTTAAAACAAAACCAGGGAGAACATCTTCACCCGATAAACTTGTGGGAGATTGTAAAAATTCTGGTGCTTGATTGGGGCGATAAATTATTACTTGTTTATCTTTAGGATTAATTAACCAACCGAGTTGTAACCCATTGGCTAAATATTCTTGCATCTTCGCTTTAGTATCTTCTACATCATCAGTTTCCGAAACTAATTCCACTGCAAAATCAGGACACAAAGGGAGAAATTTCTTTCTTTGTTCTGGTGTCAAAGCTTCCCATCTTTCTATTTTTATCCAAGCCGCATCAGGCGAACGAGTTGCCCCATTTGGTAGTTTAAACCCAGTAGAAGAATCAAAAGCTTTTCCTAGCTGATTTTGACTGTTCCAAAACCATATTTGACCTAATAAATCAAAATTTCGATTTCCCGTTTCTCCCCCAGTAGGTGACATAATAATTAATTCCCCTTCAGCAGTTAACTCTAGCCGCAATTCTTTATTCACAGCAACAATTTGTGCAAATTCCTCATCAGTAAATTGCAGATTAGGAGGTAATTGTAAAGTTAAAGCTGTCATACTTAAACACCATCAACACTAAATATTTACCTCTCTCCTCTAAGAAGAAAAGCTGACGTTGCATAAATGTGGGATGAATTAAGCTTTTTGAGTAAAGTGAACTATAGATTTCTTGCGGCTTTGCGCCTCTTGGCGAAACAATATCTTAACTGCCGAAAAATCTTAAAAGCAAGTGGGTGACGAGGGATTTGAACCCGCAACCAATAGATTAAGAGTCTACTGCTCTACCGTTGAGCTAGTCACCCACATAAACAATCATAATAACAATATTATAGTTAATTCGTCAATATTTAGTCAATTGAAAATTTAAATTGTAGTAGATTGGGGAAATTTGATCATAAACGTTGTTTGTCCTGCACCACTTTCTACGTGAATTGAGCCGCCTAAATGTCTGACCATTTTTTTCACTAAAGCCATTTCTAAGCCTGTACCGCTATATTTCCAGGGGTCATTTTTGGAAAGGTGGTAAAACGGCTCAAAAATGCGGGTTTGATCCTGGGTGGAAATTTCTAACCCCGAATTACTGACGCTAATTTGCAATGCTGCGGCTGTGGTTTGGGTAGAGACTGTTATTGATTCTCCTGGGGGGGTGTATTTGCACACATAGTTCAAAAGTTCGGTGAGAATGCGTTCTAGTTCGGTGATGTCGGTGACTAGGGGGGTGAGATTAGTTGCAATATCGAGTTTTAATTGCTGTCCCTGACAACTAGTCACATCTAAAAAAGCGGCGACAACGGGAGGAAGCCACGTTTGTAAGTCGATGTTAATCAAGGTTGGGGGTTCTGGTTCTACCTCCAAATGAATTAGGGTGAGTAAATCGTTTATGAGTCGGCTTTCTCTTCCACATTCTTTATGCAGAATTTGTAGGAGTTGGGGAGCGATTTCTGTATCTAGCGTACCGTTGGGTAAAAAGAGACTTTCTAGGGTTTGAGCCGCTAGACTAATGCTGGTTATGGGTGTTTGTAGTTCATGGGAGAGGTTTTTGAGGAATTCTTGGTTGAGGCGTTCTTTGGTTTCTAGTTTTTTGATTCTGGCTTGTTTGCTAGCATTGAGTCTAGTTTGACGAATGGCGATCGCACATTCATGGGCTAAAGTTTGTACTAAGTCAATCTCTAGTTCCTCAAATCTCTGTTGTGTGGGTTTAATCACCCAAAGATTGCCTAAAATCCCATCTTTGTCATAAATAGGACAAGCCAACTGTGTAATCACCAGTAATTTAGGATGCCATCCAGGAACGATTTCTACAGATTGAAAAGGTTGTTTTTGCATGAGTGGCTGATAAATTTCGCACAACTCTTGCGGTTGTCTGATCAGTCCCTGGTAGGTAATTTGGGTAACTGCATACTCATGCACTACACTCACCACAGCACAGTCAGGACTGTAGAGTTCGATATAGCAAGATTCTAGTTGCAATAATTTGGTCAACTCTTGGGTAACGTAGGCAAAAACTAGCTTTTCTTCTGGATGATCCCGGATTTTTTCTGTCACCCTCAGCACTAAGCTTTGAAAGTTTTTTGTCTGCTGTAGGTGCGTGTGGTGTTCTTGCTTGTGTAACTCTAGCTGATTTTTCAGCTGTTTGATTTGCTGTTGTAGTTCTTGCTGGTGGGTAGCTATTCCCAGTTGGGAGGCTATTTGCTGGAGTAAATCAATTTCAGTTTGCTGCCATTGGTGGGGTTCATGGCAATATTGAGCGATTAATAATCCCCACAAATTCTGCTGTAATAAAATAGGAACGACTAGATGCGCTCTCACCTGCAAGGAGTTTAAAAAATCTCTTTGGCAATTATTAATCCCATCAGTATAAATGTCTGTGACAATTTGATGACAACATCGCCCCCGATGTTCTTGATGTTGATAACGTAAGCAAGGATCAGGGAAATGTTTACCTAAGAGGGAAATATCAGGTGTCACCGTAGCTTCAGCAATGACTACGCCATTGTGATCATGAGACATTTGATAAATGAGGATGCGATCGCAATTTAAACAAAGTCGTAAATCTTCCACAGTCTGCTGGAGAATCACATTGAAATCTACAGCATCATGAATTCTTTGGGTGACTTTCGCTAATAATTGCTCTTTACCTGGGGTTACTTGTTTGATCGGGGTAATATTACTACTAGTCCCCAGGATGCGATAAATTCGTGAGTTAGCATCCCGCAATGGCGTTAATGTTGTACTCCACCAAGTCGAAACTCCCTGAAACTGTAAACATTGCTCATAGGAAATCGTCTTACCCAAGCGCACGCAATCAGTGTAACGCTGACGCACCTTAATTGCATCCACAGGAGTCAGAATATCCTCTGGTTTTTTACCCCGCAAATCCTGCGAACTGATACCTATCCACCGTTCATGGGTGGGATTAAGTCCCACATAACAAAAATCACCATTCTCTAACACATCCACCACAAAGATAGATGTCTGCACAGAGTCATACATACTAAGTAGTAACTGTTCCACACTACTTTTTTCATCAACTGCTGTGCCGAAAATAAGGCGAGTGTGAGATTGTTCCGTCAACTCGACTGTAGATTCTACTGAATTTATATTCATGCGAGAGTCCCTGTCTGATGTTAATGACTCTTGGAGGCACTCATTTTTGAATTTCGCTGGTATAAAATGTTTTTAGTGCCTCAAGCGAATGATTATGAGTCGTTGCTTACGATATTTGAGCCTTTCTTTAATTCTTATCAGAAATTTAGGCCAGTGGATAGCAATACGCTTAACAAATCCTATATTGTGAAGGTTAAAACGCATTTGCAAGCTAGTCTAATTTTATTTATTTTTTTATGAAGATTAAACTAAAATTGTTGCATATATTTAATTGTATACAAACATTGTATCAATGAATATTACGTTTCTTAACAAATAGGGGTGGAAGGGAGTAGGGGTGTAAGGGTGTAGGGGTGTAAGGGTGTAAGGGTGTAAGGGTGTAGAGGGGACATTATACCAATGCCCAATGCCCAATGCCCAATTCCCAATTCCCTAATGCACGCCGCAACCCGCCGCTTTCAATGCTGGACTGTGGGGTGTAGCGGTGGGTGCTTGCGCCACGAGAACTATATTGCCATCGGGTGCGACTATCCAACCTTGGGCTTCGATAATTTCAGGGGGGCGATCGCCTGATTGCATATTTGTGGTATTCTCTGGTGTATGCGGTTGTATCTTACCAGTGTGGCTTTCTCTATCTGCTGGGACATTAATCCAATCTGTGAGGACTGTATCCCCTGATAAGGTATCCATTGGACTCACTGAAATTCCGCCTCTGCCTGTAGAAATAAATGAACTTCGTTCCGTGCTTTTTCTCTGACTACAAGTAGAAGTAATTTGTTGAGAAGTATCGACTAAATTTGTGGGTAGTTCTACTATCCCCTGACTATTATCAACATCAGGTGTGTTAATTTGTATATCGCCATTTAAAGCGGAATTCTGCTGCGAAAAAGCTGTAATATCGTTAGTTGGCAGTTCACTCGGTTTTAATTCTTCTGGCTTGTCAGTGCCTAATAATCTGACTAAATCTGCACGGGTACGGGGTACAAAGCCAAAAATGCGCTCAGTATTGATATTGATTTTGCCACCATTGCCAGCAAAAGCATTGGCAGTGATATCGTTATTTTCTGAAGATGCACCCACAATAAAGCCATTAGGTATATCGATGCTAACATTACCGCCATCCCCTCTTCCTAGAGTTTTACCTGCACTAGTAGAGATTTGACTTTGACGACGCATCAATAGTAAATCCTGCACCTTGAGTGTGATATTTCCACCCATACCCGCCTCACTCTCGGCAATCAATTGTCCGCCATTTTCGAGCCGGATGGAACGAGCATTGATATTGATTTCACCTGCTGCGCCTAACTTCGTGGGATCTCCTAAATAAATCACAGTTTTGGGTACTGCACTACTAACAGAAATTGCTCCGCGATCGCGAATAATTAATTTATCAGTAGTTAAATTTAAGTTTCCGGCTTTACCAGTTCCTCTGGTGGTGGTAGAAATACCAGCGACAAAATCATTGATAGAAATACCAGCTACTTCTATGGATTCCGAGGCATTCACCGTCACATTGCCCCCTCGACCTATTGCTGGTATGTAGTTCCCTCCTGATAATATCCTACCGGCAGACTCGGTGCTGAGTATTGCTCCATCGTCAATACGTAAAACTTTGGTATTAATGAATATATCACCGGCATCTCCTATATCAGCAGTTGCAGCGAATAATCCCCCAGGGACAGTTTGATTCCCGAAGGTTCTACTACCAGTTAACACCACAGATTCAGAGGCATTAATAATTAATTTACCACCCGACCCTAAGCGTAATTCTGGATTGGCAGCCGCAGCATTATTGAGAAATTGCGCCCCTACTCTCACTTGTGCTACATCTTTGACAATGAGATTACCAGTTGTAATTTCTAAGTTGCCTGCATTACCAGCACCGAAGGTAACAGTTGTTAAAATTGCGGAATTTAAACCCACCAGTTCTACTGATTCTGAAGCATTAATGGTTAAATTACCGCCTTGTTTTTTACCTAAAGTATTAGCTAAAATTTGTGAGCGACTATTGACTAATATTTGCTTACCTTGGAGATGAACGCTACCGCTACCTTCACCACTCACATCAACTTGAGAAGGCCTCGCTGAATTGTTGATAATTCCTTCTGTTAGTTGAATTTTTTGCAAATCGCGGACATTTTCGTATCCTAGTTTCCATCCTTGAGGAGTGGGTTGGATATGAACAATACTATTAACACCGACGCTTCCTAATTCGATTCTGCCTTCCTTGGCGGTTAAATTGCCTCCCTGCAATATCAAATCGCCGCCTACTAGTGCTAAAGTTCTTTGTGGCTGTACCTGTAATCCAGCAGGACTGTTGAGACGATTTGTGGCACCACCTAAACTAGCTTGGGATTGGTTTTTGATTGCACCTAATTTGGTGCCGAATTGTAAGCCTGTGGGAACGTTGACAGCTAACAATGGTGCGGTTTGTGGATTGGAAGCACTAAATTGCAGATTATTTGCAAAATTGATCCTATCGGCTGTAGTAGCTAAAAAAGAACCTTGAATATCTAAAGCAGCACGAGAACCGAAAACAATGCCATTGGGGTTAATAAAAAATAGGTTAGCTGTACCGTTAGTTTTGAGAATGCCATCAATATTGGAAATGGAATTACCTGTGACGCGACTGAAAATATTTTGAATGTTCGTAGTGTTATTAAAGTAAGCCGTATTGCCATTATACAAAGAAAAATTTTCAAAGCTATGGAATAGATTGTTGCCACGAATAGAACCACCATCTATTTGATAAATCGTTTGACCATTGACAACTTGAGGTGTGACAACTGAATTCTCTAAACCCAATGTCTGATCCTGGTTGATTTGTGCCAAGACGCAATCTCCAGAAAAGACGGATAGGCTAGCAATTGCTAAAGCATTTACTAGCCTCAAATCAGAATAGCGATCGCTTCGATTTTGACTCATCGAAAATTTAGTCTCTTACGCCGTTCTTCTAGGACGACTTTACACGGAATGTGATCAAAAGTGAAGTATGCTTTATTTAGCAATAAACCCAACAGCCATCGGGATTACCATCAAATGGGCAAGGCTGAATCAATCCTAAGTTTGCACCTATGGGTGGTTTGGGTATGCTGAAAGATTCAATGGCTACCTGACCATTACTCTCATCAGCCGATTGCAGTTGATTGACATCTAGGGTGTATTGAATTTTCAGCACTTGTGTATCAGAAATACCGTATTTTTCCAGTACCTTACCCAACTGGGATTTATTCAGAACTTCTATTAGTTCCCGGCTAATTTCATTTTGCAATTGCTCTAGAGTTTGAGGATCGAGAGAGACTTCCTGTAACATTTCAGTATCCATGACTGTTGGGTACTCGCACCAAATATTGATTTATCTTCAATGAGAGTGGGTTTAACCTCTCCCAATTACTAATATCAGTTGGTTTGAGCAAATTTATGCAGTCATGAAGAATTAATTTTTAATCCCTGTGGTAGCAATACCTCTAATGAACTGACGCTGACCGATGAGAAACAGCACCATGACAGGTACAGTAGCAATGGTTACTGCCGCCATCATCAAAGGCCAATTATTGGTAAACTGCTCTTGAAACTCAGCCAACGCTAACTGCACTGTTCTTAATTCTGGTCTAGTGGTAAATACTAGCGGCTTAAATAAATCGTTCCACTCCGCGATAAATGTAAATAAAAATAGTGTTACTAAAGCCGGACGGGCTAAGGGTAACATGACTTGCCACAGAATTTGTAGTCTGTTTGCCCCATCGATAGTTGCAGCTTCTTCCAATTCCACAGGAATTGTTTGGAAATATTGACGTAAGAGAAAAATTCCAAAACCGTTGACCGCAGTGGGTAAAATTAAAGCTCCGTATGTATTGATTAGGTGTCCCCACTTCAACACCAAGAAAATAGGAATCACCAACAATTGAAACGGAATCACCAAAGTAGCTAAAACAACTAACAACAGTGCTTGTCTGCCGCGAAATTTCAGCCTAGCCAACGCATAACCGGCTAAAGCCGAAGTCACAATCTGAAATGCCGTCACCGCGATCGCCACCAAGGTAGAATTAGCAAATGCTAATAAAAACTTACCTCTGTGCCAAGCATCCTGATAATTGCCTAAAGACCAATTATTTTTAGGCAAAATTTCTATGTTTGACCCTGGAGGTACAAAAGATGTCAGAAAAACCACAAATAGTGGTGACAGCACAACGACTGCCCCTAGTATTAATCCTGCTAGGCTGAAAAAATCGGCAGATTTTAGATTCTGGTTGGAGTTAGACATGAGTTTGGGCAATGGGGAATGGGGAATAGGGAATCGGGAATGGGGAATCAGGAAACAAGGGAGATGTTATTTAAATGATCTGTTTTACCTATGCCCCATGCCCCATTTCCAGTCCCATTTTGAAATATTTTCCCCCATGAGCTATCGAATTAGTTAAATTGGTAGAGCTATCACACACAGCAAAAGCTAATCTATAACATAGTGACTTGTTAAGTAAAATTAAACAACGATGGGCATTACCCTAAAATCATGGGGTAAATTAGGTTTCGGTATCAAATAATTCAGGTTACAGGAGTAAACATATCATGCAGCAGGTTGCAGCCGATTTAGAAATTGATTTCCACAGCGAAAAATACAAAGATGCCTATAGCCGCATTAATGCGATCGTGATTGAGGGTGAACAAGAAGCTCATGAAAATTACATCACACTAGCTGAACTGCTGCCAGAACATAAAGATGAATTGATTCGTCTCTCCAAAATGGAAAGTCGTCACAAGAAGGGATTTGAAGCTTGTGGACGCAATCTGGAAGTTACACCAGATTTAGAGTTTGCTAAGGAATTTTTTGCTGGGTTACACGGTAATTTTCAATTAGCGGCTGCCGAAGGTAAAGTGGTGACTTGCCTTTTGATTCAATCTTTAATCATCGAATGTTTTGCGATCGCTGCATATAACATCTACATCCCTGTAGCTGATGATTTTGCTCGTAAAATTACTGAAGGCGTAGTTAAAGATGAATACAGTCATCTTAACTTTGGGGAAGTTTGGCTCAAAGAACATTTTACAGAATCCAAAGCAGAATTAGAAGCGGCTAACCGTCAAAATCTGCCTTTAGTTTGGCAAATGCTCAACCAAGTTGCAGCAGATGCAGCAGTTCTGGCAATGGAAAAAGATGCCTTAGTCGAAGATTTCATGATTCAGTACGGAGAAGCTTTAAGCAATATCGGCTTCACCACCAGAGACATCATGCGTCTGTCAGCTTACGGACTAGCAACTGTTTAAGTAGTTGTGAGTGGTGAGTGAGGAGTGAGGAGTGCTGAGTGCTGAGTGAGGAGTGAGGAGTGAGGAGTATCGAGAAGGTAAAACAGGTTTTGAATAGTCAGTCACACCCTTTCTATACTCATTCCACTCAGCCCAGATTTAATCAAAGCTCCTAAATACTACTCTCCACTCAGCATTGGCTAAACGCCGCGCTACCGCTAACACAACTCAGCACTCAGCACTCCTCACTCAGCACTCCCCACTCACTCTTGACACTTTGTATAGTATTTTTAAGAGTTAGGTATAGTCTCTTACCCACCGATTTCACGCTTTTAGTAAAGCCCACGCCTAATATATCACTCCATGTTTGGTCTAATTGGACATCTGACAAGTTTAGAACACGCTCAAGCGGTAGCCAGGGAATTGGGATACCCAGAATATGCCGACCAAGGGCTAGATTTTTGGTGTAGCGCACCACCGCAAATAGTTGATCACATTAAAGTTACAAGTGTTACTGGCGAGATTATTGAAGGTAAGTATGTAGAGTCTTGCTTCTTACCGGAAATGTTAGCAAATCGCCGGATTAAAGCTGCAACGCGCAAAATCCTGAACGCAATGGCTCATGCTCAAAAGCATGGCATTGATATTACGGCTTTGGGTGGGTTTTCCTCAATTATTTTTGAAAACTTTAACTTAGAGCAGTTTCAGCAAGTTCGTAACATTAAGCTAGAGTTTGAACGCTTTACTACAGGTAATACTCATACAGCTTACATTATCTGCCGCCAAGTAGAAGCAGCATCACAGCAAATAGGCATTGACCTTTCCCAAGCTACAGTAGCCATCTGTGGAGCGACTGGTGATATTGGTTCTGCGGTGACTCGTTGGCTAGATGCCAAAACCGATGTCAAAGAACTTCTGCTCATTGCTCGTAACCAAGAGCGTCTCCAGGAATTACAAACCGAACTGGGGCGAGGCAAAATCATGGCGTTGGATGAAGCCCTACCCCAAGCTGATATTGTAGTGTGGGTAGCTAGTATGCCCAAAGGCGTGGAAATTGATCCCACAACTTTAAAACAACCTTGTTTATTGATTGATGGTGGCTATCCCAAAAACTTAGCTACAAAAGTGCAGCATCCAGGCGTGTATGTATTGAATGGTGGCATTGTGGAACATTCTTTAGATATTGACTGGAAGATTATGAAAATCGTCAATATGGATGTGCCAGCACGCCAGTTATTTGCCTGTTTTGCGGAATCGATGCTATTGGAATTTGAGAAGTTATACACGAACTTTTCTTGGGGGCGTAATCAGATTACCGTAGACAAAATGGAGCAGATTGGTCGAGCTTCAGTCAAACATGGGTTTAGACCACTGCTGGTTTAAGATTGGGGACTGGGGAATAGGGACTGGGAAGATGGGGAAGTGTGGGGAGAGAGGGGGGAAAGATTTCTTCCCCTCCCACACCTCCCACCCCTCCCACACTTCCTACTTGCCCCAATACCCAATCCCCAATACCCAATCCCTAATACCCAATCCCTAAACGTATGGCTACTACTGAGCGTAAACCTTTACTGTTGGATTTTGAAAAGCCTTTAGCAGAACTGGCAAACCGAATTGACCAAATTCGTCAGCTAGCTGAGGAAAATGGTGTGGATGTTTCTGGGGAAATTCGCAAGCTAGAAACACGCGCTATGCAACTGCGAGAGGAGATTTTTAGTACCTTATCCCCAGCGCAGCGTCTGCAAGTTGCTCGTCACCCCCGCCGCCCTAGTACCCTAGATTATATTCAGGCGATTAGTGATGAATGGATGGAATTACATGGCGATCGCTCTGGGAGTGATGATCCAGCTTTAATTGGTGGTGTGGCTCGTTTAGGTGGGCAACCTGTGGTGATGCTGGGTCATCAAAAGGGACGCGATACTAAGGATAATATTGCGCGTAATTTCGGGATGGCTACCCCTGGCGGTTATCGCAAAGCAATGCGCCTGATGGAACACGCCAATAAGTTTGGTATGCCAATTTTGACATTTATCGATACGCCAGGAGCTTTACCTACAGTGATCGCTGAACGTCAAGGCGCAGGGGAAGCGATCGCCTATAATCTGCGGGAAATGTTCTCTTTAGATGTACCCATTATCTGTACAGTCATCGGTGAAGGTGGTTCTGGTGGTGCTTTGGGTATTGGTGTGGGCGATCGCCTGTTAATGTTTGAACACGCTGTTTACACCGTGGCTACCCCCGAAGCCTGCGCCGCCATTCTCTGGAAGGACGCTAGTAAAGCTCCCCAAGCTGCCGTCGCTTTAAAAATTGTCTCCCACGACTTGAAAAATTTGGGCATTATTGACCAAATTCTCCCTGAACCCATTGGGGGCGCACACACCGAGCCTCTACAAGCCGCTAACACCCTCAAACAAGCTCTACTGGATAATTTAGAAGAGTTAAACCGTTTAACATCCCAAGAAAGAAGGCAACTGCGTTATGAGAAATTCCGCAAAATCGGTGTTTTTTCCGAAGTTGCTCATTAACCAGCCTGAGAAAATCACTCATTAACGCAATTGCAGTGTTATAATTGCCTGTGGCTCTTAACGGTTTTTAACAATCCGAACAGCCGCAGGTATTTGTTTGTATAACAAACCTACTCTCAGAGAGAGGTTTGCACACCATCCCTCAATTAGTTTGAATTCATATAGCCTGATTAATCAGGAAGTTATTGTTCGTCCCGTGGAGTGAACACTTAATCAGGACGCTAATAATAACAAACAATATTAGCACTTTTTTATGAAAATCATCGGATTTTAAGATTGTTTTAATCTAATTCCCCCAAAAGATTTTCATAATGGGATGGACAAGGCGGGCAAAACTGCCAAAAAATTGGGAGACAGCATGATTTTGGAGCAGAAAAGACGCGCTTTAATTACTGGAGCTAGCAGTGGAATTGGCAAAGCGACGGCACTAGCTTTTATGAAAGCAGGTATAGATGTGGCTTTAGTCAGCCGTTCTCTGGATAAATTGGAAGCTGTAGCCGCAGCCAAGCCAGAATCTGGAGTGATAGCCAAAGCCTACGCCCTAGACCTAGCAGAAGTATCGCAAGTAAAAGCAAAAATAGAGGCGATCGCCCTCGATTTTGGCGACATAGATATTTTGGTCAACAATGCGGGGATGGGTTACACAGCCAGCTTAAGTGAAACCCCCCTTGCAGATTGGCAAAAAGTGATTGACCTGAATCTGACTAGCGTCTTGCAGTGCATTCAAGGAATTCTGCCAGGAATGCGAGTTCGAGGTACAGGGACAATCATCAATATCGCCTCCATAGCCGCCAAACAAACCTTTCCTAACTGGGGTGCATATTGTGTCAGTAAATTTGGCTTACTGGCTCTCTCGCAAACGCTAGCACAGGAAGAACGCGCCCACGGGATTCGTGTCACCACCATTTGTCCTGGTTCTGTCAACACCGAAATCTGGGATACAGAAACCGTTCATGCTGATTTCGACCGTTCCCAAATGCTCACCCCAGAAGTTGTGGCTGAGTCGATTCTGCACACTGCCTTGTTACCACCACAAGCAGTCATCGATGAATTGATTCTTATGCCCAGTGCTGGCGCACTCTAAATTTAGTTGTGTGTTACTGCTCATTTGTTTTTCATCCATAGCAAATGACCAATAACTAATGACTAATGTACGGGCGGGTTTAACCAAGATATCTGTTGGCAAACGTGAAAATCTCACAGAACCCGCCCCTACTGACTCACGACTCACATTCAACCATAACCAAGTATTGACATCATGACTATTGCTAGTTCCAACGGTTCTAATCGCTCACAATCGCCTCTAATTCCCGACTTGGCAGAAGCCATCAACACCCGACCAGACCGCAACACCCACAACGGCAGACAGCCAGATTTGCATCCACCCTCAGAAGAACACATGGAACAAATGATGGATGCAGTCAGATCCATATTAGTAGGAGTGGGCGAAGATCCAGAACGGGAAGGTTTATTAAAGACACCCAAGCGGGTAGCCGAGGCAATGCGGTTTTTAACCAGTGGCTACAACCAGTCCTTAGAAGAACTCATCAATGGTGCAGTTTTTGACGAGGGACACAATGAGATGGTGCTAGTTCGGGACATTAACTTCTTTAGCCTCTGTGAACATCATATGTTGCCCTTTATGGGTAGAGCGCACGTTGCTTATATCCCTAATCAAAAAGTTGTGGGATTAAGTAAACTAGCCCGAATTGTCGAGATGTATTCCCGTCGTTTGCAAGTGCAAGAAAGACTGACTCGCCAAATTGCCGAAGCGGTTCAAACCATCTTAGAACCCCAAGGAGTAGCAGTAGTCATGGAAGCCACCCATATGTGCATGGTCATGCGGGGTGTGCAGAAACCCGGCTCTTGGACTGTAACTAGTGCAATGGTCGGTGTATTCCAAGAAGACCAAAAAACCCGCGAAGAATTCTTTAACTTGATTCGTCATCAAGCCGCATTCTTTTAGGGAATCGGGAATGGGGCATGGGGCATTGGGCATGGGGCATTGAAGTAAAACCTTCCTTGTCTCCCAATCCCCAGTTCCAATTCCCTATTCCCTATTCCCTATTCCCTATTCCCTATTCCCCAATCCCCAGTCCCTAATTTCTGAAACAGCAAGGCGACTTTATTTAAATCTTTATCCCCTGGTTTAATTTCTACACCGCTAGATAAATCAATACCATCAGGATTAACCTGACTCAAGGCTGCTTGAATGTTATCTGGTGTCAGTCCTCCGGCTAGCAACCAAGGACGACTAGGGCGAAATTGTTTCAATATCTGCCAATCTATGGTTTTACCTGTGCCGCCTAATTGCTGGGGGTGATAGGCATCTAGTAATAAAGTATCTATGTATGGCGTGTAAATAGTTGCTTGCGCTAAATGCTCAACGTTACGGATTCTCATGGCTTTAATAATTTCCACGTTAGGTAAAGCCTGACGCAACTCAGCGCAAAATTCTGGGGGTTCGTCTCCATGTAACTGTACGCCAGTTAACCCAGAACTAGAGACAATCTGACTGATTTCACTCAGACTGGCATTGGCGAAAACGCCAATTTTGTCAACATTTTGGGGTAAATCCGCCACTGCCGCCTGAATTTGGGGAATGGTGACATAGCGGGTCGAAGTAGGTACACAAATAAATCCTAGTGCAGTTGCACCTAAAGAAGCGATCGCTACTGACTGTTGTGGTTGAGTAATACCGCAGATTTTTACACGCATAGAAAATTTAAATACAGCAAACTGTAAAACCGAATTTCGGTGATGTCCTAACTAACTCTATAATTTTCTAGGTCTACATTAAATTTGACCGTTATATTTAGGAGACAAAAGCTTGATGACACCAAATCTATTGGCGGCTGCTACAACTGTACCAGTCACACCTGAATGGAGTCCAACTGTAGCTATTATCATCAGTGCTAGCAGTGTAGTAGCTCTTTTGTTAACTCTCAGAATTGAAAAACCCCAAGTCGGCCCTAAATTACCAGGGCTACCTCTAAGTGTCCCCGCGTTTCTTGGTGCTATGGCTTTTGGTCATGTGATCGGTATTGGTATCGTCTTAGGATTGACTAATATTGGTCGTCTATAGTTGATGAGATTAGTCATACGTTTTATCTGACGTATTACTGAGTCCAAAACTTTTCAGACGAATTAGTGTTCTTTCTCCAAGCATGAGACTTGAGACAAGAGTACAGACCATTTCGGCGTTACCGACTCAACTGAAGAGAGATAGTTAAACCTTTCTCTTGAGAGAGGATTCTACAACTTCTGTTAGTGGAGTATTAACTGGGTGATTAACTCATAGCCTCAATAAATTGTACTCATGCAGGAGAAAGAACTATGTTTTCATTAATGCTGTTAGCAGTTCAAGTAACTGTTCCTAACACTGGTACAAGCTGGAATTGGGCGGGAACACCAATTATTATTGGTAGTTGTTTATTAGTGCTTTTAATTGCTGGCTGGTCAGTTTGGTATCCCCATGTCGGCCCCAAAATGCCTTTACCTTTCCCTTCTTTATTTAATAATCCTAGTGTGGCGACATTTTTAGCAGCTATGAGTTTTGGTCATATTATTGGCGTAGCTGCTGTTTTAGGCTTAACAAATTTGGGTATTCTTTAAAACTTTTCATAAATTAGGGGAGATGGGAAAAAGATTTCTTATTTCCCTGTTTCTTGTCTCAGCTTTTTTATACTTTTGGTGTGGGTAAATTATTAATACCCAATATAGAACTGAGTAAAAATTATATCAAGAAAAGCGATAGACTACGCCTGGACTTTGGCGATCGCACCACTGCCAACTCGGCATAAAATTTGTATTTTTCTATTTTTTCACTGCTCAAGTCAGCCTGATTGTCTATTCTAGAATTGGGGATAAAGCAAGATTTTGTCATGTCTCCCCGTCAAAATAACAAATTTATATCTAAAACACCTCATGCCATCGGTGGTATGTCTGCTGAAAATATCTAGTTGCAGGATAATCTAATGCAAACAAATTGGAGAATTGGGTCTTTATTTGGCATTCCCCTATTTTTAGACCCCTTGTGGTTTGTCATCTTGGGTTTGGCGACGCTGAATTTTGGTGTAGCGTATCAAGAATTAGGAACTGTGACAGCTTGGAGTGCGGGAATTATTATGGCACTGCTGTTATTTGCTTCCGTGTTAATGCACGAATTAGGCCATAGTTTAGCAGCGCGATCGCAAGGCATTAAAGTTAATTCTATTACCCTATTTATGTTTGGGGGCATTGCAGCGATTGAAGAAGAGTCGAAAACCCCAGGAAAAGCCTTTCAGGTAGCGATTGCAGGGCCTTTGGTGAGCATTGGGTTGTTTTTTCTTCTTAGATTAGGTGGTCATGTTGTCCCTGATACTAGCCCAATCAGCATGATGGTGGGTGACTTGGCGAGAATTAACTTAGTCGTCGCCCTATTTAACTTAATTCCAGGATTACCCTTAGATGGTGGTCAGGTATTAAAAGCTGCATTGTGGCAAATTACTGGGAATCGCTTTCAAGCTGTACATTGGGCAGCTAAGGCGGGACAGATTTTGGGTTATGGTGCGATCGCCTTGGGTTTTGTGGTAGATTTCTTGACTAGAGAGTTAGTCACTGGTTTATGGATTGCGTTATTAGGTTGGTTTGCCGTGCGTAACGCCAACACCTATGACCGGATGACTACATTACAGGAAACCTTGTTGAAAGTGACAGCCGCCGATGCAATGACTCGTGATTTCCGTGTCATAGATGCTGATCAGACTCTACGTTCCTTTGCTGACGCATATTTATTAGCAACCACCGCGTCAGAAGTTTATTTTGCAGCCTCTGATGGCCGTTATCGGGGAATGGTCGCCATTGAGGATTTACGCTTAGTAGAAAGAAGTGAATGGGAAACCCAAACTCTCCATAGTATTGTTCATCCTCTGACGGAAATACCCACAGTTACGGAGTCAACTTCCATTGCTGAGGTGATTAATAAGTTAGAAACTGAGAAATTAGCCCGTGTTACTGTCCTCACACCTGCGGGTGCTGTGGGGGGAGTAATTGACAGGGGTGATATTGTCCAGACTTTAGTGGAAAAGTTAGGTTTGCAGATTAGTGAGGGTGAGATTAAGCGCATCAAGCAAGATGGTAATTATCCGCCTGGGTTACAGTTAGGAGTGATTGCAAAGTCTACACTTTAATTTCGATGCGAGAGGATTTTTCACCACCAAATTACAGTGATAAACGTTGATAATTAGTCCACTTTATTAGTGTTTATCAGTGTGAGTTGGTGGTGATGATTTCCGAATTCCACCACAGGCGATCGCAACTAGTTTTAGAATAACTGCATAAAAATAGTGAATAACTTCACCAACCTCACCCTTGAAGGGTTCAGAAAGCATCCGTTCATTGACTTATTTTTTGTAACCATATAGAGTAGCGTTTTCATTTAGAATCCTCGTGTCTATCAACCGCCTGACTCAACAAATCCAATTCATCATTGAAATTGACCGTTTAAAATTAATACTGCGCCAGACTTTGCTGACAGATGGTTCGCGTCAAGAAAACAGTGCGGAACATTCTTGGCATTTGGCAATTATGGCATTTACTTTGGCAGAATATGCCCCAGAAGGAGTTGATATTCTGCGCGCTATCAAAATGGTATTGATTCACGATTTAGTAGAAATTGATGCGGGGGATACCTTCTGTTACGATGTGCAGGGTAATGAAGGTAAAGCCGAGAAGGAAGCGCAAGCCGCATTACGTTTGTTTGGGATGTTACCACCAGAACAGGGAAAAGAATTTCATCAATTGTGGCATGAGTTTGAATTGTGTGAAACTCCCACAGCTAAATTTGCCGCAGCATTAGACCGCATCCAGCCTATACTGCATAATCAACAAACCCAGGGTGGAACTTGGCGTATTCACGGAATTAGACGAGATCAGGTAATGAAGCGAGTAGCACCTGTAGAAACTGGTGCGCCGGAACTTTGGCCTTTTGTGTTGCAATTGATAGATGATTGCGTAGCGGCTGGTTATTTGCAAGAATCTCGTTTGTCGTAAGGACTTTAGTCCTTATTTCTCCAGGGAGAATTCCACCAAAGTGATGCTACGCCAGCAAAAACAGGACTAAAGTCCTGACTACGAACTTAAAACTTCGTTCCACTCAGATAGACAAAGGGGTTGAGTTTTAATCTCTATATCAAAAACATCTCTAGCCGCAGCAATTAAAGCTGTCATAATCTGATCTACACTCAAGTTTGGCGGTAAATGTACGGGTTGAAAAGACTCCCCACCAAATACTTGAGTGAATAATTCTGCATTGGGTTGCAAACGCATCGAACCATGTTGCAAAATCGCGCCACTTTTCCTTAATTGCGCGCTACCAATTAATTTCGCACCATCTGTTAAGACTAAATCTGCACCTGTCGCTGTTCCGAAGCAATTGGGATTATGAATGTAACCGCGTCCAGCTTTACCATAATTTAACTGAACGCCGATCGCTCGCCATCCTTGAATCAAAAATTCACAAATCTGTTGATAATTCTCTAGACGATTCCCCGCTAATCCAGAGGTAACAACAGTATAAGTTAAATCTCCTTGGTGTAAAACTGCCCTCCCACCTGTCGGACGACGCACTAAATCTAATGTTTGACCTTTCCAAGTGAGATTTTCCCAGTGTTGGGGATAGGTTTTTTGATGATAACCAAGGGAAATAGCGGGTGGCGACCAAGTGTAAAATCGTAGAGTTGCAGGACAATTGCCTAATAGGTGCTGTTGTAATAACCATCGGTCAATAGCCATCTGCACACTACCAGAAGCTTCTAGAAACGGAATCAGTCGCCAAACCTGCTTGTTACTCATTGAAAATTGTGAACTATCTAAGCTGCACCAAATTCAGATTGTAAGGCTTCGTCATTGTTATCTGCGATCGTTGCCACAATTGTAATTAGTCTCGACACTTCCCCTGGTGATAACTCGGCTAATGTGCGTGTAGACAAGACTACTACTCGATTATCCACAATCCCAAACCGCGCTTCAAAGGTGCTAGAACAGTTCATTTCTAAAAGTTGACGCATCAACTTAGGTTCATCTTTAGCCGGTAGCTGAAGAATTGCAGCCCAAACTGTGATTGTGTCTTCATCGGTTGTTCCGGTGAGTTGAACGAATACTTCAACACTCCCGTATTTAAATTTCCACAGATAACCACCTCCTGCGGGGTGACTCACCATTGCAGAATCATCTTGTTCTAAGGTATCAATGACATTTTCAATGACTTCTACATGGTTAATACTGCTTGTTTCTACTAGTTCTTCTAGAGAATCTTTGCTAGTTAGAGTTTCTTGGTAGCTTGTCATACAGATTTTTCTCTCAATATACTCACTACATACTTTATAGCCTGTGAGTCAAATTCGGTTGAGTTCCTCAAGGGAGAGTCTGAGGGGTGAGTGCTTAGTGCTGAGTTGTGAGTTTTGAGTGATTTTTTCTCCCCTGCACCCTTACACCCCTATTTTTTCCAGAAGTAAGAAAGGTTACATTTATTTTTAGAAGAATTGCTTGTAATATATCTCTTGCTGCACCTGTACTCAGTAAGCAGTGTAGCTATTTTTAATTTTTATGCCGCTAAGGATGTATAAAGCTATGTCCTCTCTGTCTGAGATTGTGCAAGCTCGTGATGTGCGTCAGTTGGGAATTAACCCGAATCATTGGTATGTGGTTGCACGTAGTAATGAAGTGACAAATAAACCATTAGGCATGACAATTTGGCATCAGGCGATCGCACTTTATCGAGACAGTCAAGGACAAGTTCACGCCCTAGAAGACCGTTGTCCCCATCGTCAAGTTAAACTCAGTCACGGACAAGTCATTAACGATGAATTAGAGTGTGCTTATCACGGTTGGCGTTTCAATCAGCAAGGCGAATGTGCAGCAGTTCCCTATTTAGCCGCTAATCAGAAGCTACCTAACTGTACTATCCGCCGCTACTTAGTCAAAGAACAAGACGGTTTTATCTGGTTATATCTCGGTAAGGAAGAACCAAAAGTAGAACCTCTGGGTTTACCAGAATGGGAGCATTTAAATTATATTGCTACAGTTTCCGTTATTAATTGCCAAGCTCATTATTCCTATTTAATTGAAAATCTGATGGATATGTATCACGGACATTTACATCAGGATTTACAAGCTTGGGCGGAAGCTACACTCCAAGATATAGATGAAAATGATCACAGAGTAGACGCGCACTACCAAGCCCAAAGTTATTACAAAATCGATAAAATCTGGTCAATTTCCCAATTATTTTTCCCAGCACTCCGACGTTTACATCCCGAACCCCTAGATGTGAGTTACATTTATCCCCATTGGATGTCTACTCTAGGAAAGGACTTTAAAATCTATTGCTTATTGTGTCCCATCAGTGAAACTCAAACTAAGGCTTATCTCATTCACTTCACTTCATTAAACGCCTTTTGGCGATTACATAAACTACCGGTATGGTTTCGGCGATTTGTCAAAAATAGCCTATTTGGTGCAGCCCAAAAACTACTCGATGGTTTAGTTGTTCAAGACGTAAAAATGATTGAAGAAGAACAACAAGCCTACTTACAAAATCCCGAAAGACGCAACTATGAATTAAATCGCGCCTTAGTCAGTGTTCAAAGACTGATGAGAAATCAAGCGGAAAAGTCAGAAATTAATTACTAGAGTTTCTTCATTTTGTTCCTTTCGTTGTCTTAATATAACAATATTGTTATAGTTCAAGGGGATGCTGTGCCTGAAACCCATGTTGTGTTCTACCAGGAAGCGGAAGGGGAAGTTCCTGTCCTTGAATGGCTGACGCAACTTTTGAAACAAGACCGCAAAGGTTATGCAAACTGTGTCGCTCGAATTAAACAACTGGCGACTTCAGGTTACGAACTCCGTCGCCCGGCTGCTGATTACTTGCGCGACGGGATATATGAGCTTCGTGCAAAGCATATTCGTGTGCAATATCGCATTCTGTACTTCTTTCACGGTCAAAATGTGGCAATTCTCGCTCACGCTATCACGAAAGAAGAAGCATCTGTACCACCAATTGATATTGAACGGGCGATTGCACGAAAACTTTTATTTGAAAAAAACCCTGAAGTTCACACCTACGTAGAGGAGCAAGAGAATGGCCAAGACTAGCGATGCAATAAAAATCATTGACCAAATGACTAGCAGCGACCCTGAGCTTGAGGCAATGGTAGCAGAAGCTTCAATCAATGCAGAAGTGGCACAGTTGATTTATGAAGCTAGAACAAAAGCAGGGTTAACACAGAAACAACTGGCTGAACTTATTGGCACAAAACAGCCTGTGATTGCACGGCTAGAAGATGCTGATTATGAGGGACACTCTCTGTCAATGCTCCAAAAAATCGCTCACGCTCTTAATCAGCGAGTAGTGATTTATTTGACTCCATTGGAACATGAACAGAGCGCATAGTAAGCTGTTAAGCAGTTAAGCATTTAATTTACACATTGAGTCCGCAGAGGGGCAGGGTGCAGGGTGCAAGGGAGAGGGTTTACAGCTTTTGCCAACATGAAAATGATGCAATCTCTGTAAACATCTAATTGCAGAGGTAGAAATTTTTGTTGAATGCTCTCTACAAAGAAATGTTGTCCTGATTCCATTAAGCTACGTCAGAAAAATACATAACTTTTCCACCGTAAGCTAGACGTAGATTTTCTTCTGTGAGTACCTGTTGTCTAGAACCTGTGGCGATGAGTTCACGGTTGAGTAAGACTAAATCATCAAAGTGGCTAATGGATTCGCCTAAGTCGTGGTTAACTACCAAGACAATTTTATTCGCTGCTGCCAATTCATGAAAGACATCAAAAATTACGGCTTGGGTTTTTTGATCAATACCTACGAATGGTTCATCGAAACAGAAAATTTCGGCTTGCTGCGTTAAAGCACGGGCTAAAAATACTCTTTGCTGTTGTCCCCCTGATAATTGTCCTATGGGGCGATCGCAAAATTCTTTCATCCCTACTCTTTCTAGCGCATTTTTTGCTACCTGACGGCTGACACTAGAAAAACTACGTAACCAACCAGTCTTTTTTACACGCCCCATCATCACCACATCCCAAACTGTGGCGGGATATGTCCAGTCAATTTGACTACGCTGGGGAACATAGGCTACTTGGTCTAGTTGCTGCATCAGGGGTTTGCTTTGATACAACACCCTACCACTACTAGTGGGGACTAAACCCAACATCGCTTTCATTAAGGTACTTTTACCTGCACCGTTAGGGCCAAAAATCCCCGTCAGTCGTCCTGGTTTGACAATACAGTTGATGTCCCGCAAAGCTTCTTCTGTACGGTAATGTACCCCTAGATGGGTAATGTTAATGTTGGTTGTGGCTGTCATAGTATTAAACACAACTGAGTGGTCATTTCCTTCTAGGGAAGAATTAGCGGTTCTCATAATGTAATTTCCAAGACTGCAACTAAAAAATGAAAAGATTATGAAAATACTGTACCGTAAAAAATGAGAAAAATATGAAAATAAAGATAACAAGTTTATGGCAACAAAAACTCACTCAAAAGCCAGAGATTTGGGCAAGGTGTTATTGGGGGTGGTTATAGGACTTTTGATACATGGATGTACACAAGCCGAGTCTAACCGCAGTGCATCTGTTAGTGGTAATAAGCCGCGAGTTGTAGCAACTAGCACGGTGATTGCTGATTTAGCTGAGGAGGTTGGAGGGGAAGAAATTCAGTTAAAGGGAATTCTGCAACCTGGTGCTGATCCTCATGTGTATGAACCAGTTCCGGCTGATAGTCGATTTTTAGAAGAGGCTGATTTAATTTTATATAACGGCTACAACTTAGAACCAGGATTAATTAAGTTAATGAATGCGGCTGGCGGCAAGGCACGTAAGTTAGCAGTAGGGGAAGTTGTGCAGCCATTACAGTTAGACAAGGGTAAAGGTGAAATTGTCCCCGATCCTCACGTTTGGGGGAGTGCAGAAAATGCGGTGGCAATGGTAAATTCGATTCGGGATGCTTTAATTGAACTATCACCAGAAGATAAAGAAAAATTTACCGCCAATGCAGCGCAGTTGACACAAGAATTAAACCAATTGCATAGCTGGATTAATCAACAAATCCAAACGATTCCTCCCCAGAACCGCCGACTTGTGACAACCCACGATGCTTTTCAATATTATGGACGAGCTTACAACATTGCGATCGCTGGTACATTAATTGGTATAAGTACAGAAGAACAACCAAGCGCGCAAACCGTTCAGCGATTAGTAGAATCCATCAAAAAAATTGGTGTCCCAGCCATTTTTGCGGAAACTACAATTAACCCAGCCTTAATTACTACCGTTGCTCAAGAAGCTAAAGTTAAACTTGCACCCCATCAACTCTACTCTGATTCCATCGGTGCAAAGGGAAGTGATGGCGAGTCTTACATCAAAATGATGGAAGCAAACACCCGCACCATTGTAGAGGCTTTGGGTGGTAAATATACGCCTTTTCAAACAAAATAGGGAATTGGGCATTGGGAATGGGGAATTGGGCATAGGCGAAAAACCAATAACTCAGCACTCATTACTCAGCATCGGCTAAACGCCGCGCTACCGCTAACAGCACGGGCTAAACGCCCCGCTACCGCTAACACCACTCAGCACTCAGCACTCACCACTGTATTGATGACAAAGCCGCAGCAAGTGACCATACACTAAACTGCGGCGTACTGTACTGGATGGGGATATGGTTGGAAGTTATTTGCGGCTAATCTTGAGCTTCACTTATTGCTACTGACTCTTGACGTAGAATAGAAATTATTAAACTTTAGCCCCCAGTTTTATTGACTTTTTCTATATCAAGATAGATAGCAAATAATTGAGAATTGCTGTAGATTAGACCTAACCCCCGCACTTATGCCTCATCATAGGGTTCTAGGTCTAGGAGATGGATGTAGGGTTCGACTAATTCGGGACGTTGAAACGCGATCGCTCGTAGTAGATGCCAGTCATTTAAACCCTCAAAAGCATTACTGTAATTATCCATTTCCAGACGAGTAGCTAGTTCTTCTACCTCTGCTGCGGTCATGGCCGCGATTTCTTTCTTGGAAATGCTCAGAGTCGTCATCATGCTTGCCCCTCCCTTATGCAGCATTCGCACCCAGCACGGGTCAAGTGACGCAAAATAGTGCCACCCAATCTATATTACTCATTAGATGGCATGAATTTCCTAAAATTTTTCAGGATTTGTACCATATTTTGTAAAAAGATTGTAACCCAGACTAAGCAATTGTCTTGATGATGAAATTCCGTGCCACATCTAACATTTCCAAATTAATTTCATGTCCTGTCTCAAACTCATGATATTCAACACCCACCCCCAAGGATTTTAATGTTTCTCTAGACCTAAAAGCCGCTTGTAATGGCACAACTTCATCCCTTGTGCCGTGCATAATTAAGGTGGGTGGGATATCGCTATTTGTGGAAATGGCATCAGGATGTAAATACCCACTCATCACGACTAAGCCAGCTATGGGCAATTTAGAACCAACATCTAAAGTCATCGCCCCTCCTTGAGAAAATCCACTCAAGATAGTACGTGATAAAGACACGCCCGTACTAGCTTCTAAGGACAACAAAAAGTCTGTTAATATTTGCCGACTTTCTTCTAATCCTTGATACATATTCTCCGCCCTTAAGTCGTACCATGCTCTACCAATAGCAGAATTGGGAAATGGATATGGGGCATTGGGAAAGATAAATTGGTAATTAGGTAATTGGAAATAATCTAATAAGGATGCGACATCGTCAGCATTAGCACCCCAACCATGCAACGTGACAACTAAGCCTGTGGGAGTTTGAGAATTTGCTGGTGGAAAGGAAAGATATTGCAAAGACACTGAGTCCTACTCCTGAAATTATGTTCTTGATCATCTCGTTATCTTAATAGTTATTACTGATAAATTTATTAAAAACCCATCTTCTCAGAGTTGCCTATCACCAATCACGATACAATTTCTGGGCAAGAAACATAATTTCTTCGTTGGGTAGGCGAATCTTGGCTGGCTGACGAGGATAAGATGTTTCAATGGCGCGTGTATCTTGCTCTATCACTGTTTCTACTGCACCTAATACAAATTTTCCCATTAATGGTTGCAAAATTGGGTGTTTGGGTTGGCTGTAGACTAAAACGAAAGTTTTAGTTTTAGTTGCGGTTTCTGGGTACAGTGCATGAATTTGTAAAATTTCTCCCAGGGAAAAATCTGTGCGGAATGTTGTCAAGGACGGGAAGGCATACTCTAATACACCTGTGTAGGTTTTTGGTGCAGTTAAAATCACAGGGTTGCGGAAGATATCATTCCAGGTTGTATCCTCACGGTCTAATTCCTGCACAACCTTTGCCCAATAACCATCATGCTCAAATACGGGGATGCGATTAGCTTTAATGCCAAATAGGTCGCGATGTGTACCGCTTTGGTGGTTGTAGTCATAATTAATCGAGATACTGTCCAAAAAAGTACCGTTAATACTTTTTTCTCCGGCTACTCCCAAAAAGTTCATACCTGCGCTGACTTTGGAGATTAAATCGGGAACGGGAATTTTAGGAGTATAACCGCCATATGTCCAAATACAATCGTCTTGAATTACTAGTTCTAAAGTATTGAGCAGAGGTTGACTTCCCACTTTATCTGCATTGTGCAGTTTTCCTTGCCTATCAAACTCTAACGCATGGAAGGGACAGGCGATCGCATTTCCGTTTTGACAAATCCAGCCGTCTGATAACGGTGCTTGCATATGTGGACAGACGTTATCCAGTGCAAACACTTCACCTTGTTGATTTTGCCAAAGTACATAGTCTTTTCCATTCAAAGTAATTTTATAAGGTTTATTCATGCCCAACATGGAACGATGGGCAATTAACCACGGTGCGCCAGGCAAAATTGCTTCCATAGGACTCTCCCAAGAATTATTTCAGTGGCTCAAATATCGCCACCATCAGAGTAAAATTGTGACAAAAGTTTCATATTTGATTTTAAAATACGACACATTATTCATATTTTTCAACTATGGTGAGGAATAAACTAGAAACTACCCCAATGCGTCGTCAACCGCAGCAAAAACGCTCTCAAGAACGCGTCGAGAAGATTTTGCAAGCAGCCGCAGAAGTGTTTGTAGAGGTGGGATATGAAGCTGCAACTACTCATATGATTGCAGCGAGGGCAAAGACGGCTGTTGGTTCTCTATATCAGTTTTTCCCTGATAAATTGGCAATTTTTCATGCTTTAGAAGCGCGTCACATGGAACAGGTGACAAAGATTAATACGGAAATGATGCAGTCAGCAGACAAGCAAAAGCCACTATCAGAGTTTATTGAACGTATGGTGAATACCTACGCAGAATACTTTGACAATCCCATGTCCCGTATTGTGTACATCCAGTATTTTGTTGCGCCGGGGATGTTTCAGCTATTTGACGAAACTTTTAATCAGCAGTTAATTCAACAACTTGCAGCTTTTTTTCGTGAGTGGAATCCTGAGTTAGCCGTCGAAAAAAGCGAATTTTTAGCTGAGACGGTTCACATTTGCTACAACGCTTTACTGCTCAATGCTTTACGTCAAGATAAACACGAAAGACAAGCTCGTTATGCTGAAATTAAGGCTTTATTAGTCGCATATTTGACACCGCACGCACAACCAACAGCGACACAGGTAATGAAAGTAATGATATGTCCGTACTGCCATTCATCCAGGTTATCGAAAAATGGGCATCGTCACGGGAAGCAACGCTATCTCTGCAAGGACTGTGGTAAACAGTTTTTGGAAAGAGGTAATTAGGTGTTCAAAACCGCGATCGCATTTACCAAGTTGCGCGTATGAAGTGCGATCGCAATACCAAGTTTACAGACTTTAAGAAATTGCAGATGTATTATCAATTTCTCTGAGATTCTTAAGTAGTGGCTATTTTAGGTCTAATTTGTCACAATAGTAATATTAGTTATCATGCTCTATCAAGATGACAGAAGTTACGCCACATCCAGAGTGTCCATTTTCACATAAAACTTTTGAACTGCTAAGAAATTTTAAAAATAGTTCAAGTAAAAATTTTTATTTAACACATGAAGAAGAATTTAAAGAATATATTGAGAAACCTCTTTATCAAATTTATATTCATGTACTTGCTCAATTGCCACTACAAATAATAGAAAGACTGAATATAAATCACACTATAGAAAAATACTATACTCATGGCTACATAGGATATCAACTAATATCCAAAAAACAATTGTGTAAATTCAATGATGTTTACTTGTTTATAGATATTAGCCAATATAATCTATTTTTCGGATTGATAATATATGAAAATAGTGATGCTAGAAAAAATTTTATAAAAAATATTCAGGATAAAAAAATTAAGGAATTAGTTCTCCAACATTTTCACCCCATAGATGATTTAAACTTGCTCTCTAAATCAACTACTAAAATTAGTAAAGAAAATCGTTTATCTGATTGGCTTGGTGCAGTAGGTTGGCTAAAAAGTGCTACCAAGAATATTCAAGCTAGCAAGCATTTAACACCAGAAAAAGTATTATCTTTTTCTTCATTAGAAATAATTGAACATATAAGAGAAACATTGGAAATGGTGTTTATCTTATTTTTGGTTGCAACTGAAGATAATCCTATTCAACAACTTAAAAGATACATCTTAAAAGAAGATTCGATCATGGCTAATCATGATTTCAATCTAGGGTTAAAACTCTATAACAAATCTGCATATACAGATGCTATTATAGCATTCGGTTTTGCCATACAAAAAGCTCCAAATTTAGCAGATGCTTATACATATCAAGGGAAATCAAAAGCAAAGTTAGGAGATATTAACGGCGCGATATTAGACTATAATCAATTACTACTCATAAACCCTAAAAATGCTGACGCTTATTATAGTAGAGGACATTTTTATTACAACTTAGATGATTATGATAAAGCCATTCTTGATTATAGCCAAGCAATATCGATAAATACTAACTATTCTCTTGCTTATTATCACCGAGGATGTGCATATTTAGAATTCAGTGCAAAACTCAAAGCGGTAGCATTAGAAATTTATGAATTTGTAGCACAGTCTTCTGGTTCACTATTTTCAGTATTTGGAATTAAGATAATACCTCTAATTGTTGTATTTCAAAAATGTGATGCTACACAAAAAGTAATTGAAGATTTACGAATAGCAATAAATTTATTTGAGAAGGAAAATGATGTGGAAAATTATGAAGAAGCGCAGGGTCGTCTCAATACTGTTCATCCAGGCTATTCAGAACCAGAATTTACGGTAATTTACCAAGATATTTTGTCTAAAAAACTACAGATATCTGAAAATCTCCTCCGCCGTTATCATTTGGCTCTCAAAACAAGAAAATTTGTCATTCTGTCTGGAATCAGTGGAACAGGTAAAACTTGGTTAACTCAAGCATATGCTGAGGCTATTGGGGCTAAATATGATATAGTTCCTGTCGCTCCGAATTGGACTACTAATGAAGACTTAATAGGATATTTAAATCCTATAAATAGACAATATCACCATACAAAATTTAGTAATTTTTTAGAAGAAGCAAATGAAGAATATGAGAAAGCTAAAGCTAACAGACACACACCTAGACCTTATCATTTAGTTTTAGATGAAATGAACCTAGCACGAGTAGAGTATTATTTTGCAAAATTTCTCTCAGTCATGGAGGTACGTATACGTAAGGGAGAAGCAGAAATTGAACTTGCACCTAATAAAAAGGTATTATTACCTCCTAACTTTTATTTTATTGGCACAGTTAATGTAGATGAAACTACTCATAGCTTTGCTGATAAAATTTATGACCGAGCGCAAATGATTGAACTTGAGATTTATCGAGATGATTTAGAAAAGTATTTGATTGACGTGGATTATCGAGATATTTTGATGTAAATTTGGGATAATATACACGAAGTTGCGCCTTTTGCTTATCGAACTATTGACGAAATTAAGACCTATGTAAAAGAGGCAGCAGTATTAGGCGTATCTAAGGAAGAAGCTTTAGACGAACAGTTGTTACAGAAGATACTACCAAAAATAAAAGGTGCAGATGACAGAGTAGAAAAAGCACTTAAAGCATTTGTGAAAACTGCTGAAGAAAATAAGTTTAATCTCAGCCTTGCTAAAGCTAATAAAATGCTTGCCACATTTGAACAATATGGATTTACATCATACTTCTAAACTTGTTTTTCTCAACCATGACGGTAAAAAGATAAAAGCTCCTTTAGAATGGCAACCAGCTTATTTAGAAGTTCTCATACCTTTAGAAAATCGGCGAGAGGTGCAGGTTTACTTACAAGGACAAAAACTCCCATTGTATCTAAGGGAATTAGCTGGACAAGACCGAGTATTAGCTGATTGGAAACGTTCAAACCCTGGCTATTATCGAATCCAACTTGAGTATCAGAATGATATTGAAGAAAAAGTTATCACAGTTCTGCCTCAGAAAATTAGCAGTGAAGCTTTTGCTCAAATGTTAGAAGACCTTGATACTCGTCTTCCAACTTCAGTTGCAATAGGCTTACAAAAAGCTGGTGCTTTAGCTGGGTTAAAACTACCACAACTGCATGAACATACTTTAGCTCAAGAAATGGTTATTTTATGCCGAGCTATTAAAGGTACAGGAAATAGACCAGGATTAACTAAAATTTTATCTAGGCTTGCTAGTGAACATCATAAAATTTTAAAAACTAATGAAGTCTGGGTAAGAAAAGAGCAAGTTCGTAAACCTTCAAGCAGTAATCTTATTCACGCTTTTTCTAAAGGTCATAACTTAGATAAAAGTGGGCAACCCATTCGTCTACTTGATACAAGAGTTGAACACAGTGTAGATGTTTACGAAAACCAATTAGTTAAGTTATTTTTTGAATTAGTAAGTTTAAGACTAAGAAGAGTAAAAAATGCTTGCGAAGCCAATGATAATCATTTGCTTTTAGATGAAGTAACCACTTTAACGTCTGAACTTAAAAAAGCTAGACATAAAGCTTTGTTTTTCAATAAAGTCAGCCAACTTAAATATTTACCTACTCAAATAACAATGGTTCTACTAAAAGTTCCTGCTTATCATGCTGCTTTGGAAGGATACCTGGAATTTATTAGAAGCCCAGCAGTATATTTAGATAATCCCGACGTAAATGCACCTTTGGAGAACCTGGACAAACTTTATCAGATTTGGGGAACTTTATGGGTAATTGTCATACTGTTAGAAGTTGCCGAACAAACAGGATATAACATAGAAGAACAACGTTTAGTAGGTAAAGATAAAACGGGAATTTTTGTTAGAGTTTTTCCCAACGGTCAACCAGTCCTTGTTTTAACTCATCCACAACATAAAACTATAGTTAAACTAATTCCTGAACGAACATATGGTACAAGTGGCGAACTCTACAGTTCTAGCTACACAAAACGTCCTGACATAGCTTTAGAAATACAGCTTTCAGATGGTTCACATTTCGTTTATATATTTGATCCCAAATATAAATTTGAAAGCGAAAATCCAGACACTATAAGTAGAGAAAGCAAGCCAACAAGACAGGATATCGACAAAATGCACGCTTACAGCCATGCAATTCGAGATAGAGACGGTCGGCAAGTGGTAAATTATGCTGCTATTCTTTACCCTGGTTCTTATATGCCTTACCCCAAAGCAGAAATTGAGGCTTTACCAGCTTATCCAGGTAATGAAGCCGAACTTAGAACACATTTGCATCGGATTTTAACTCAAGCTTTGAATTGGCGTTGCTGAATCAAGTAACGAAATTTGATGTATTTCAATCTCAAACTCCTTAACCTCTCTGCGTCTCTGCGCCTCTGCGTGAGATAAATCATCTCATTAATCAGCAACACCTTTTTTCAAACTGAATTAAACCGTTACACCTTCTAATTGTTCATCGGTTAACTCATACAATTGACGCAACTTATCTAATTTATTTTGATCAGCTTGCCAAAAACCGCGCCCATGCGCTTCTAACATTCTGCTGACAATATTCCGAAAAGCTTCGGGGTTAGCTTGGCGTAATTTTTCTGCCATTTCGGGGTCTAAAGCATAGGTGTCGGCGGCTTGGTCGTATACCCAATCATCTTTAAAATCAGCTGTACCACCCCAACCTATTAAAGCGGTCATGCGTTGGGAAATCTCAAATGCACCACCCGAACCTTGATTAGCCATTGCTTCGGCCCATTTGGGATTTAGCAGTTTGGTGCGGTATTCCATTCTGAGTAAATCATCTAAGTTGCGGGGTGTGGTGTCTTTGGAGAAACTTTCAACAAAGCTAGCTGTAACTTTCTTTCCGCTTCGCTGTTCGGCGGCTTTTTTCAACCCGCCTGTGTTGGCGTAATATTCCTGAATATCGGTTAACCCATATTCTACCGAATCGATTTCTTGCACGATGCGATCGCTTGTCTGCAATAACTGGTTTAATACTTCTGGTCTAGCTTGGCCTTTATCTTGTCTGCCGTAGCTAAAGACGTTGCGACTTTGCCAAGTTTTACCTAATTCATCGCCTGATTCCCAGTTACCATCAACTACCCTATCATTTACTAATGAACCAAAATCACCTGCTGGGTTAGAAAATAATCTGGCGGAGGTATTTTCTACACCTTGGGCTTTTAAAGCTAAGGCGTGTTTTTTAATAAAGTTTTGGTCTTCTGGTTCATCAGCTTCCGCCGCCCTTTGGAATAAATCATCTAATAATTCGATGATGTTGACAAAGCTATCGCGGAAGATTCCTGATAGGTTTCCTAAGACATCAATGCGGGGATGTCCGACTTCAGACAAGGGTTTTAATTCATAACGGACAATTCGCCCTGTCCCTTCTTTCACAGGTTCAGCACCGACTAATTCTAAAAGAATTCCTAATGATTCACCCTTGGTTTTAATGGCATCTAATCCCCACAATAAAACCGCTACTGTTTCAGGATATTTGCCATGTTCTTGTAAATGCTGACTGATGATTTTTTGAGCAATTTCTCGTCCCCGTTCATAGGCGGCGGGGGAAGGCATTCTGTAGGGGTCTAAGGCGTGGATATTTCTGCCTGTGGGTAATACTCCTGCGCCATCTCTTAATAAGTCGCCACCAGGGGCAGGGGGGATAAATTCACCGTTTAATCCTCTTAATAAATTGGTGATTTCATCTGTGGTTTGCATCAACAAATCTGTGATTTGCTTTGCTGTTTCTGGGTTTGTTGGTTGTTCACTACCTAAATATGCTTCGAGATATGATGCTAATTCTTTTTCAGTGGGTGGTTCGCCTAATGTATGTAACCCAGAAGAGAATAATCTAGTTTCTAAAACTTGGAGATATTCGTATAACTTCACTAAATAATCATCAAAAGCATGGCTGCTAAACATTTTGATATTTTCTGGAGTGAAGGGTATACCCAATTTCTTCGCGTCTTCAAAGGGGCAATCAACATCTAAACCTGTATCAACAATCTTTTTACAAATACCTTCCTTGAGGACATAATTCTTTTTCGGATCTTCGCGGTATTCTGCAATTAAATCTCGCAGTGCCACCAATTCTTTATACAACCCAGCCCGACCATAGGGCGGGACGTTGTGAGAAATTAACACGCCATATCCGCGACGTTTAGCTAATATCGATTCGGAAGGATTATTGGCAGCATATATATAGAGATTGGGTAAATCTCCTAATAAAATATCTGACCAAGAATAACCAGTATTCCCTAAAGGTGAACCAGGCAACCATTCTACAGTGCCGTGCATACCAAAGTGAACCACTGCATCAGCTTGCAGTTCATTTTGCAACCATTTATAAAAAGCGGCGTATTGGGGATGTGGTGTTAAATCCCGTTCAAACATTAACCGCATGGGGTCGCCTTGTATTCCTAGTGGTGGTTGTATCCCTATCCACACATTTCCTAACTGCACACCACCCACATGAAGTTCATCGCCGTAGGTTTTAATTCCACTTCCTGTTAAGGATTTCCATTGTTTTTCAATGCGGGATGTGCGGAGATATCCCAACCATTTTTCTAGTTTTCGGGCGTTAACGGTAGTGGCTGAAGATGGAAAAGGTTTATTCATTTCCCATCTTTCCATTTCTTCGTCAATTTCTTGGACTTTGCGAATTAATTCTTCCCCATCTTCAGGAATATCGCCGACGTTGTAACCTTGGTCTTTGAGGGCGTGGAGTAATTTAATTAAACTGCGGGGAACATTTAATAATGCAGCTGTCCCTACTGCACCATAACCAGGGGGGAAGCCATATAAAATGATGGCGATTTTACGTTCTGCGGGTGGTGTTTGTCGCAGTTTCACCCAGTTTTTGACTCTCCCAATGAGACGCTGTACTCGTTCGGGGACTAAATAAATGTCTTCACCCACTAACCCACCGAGGGGAACGGTATCAATTGCGCCGTCTAGTTCTGGTAAGGCGTACAAGACTACGCTTTGCAAACCACCTATACCTTGACGTGTCCAGGAGTGGATGTCTTGAATTAACAGTGGTGCGGCGACGATGTAGGGGATGTTTTTGGCGGTGAGGATGCGTTTGGCTACTTCTACTTGGCGACCGGCTTCCATTGAACCGGCTGGCCCTCCAACTAGGGGAAAGCCTATTGTAGAAACTATTGCATCTACTTTGACGGCTTCTTGGGATAGGGAGGGAGTTTCTATATTACCTCGTTGGCGTTGCTGAAGTTCGTAGTCGGTGGTCATCCAGTCTCTAACTGCTACGTGTCCCTCTACGCCGTTGATGAAGATGGGTAAGGGTATTAAACCGGCTTGTTCAAAGCGGCGAATGAGTTGGGGAATGTATGGTTGTTTGGTAATGACGTGTTTACGGTAGAGGAGGATGGCGGTGACTGGGGATTGGGGACTGGGGACTGGGGATTGGGGATTTTTTTCTATGCCCTGCTTTTGATACCATTCTAGGTAGGCTTTGGGTGATGTGAAATATCCTTGATAGTCGGGATGTAGTAAACCTATGTTGGGGGTTTCGATGGGTGGGGGAATTTCGCCGACTCTTAAATCTAGATATTTTTCTGCTAGTGTCCAAAATAATGACGCAACGTTTTCTGTGCCGCCGGCGTTCCAGTAACCGTAGATAATTAACCAGTTGCGGAGGTCTTGGACTTTCTGGACTGGGACGAATTTTAGGAGTTTGGGGCCGATTTTTAAGAAGCTAATATAACCTGCTAGTTTGTCTTCTTCGCGTCCGTTGCTGAATTTATCGAGGATGAATTTCACGGGTTTGGGCATTCCTTTGGGTTTGTCGCCAATGGCGAATGCACCAATTTTGGTTAAACTCATCAGTTCTAAGGCTGACTCGAATACTAGGCGGATGGGGATTTGACTGATGCGATCGCGTAACCACAAAACTTGGTCATAATCAAAGATGAGGCTACCAAAAAATACTTCTGCGCCTTGTAATGCTGCTTCTACTTCTTGGGGTTGGCTGGTAATATCGCGATCGCTAAATACTCTAATATCTAAATCAGTACAGCGAGATTTCGCCAGCAATGCGGCTTTTCTGTACAGTTCAGCGTTAAATGATTCAAATCCAGCAATCAGAACGATGCGTTTCATTACCGTAACTTCAGCAATATTTCTTTACTTTTCATTCTAAACTTGCTTGCGAGTTGCTGGTTGAATATCTGCCTAGTGGCATGGCATCTGTTTTTTTAATGCAGTATCTTTTAATACTTTATTTGATGTATCTTGGGAAATTTATGACAGTATGTAAAGTGTCACTGACTAAATGTTGATTTTTCTCTGGAAAAAGATATTCTGGGATTAAGTGCAAGGAGTGATACCACTTCACCTGATAAACATGAAACAAGTGAATGGGTATAAATCCATACAAAAACGCTTAGAACTTTACTTGTCTAAGCGTTTTTGTGTATTAAAAACTAAAGGTGGTACGGATAGTACCGACGAAGATATCGTTGTTACGAGAGATATGTCCAGGGTCGGTAACTAGAAAGAAGCCTGGTGTAATGGAGATGTTATCGTTAACTAAATAACGGTAAAAAACTTCGTAGTGGGTGGAATTACCAGCATCTACATTTGCCACTGCAATGCCGTTATTTAATTTGAGGGGTTGACCGTAGATGAAGCCCAATATGTCGCCTTTTCTACCAAAGGGGTCATATACACCTAGAGTTGCGGTGTAGGTACTACTAAGAATGACTGCATCTGACGTGAGGGAATCTGTAACAGCGATACCACCCCAAGCACCAAGGACTAATTGATTGGTGAGTTGCCACTTCATACTGGCGTTGAGTGCATGAATTTGTGATGGTTCGTTGATGCCGCCGGATGTATCCGCGTTACTACTGCCTGTGCCTGTATCTAATTGTGCGTTACTGGAGTAGCCATTGACATAGGCTAGACCTGTAATTAATGAAGGGGTGGGTTTATATAGTAACTGCACACCCAAAGCACTGTGGTCTGCACCGAATAAACCTCGACTGCTGTCGTTACTATTTCTGGTTCCGTAGGCAAATTGTAAGCGCAATTGGTCGGATACTAACCAGTCAAAACCTAAACCTGCATCAAGACTACCGATTTTGAAGATGGAAGTTGAACCACCAAATAGGGAAATCGCACCTTGTCCTGCGTCTGCGTAGGGTGAGTTGACGCTGAGAACACTACTTAAACTAAAGCCGACGGGTTTGAAGGTGAAAACGACGCGATCGCCTAATCCCGCAACGCGATATTCTAGAGAATCTAGCCTGACTTGATTGTCATAATCTGCTTGCCAAGCTAATCTTGCCATGTTGGTATTAAATGCGTCGGGATTGCCGAAACTATCATTGGCTGCATTTCCACTAGCTAAGACTAGGCGAAATCTGTCTTTACCTGTAAAGGATGAGGCTAATTGTATTTGACTCAGATAGGTAAAAATTGGTTTAGCTTCTCCTTTTCCTGGAGGATCACCACCAAAACCCCCAGCTAATCCAAAGATGGCTTGTCCTCCTAATTTGACGGTGGTGGAAAATTGTTGTGCGGCAATGCTGTCTGTACGTGCTTCTAATTTATCGATTCTGATTCTTAAGGTCTGTAATTCAGCAGCAAATTCTTCTATTAATTTTTGCAGTGTTTCTAAATCTTGTTGTCTAATTTTATCGCTGACTCCAGCCGTGATTAATTCATCAATTTTAGTTAATACAGCATTTAGTCCGGCGGCGAATTCGTAGCGAGTCATGGCACGATTGCCTTTAAATGTGCCGTCGGGATAGCCTGATATGACACCATATCTTTCTACTAAAGATTGTAAAGCAACAAAAGCCCAATCATTAGGTTGGACATCAGATAATTGTGATACGGATGTTACTCTATCTGTATTTTCAGGCAGTTGTTTTTGTAAGTCTACATCTGAGATATTGGTAGTTTGGTCGGTAAAGTCTTCAACAATTTCAGGATTATTTACTTGAAATTCTTCAGCTAATGCAGGTTTATTGATACTCAAAAATACTGCTCCTGAAAGCAGTAATAAACATCTTTTATTAAACATCGATTCTCACACCTGATAAGAGAGTTATGGCTAAAAAAATATACTATCACTGCGTTAGCAGGGGGCAGGGGGCAGGGGGCAGGGAGAAAATATAAATCTTTCTTTTTCCTTTTGCCTTTTGCCTTTTGCCTTCTTTTTAGCGATCGCGTGCTATTCCAGTCGTCAAACTTCCTCTGTAGGGAATGTTGTTTTGTGGTTCTTCTCCGTTTACACCAAAAACATCAATTTGGGTAATTTGACCATTAGAATTAATCACTGAACCACTAGCATTATTACCACTTAATCCGGCATTATTAGACACACCTGTATTCCCATCGATGGTGATAGTTCTCTGGTCAAAATCTACGTTAATATTTCTAGGAGAATTAGGATTATTGTCAGGAATAAATATTGCGGTGTTGTTGGATGTTTTATAAAATGTCCCAGTGACGACATTGGGGTTAATAATTCTTACGGAAACACCAGGACGAGGATTTAAATCTCCTTCTGTACCGTTCAGTGCGTCGGCGAGAAATGTTCTAGTAAATCCTCTAAATCTTTGAGCTTGATTTTTGAGTGCGGCTAAGGTTTCTCTTCTTACTGCTTTGAGGGTTTCTTGTACTGGTGTTGATTCTTGCGCGACTAAATTTTCTTGTCCTGGCCCTAACCCAGAAGTTAACGAAACTGTTTTATAGAAAGCTTGTAAATCAAATTCTTGGGGATTACCAACTATCCCATTTCTCACAGCTACAGTTTGACCACCTTTCAAAGCGACTGTTTTCTTCTCTTTTTGATCAGATATTTTAATATCTCCATCTGTTAGAGCAAAAACTTGTGTTGTATTGCGTTCTTTGTTATGTATCACCATAACTGCACTAGCTTTTTGTGCTGGTGTATATAAATCGTTATCTTGGCTAATTTTCAAGTTTTTATTACTAGCAACAAGACGGTTTGGGTTTTGGGCTAATGCTGGTTTTGGTGCGATAATATTAATCTTAGTTTCTGGTGTTTCTAAGGCAGTTCCTACACTTCCTGGTGGACTTAATATGAGTGCTGTACCATCATCTAATTTAAATATCATTTCATTCAAAGCAATCAGATTACGCAGTTTAAACCGCCGTAATCCAGGCTCAAAACGAAATACACTACTTTGGTCTACCCTAATTAAAGATTGATCATTAAAAAATAATTGGGCTTCTGAACTTGCTCCTGTTTTAACTGCATCTTTAGGAACGATGACATCTTTCAGTTCTGCACGCCTGTGTGTTTGATTGTGCAGGATGAGTTCAACAATTTTAATAACTTTATAAACTTCTGCGCGAGTCAGTGGTTTATCTGTTTGGGCTAAACCTGGGTTTATCCAACTGTAGGTGAGTAATGCACTGAGAATTAATGTTTGATGTAATGACCAATTTCGCCACTTCATCTTCTTTTACCTTGAATGATTGTTAAATATACTGATGCTGACTATAGTTTAGACTACATAGATTTTCACAAACTTTCCTCAATCTTTATATTACGTTTAATTAAATTGGAAAATTGGGGCAGAACTAGTGACCAATTCGCAATGGACTAACGTCCCGCTAAGTTGGTGCAGTCTCTCGTAGAGAAGACAGCAATTAATCAATCCTGACTTGGCATGGGTTTTTGGGTTTGGGTCTGTACCAGAATTTGAGTAAATTGGTATAAGGACTAATGACTAATGACTATTGACTAATGACTAATGACTAATGACTAATGACTAATGACTATTGACTAATGACTAATGACTATTGACTAATGACTATTAACTATTGACTACCTAAATAAAAACCCCTGGGTGTTCCAGGGGTCAGGGTTTCGCTGAGATAAGTAATGGTTACTACAATTTATCTAGAAGTAATTCCTGATTCAGCCGCAAAAATTTTCCGTCATTTTTCGATTTCCCAGCAAAATAGATACCCCATAGTTCTACACCCCTTTCAATAACAGCTGCACAGCTTTTTCGATATCGGTTTCCTTCATCAAAGATTCTCCGACGATGACTGCATTAGCACCTGCTTGCTTGACTAGTGATAGGTCAGCGTGGGTGTATAGTCCTGATTCTACGACTATGATGATACCCCAGTCTTGTAATTGCGATCGCCTTTGAGCAAGTATGTTTTGAGTGGTACTCAAATCAATGGAGAAGTCTGCGAGGCTTTGGTTGTTAATACTGATGATGCGGACATCTTCTAGCTTCAGCACTCTATCTAGTTCTACTAAGGTATGTACTTCTACTACAGCATTCATTCCCAAATAGTGAATGATGCGTAAAAAGTCCTGTATTTCCCTATCTGTGAGGATGGAAGCCATCAGCAAGATTGCGTCTGCACCGGCGGCGCGTGCTAAATAAATTTGGCAGGGATCAATGACAAATTCTTTACATAGTAAGGGTAATGTAATGCGTTTGCGAAGGATGCGTAAAATTTCAAAGCTGCCATGAAAAAAGCATCTGTCGGTAATTACGGAAATACAAGCTGCACCACCTCTTTCATAGGCTTGGGCGATCGCGATAGGATCAAAGTCAGTACGGATGATTCCACGTCTGGGTGAGGCTTTTTGAATTTCTGCAATCAGGCTGGGTTTATGGAGATTTTGTTGTAAAGCAGTGCAGAAGTCTCGGACGGTTGGCGCAGCTGTTAACTGGCGTTGTAGGGATGCTAAAGACATTTGTTGGTGTAGCTGAGATACTTCTTGCTTTTTCTGCCAAACAATCTCTCTGAGCATTGGTTGTAAACTGGTGATGTTAACGGCACTAACTGGGTACATTTTCCAAATTTAAAATAGCAGAACTCTGACGAACTAGGTTAATTTTGGATTTTAGATTTTAGATTTTAGATTGACCCCGACCACTCCTTAGATGTGGTACTTGGATAATTTGGATTGACTGTTTTCTCTGCGAGAGGCTACGCCATCGTACAGGAAATGAACAAAAAAACATCAATCCAAAATCCAAAATTTAAAATCTAAAATTCGGAGGTTTTTCTCCTTACATCCTGTCATTAAACATAGTGTTCTATATCCACTACCCTTTGATTTGGCATCCAGCTTGATTGCAGACGAAAAATTTCTTGATTCTCTGATGTTTGGGTGTTTACTTTTTTGTTTAAACAGTTGTTTTTCAGCAATCGGATATAAGTGCGATATGGCATATATTCCATAGGATTATAGCCGAAGAACCGTAGCAGTAAAACGCAAGCCCAGGAGTACTTTCCAGCAATAATGGCTTTGATAATCTGTTCTATTTGTTCGTTATTTATTTTTTTGACATTCTGTGAATGACAACTGGTGTTTTGTTGATACATATTTTTCCCTGATGATGATTCAGTCTTGATTGCAAGACTTTTTTAAAAGATGGTCAGATAAAGTGCTGTTAGATACCTGTATATCTTTGTTGTGTATAAGATATACAGAATTGAATCTTTATAAAATTGCTGAACTTGGTTTTGTTGATAGTTTGATGCACACCATAGTTTTATTTAACCCATCCAATTGTTTTGGAAATTACATTATGGAATTGTCAAATACTATGGACTTTTTATGGTAGATGCTTATTCCCGCTACTTCGGTTATTTGCTGCTTTTATGTGAAGAATTGTCTTATTGGCTGCATACAACCTGTGGTTTGATGATGATGTTAGCTGACTTTTTGTGATTTTAAGTAGATGGATAAAGGGTATTTTTCACTGCTGGTCAGCATTCCTGTCTATCATTTAGTGTAGTGTTCATTTTTTCCTCAGTGAGTCGGGGAGATATATAGAATATCTCCAAAGGTTAGATGAGAACTTGAATTGCAAATCATAGGATGATTTGTGTGGTATGTGGAACGGAGTATAGCGTTTTAACATACCTTACCGGAGAGTTTGCTTGAGAGCTTCCTGATTTAGCTTGTTTCCCTATCTCAATCACTATCTCAACTCAAAAATTTTGACACTACAGCACAGGTGAATCAGCAAATTGCTGCAAATAGTTCTTGAAAATAGGAGTGGATTTCACTATTTAGTATTTTTATCTGCTGAATAAATATCTATCTAGCTAACTCAACTCCTAAAAATGAACCGTTTTGCAGAAGCAGCTTCTTTGCTAAGATTACTCAATCTTGTGCAGTAGATATATGATTATTATTTTGCTAGATATATCTTTTTTTTCGTTTTTGGATTACCGTTAATTTTTGTCTCTAATGGAGGGTAAATATTGGCGGCAAGCAATTATACCATTATTTATAACAAGAAAATAAACTTATGTTTTGAATATCAGTAAAAAAATATAACTGAGATTGAATATCTTGAATATTTTGTGGTTGTCAGTTCTATTTATTTAGCAATTCATTACTGTTTTTTTAAGGCTAAATTTTTCTCAATTTTAATTATCAATATTTTATGTATAGCAAAATACATTTTGGCTTAATATTTTCTATTGCTTAAGATAGATGACTCAGCTTAACTCAACTATATAGCCTCAAAAATGTACTTCTCACGGCAGATGACTGGGTGTATTCTTATGTAGTTTAATCTCTGTGAAGAAGAAATTAACATTATTTTGTATCTTCTAAAACTCATCTATGATTGGTGAGATTGCCATTTTTTGTGATTCGGAAACACACAGAGGTGCTTATCTTTATTATTTGAAATAATATGCTAAATTTATTTTCAGATTTGTTGACTGTCTCTTGAAAAGAGGGAAAATAAAACTGATTAGCAAACAATCATAATCAATAAATTTAAATTTAAAAATACAAATGGTTTTGCCATATATATTTCAAGCATCATTAAACTTTGGTAAAGATATTAAGATTTTTGTGTCATATAAATGACAAGATTGACATATTGGATATACATTTTATTTGTGATATATCTCTTTAAAGATAATTATTTTTTCTTTGTTATCAAAACTTTAGTAGATTTTAGTGATTTGTTACCGAACACAACTATTGGTGATGAAAAAATGATACAAGAATCATCGATAACAATCCTTGTAATTGAAGATGAAACTGATACTCGCAATCTGTTTTTAAATATTTTAGAGTCGGAAGGTTTTGAAACAATTGGTGCTGAAAACGGTGCTGAGGGAATTAAGCAAGCACAAAAACATTTACCAGACCTAATTATTTGTGACATTATCATGCCCGACATGGACGGATATGATGTTTTAAACAATCTGCGTCAAGATCCTGTAACAGCCATTATTCCCTTTATTTTTCTGACTGGTAGTGATGATAAGGCAGCTATCCGTAAGGGAATGGAATTAGGTGCTGACGACTATATTACCAAACCCTCGACGATAGAAGAGTTACTAAGAGCGATCGCAGTGCGTTTAGAAAAGCAAGCTTTATTTAAATACTTGTATGCGGGTAAATCTCAGCTAAATCCTGAGTCTCTGGTGCTTGAGCCTGAGTTTGTATTCCCACATTGGTCACAAGTTAAGGTTGTGAAGCAGTTGTCAAGGGGATTTGAGAAGGTGGTTGAAAGAAAAATTCAGGTGAACCACGTTGTTTCTCAGGGAAGGGGGCAACGATTAGCTTCATGTTCGGTTTTCGCTGTCGTTTAACAATACCTAAATCTTGATTGTCAGGAGATGCAAAATATTTGATAGGGTCAGTTGCCTTACCGTTTTGATGAGCAACATAAAAATGATATAAACCGCGATAAATCATCTCTAAAGAAATGGAATCAAAAGGTAAAGAAAGTTCGTCGGCTACTGCATCACCTAAATCGACCAACACAGCATAAAATAACCAAGTACCCCAAATCTGCAATTGAACACCGTTCATTGAACCAGTCCATAAATAACTTAAACCTAAAAGTCGCTTTACAGTATTAAAAGCATCTTCAATTCTCCATCTTCGGCGATACAAATCAGCCACAACATAGGGTGGTAGAACTGTAGGGTCAAGCACACTCGTTAAATAAGAATGCCATGTCTTGCCTGAACGAATTTCAACTAGACGTAGAGTAACAAAGGGAGTCTTCTTTGTGCCAGAACCAATACGTATCAGACGGTCACGTAAAGAGAAGCTATCTGTAAACACTTGCTGGACATAAATTGCTGCTCCCTTTTTTAACCGGGTTATGAAGTTCACATTCTGAGCAATTAGTTGTAGCCAGAAATTAAAGTGGTAAAATCCTCTATCTAATAAAAGCAGAGTCTTGGGAGTAACTAAATTTAAAATATCTGCTTCAAACTTTGTATCAGCAGTTCTAGGATTCTCACAAAACCATATTTCTACAGGTAGCAGATTTTTTAAATCTATGACTGTGCCAATTTTTCCGGCTAATTTACCTTGAGGTGCGTCTTTTAAGCTCTCAAGTTTCTGAAACAATGCTTCCAAGATTGAACAGTCTACTATCCATATCTTTTCAAATTTCGTCAAAGTAAATTGAACACTTTGAGGAATTTTACGTTGAGTTCTTCTTTGCCAAGAAGCTTGTAAATGTGGCAATAAATCTTTAAATACTTTCTCAAATAATTGAGCCGGAAAAGTTAAAAACCGTTGAGATATTGCTTGCTGGCTAACCTCAAGGGGTCTACACCACAAAAACCCTTCCCTTGATAACATCCTTGTCAGTTCCGTGACTCCTGCAACATCACGCCAGAGTAGAGTTAGCACCGCCGCCACCATTAATGGTAAGTTGAGAATCCTATCTCTTAATCCCAGTTGCCGATAGTAATTTTCTTGGGATGTAATGGCTGGTGTTAATAATGCCGACAGATGCGATGCTATTACTTCGTCTTCCACCATCGGCCGTTGCTTCTTTTTGGCATGATCTCGATTGATTTTACGGCTGCTACTCACGGTTTTTACAATCGCTCAATTACTTGTCTTAACTGAGTTTCACATAATTTTTTCTGTTAGGAAATCCTACTTTCAAACCTGCTGATAATGATAATCAAATATTGGGGTGGGGAAGGAGGGCAGCGACGCTGCCCTCCTTCCCCTTACACCCGATTATCATTCTTATGCAGCAATATTTATGTACAAGGATGTATTGACGAAATTCACTTATTTCTAACTTGTGGCAAATGTTAGCCGGTAGGGGCGGGTTCTTTGAGAAATTTACACTTTCAAACACATATTTTGGTTAAACCCGCCCGTGAATTAGTCATTAGTCGTTTTTTCTTTGGTGAAGCTTTGGAATAGTAGTTGTATTCCTAGAGCGAGTAAACCAATGGCTACTATAGTAAATACTCCAGATCCCAAGGCGACGATACCCACCACCAGGGTACGAACGGCGGAGGTAATTTTGATGACTAGTTGGTTATCAGAAGTGATAGGTTTTTGAGCGAAGGTTGTAGCGATCGCAATCATGAGAGAATATGAGCCATATCCCATCACTCCAGAAATAATTGACCCTGTAAGACAGCGTAACGGACTAGCTGTAACTTGTGTGTTTGTATCTGTGGTTGGTGTCGTGTTTTGTTCTGTCATAAGTTAGTTATTAGTCAATGGTCAATAGTCAATAGTCAATAGTCATTAGTCATTAGTCATTAGTCATTAGTCAATAGTCAATAGTCAATAGTCATTAGTCAATAGTCAATAGTCATTACTCATTACTCAGCACTCAAGCCACCTGAATTCCCTGTGCAATTGTGCGCGTCACGAATAATTCTAAATCTTCGTCGGGAATTGCTTCTCTAATTTGTAACTTAACTTGTTCTGCTTCCGCTTGAGATGCACAGATAGCAAAGACTGAAGGGCCAGAACCAGACATCATTGTTCCGATAACACCGGCTTGAGCTGCAAATAGTTCTCGTAGTTGTGTAACTTGGGGATAGGCGGGTAAGACTACACGCTCTAAATCATTGTGCAGTTGTTGAGATATTTCTGTGGCATTTTTATCTAAGATAGCTTTAACCATTGCACTGGAATGAACGGCGGCGGCTCGTGCTGCTAAGTCGTTGGTATCTTTGAGATAGCTACTACCATACTCTTGACGATAGGTTTTATATGCCCAAGCTGTGGATACTTCGAGACTACGATATTTAGCTAATACTATATATATATGATCTAAACTCGGCAGGGGTGCAAGTTGTTCTCCTCTTCCTGTGGCGATGACTGTCCCACCTGCAATGCAAAATGGGATATCTGAGCCGAGTGTCGCACCAAGTTCTTCAAGTTCTGATTGAGTTAGTCCTAAGTTCCAAAGTAAATCTATTCCAACTAGAACTGCTGCTGCATTGGTTGAACCTCCAGCCAAGCCGGCTGCTACTGGTATGTACTTGTGGAGGGTGATATCAACTCCACCGTATTTAGCGAAGGCTTCGGGAAATTTTTTCGCCATGAGTTCGGCGGCGCGATATACAAGATTACTTTTATCTGTTGGGACTTGGGGATGGTTGCAATGTACTTGAATAGTTTCACTGCTAATAGATTTTATTTCAATTTTGTCGGCGAGGTCGATACTCTGCATGATCATGACTAATTCATGATAACCATCTGGTCTGTCGCCGATGATTTCTAAATACAAGTTGATTTTGGCGGGAGCAATTAAAGTGTAACTACGCATGATCAATTCAAAATTCAAAATTCAAAATTAAAGAGTGGGGACTACTTTTGGGTTTCCCAGTCAACTATCAACAAGTTGGCTAATTCTACCCATTGCTGTGTGCTGATGTCTTCAGCTCTGGCTTGGGGGTTTATATTTAATTGTTCCAGTAATTGACCCAGGCGATCGCGATCAATAACAGATTGCAGGTTATTTCTTAGCATTTTGCGTTTTGCACCAAAGCCTAACTTAACTAAGTTCTCCAATTTTTTGGGGTCGTTAGCTGGTGTTTCTATTTGTCGGGGACGCAACCTAACAACGGCGGAATCTACTTTTGGTGGTGGATAAAATGCGCTGGCGGGGACATGACAAATTAACTCACACTCAGCTAAATATTGAACTCTCACTGATAATGCGCCAAAGGTTTTTGAGCCGGCTTTAGCATATAATCTTTCCGCGACTTCCTTCTGAATTAGTAACACGATTGACTCAAAAGGTGTGGGGTTAGGATTGGCGATTGTACCTAAGAGTTTTTCAATAATTGGCCCGGTAATATTGTAGGGGATATTCGCCACAACTTTATTTTGATTTTGAAAGTTGGGAAATGCTGTTAAGTTGGTGGCTAAATCTAATGTGAGAAAGTCGCCTTGCAGTAGGAGAAAGTGGTCTTTATTCCCTAATTGTTTCACTAATAATTTACACAAATCGCGGTCGATTTCGACAGCTAATAAAGACTGTACTAAAGGTAGTAAACGACGGGTGAGAATACCTGTACCGGGGCCGATTTCTAGGATGCGGTCATTTGTACTACAATCAGCCGCCTTGACGATCGCATCCAATACCTTATCACTTTTGAGCCAATGTTGAGCAAAAATCTTGCGCGGTCGAACCATTATTTTTCCTTGCTATATCTAAATCTTAGCCTTTGATCAAAAACTCATTTCTTAATTTTTGCTTACTTTTGAATGTAAAATTTTACTACAAATATTCACTTTATTAATGACATAAGTAACTTATTGTGATATTGAGAGTAGGTGAATTATATCCTGATGAGGACATAAAAACTATTGTCTAATGAAGATGGCGATCGCTGCCACACAATCAGTCATCATTCTCCCAATCTTCAAACTGTAACCTATTAATTCGACTAAATTCACGGATATTGTGCGTCACTAAAATTAAATTATGGTTGCAGCTATTGCAAATCATAAGGCTCGGTAGGTGTCCCTAACATTGCCAACTCAGCACGAATTCCACCGGAAACGTTAGCGGCTACATCATTAAAAGGTAGAGAAATAAATCGGTTCAGAAAAGCTAATTGTAAAGCCAAAGAACGTTGGGGATTTTTGCTTTTACCTGCACCATAAAAAAGTTCAGCTTTCACAACTGAACAAACAGCAACATCCTGTGGGGTCACATTCTGGAGTTAAAGATACATTCATAGGTTTATGAGCAAGGGTATTTTTCCATTATTGTAAATAATCACCTCATCACAGCGATCGCCCTTCCTCTCCCTCTTTGCGTCTCTGCGCCTTTGCGTGAGAAAATCCTATACATAATTACTATGCAAAAATACTAAAAAAATGACAGACACATCCTCAGACAGCATTTGGATAGTCACCGACGAAGCACCGCAAATTACCGTTACCGAAGGTACTAAAGGTATAACTGGTAATACCCGCAGTTGGCGAGAAGAAACCACAGAAACCACCAAAAGCGTAGGCGATGCAGTCAAAGTCAGCACCCAGAAATTAGAACAAGAAATGGCACACTTCCTAGAAGTAGTCGGACGCTTGTTTAGTCGTGCAGAACAGCAAGCCAAAACGAACAACGGAATGCAGCTAGACGAAATCGAGTTATCCGTAGAAATTAGTGCTGAAGGTGAAGTTAAACTAATCGGTAACGGTGCCAAAGCAGGCGGAAAAGGCGCGATTAAGCTAGTATTTAGGCGACAAGAACCAAAATAGGATGGCGAAGAATTTAGCGATCGCGATCGGCGTTAACCAGTATGATTATTTGCAACCGCTAAATTATGCCAAGCGGGATGCAATGTTAATGCAGGATTTCCTCCGCAACGAGGCGGGGTTTAATCAGGTGTTCTTCTTCTCTGATGATTCCCCCGATATTGGCGGTAAATCAACTCGTCCCACCCGCGCTAATTTACTGCGAATTTTGCGCCAGTTATTTGAAACTCCCTTTATGGGCGCGGGTGATAACTTTTGGTTTTTCTTCAGTGGACATGGTAGCCGCCATGCTGGAAGAGATTATCTCATGCCTAGTGATGGCGACCCAGAAGATATTGAAAATACAGCCATTTCCATTAACTTAGTAACTGAACGCCTGCGTCGGTGTGGTGCGGATAATGTTGTGTTGATTTTAGATGCTTGTCGTAGTTTAGGAACTCGTGCTGGCGAAGGTATTGGGAGACAAACAGCAGAGGAAGCGCGTCAACAAGGAGTTATTAGTATATTTTCCTGTAGTCCACAGGAGTATTCTTATGAGATTGCAGCATTAGAGCAAGGTGCTTTTACCTGTGCGTTATTGGAAGGGTTGGGAATTCAGGGTAAATGTGCCACAGTTGAAAGGTTAAATCAGTATCTCAGTTTTCGCGTACCGGAATTGGTGCGTCAGCATAATAATAAGAGGCAAACACCTTATATTATTGCTGAACCTGTAACTAAATCTCATCTCATACTTGTACCGCGACACGCCACCCTAGCGGATATCGCCACACTGAAAAATGATGCTTATCGCGCGCAGTTCAAAAAAGATTTTGATTTAGCCAAGCAACTTTGGATTCGAGTGTTAGCTGCTGCATCAGGACAAGACTTGGAAGCGATAGAAGCCTTAGAACAAATAGCTTTGTTGCGAATCAATGTACAGCCACAACCAGTTAAGGTAGAAACTCCACAGCCAACACATCAAAATCTCAGCGAAAGTCAGAAACTTAGGCGGGAAGAAGAACGAAATAGACTCCAACGAGAATGGGAAACTCGGAACGAGAAAGTCAAACGTATCGGAGCAGCTTTCGCAATTGAGACTGATCCTAGTCGAAAGTTTCAGTTAGAACAGCAACTTCAACAGGAAAAAACTGAGCTAAAGCATCTGGAGAATGAGCTAGATGCAATTGAGAGGTTATTACACCCTCAAACTATTACGTCTCCAGAGCCGTCTAAGTCGGGTACTGTTAAAGAACCACCAAAAGACACCTTACCAACCTTTTCATTTGAAGTAGTGACGGTAAACGCACAAGGGAAAATCACCAACCGCCAAAACCGGACAGCAAAATATTTTGCAGAAGACTTGGGGAATGGTGTCAAGTTGGAGATGGTGCAGATACCAGGGGGAACATTTATGATGGGTTCACCGGAAGGGGAAGGACATGACAATGAAAAACCACAGCATCAGGTGACAGTTCCCGGCTTCTTTATGGGGAAATATCCAGTCACCCAGGAACAGTATCAAGCAGTTATGGGTGGTAGTAATATTCTTCAAAAGATTATAGGCAATAAAAATAATCCTTCCTACTTCAAAGGTGATAAACGACCTGTAGAGCAAGTCAGTTGGGATGATGCGGTAGAATTTTGTCAGAAATTGAGTCAGAAAACAGGAAAAACCTACAGGCTACCCAGTGAGGCGGAATGGGAATACGCCTGTCGTGCAGGGACAACCACGCCGTTTTATTTTGGGGAAACCATCACTACAGATTTAGTTAACTATGATGGTAACTATCCTTATGGTGCAGCAACTAAAGGTAAATATCGTAAAGAAACAACAAATGTAGGGATATTTTCGCCGAACGCTTTCGGTTTATATGATATGTGTGGTAATATATGGGAATGGTGTCAAGATGTATATAATAATGGCTACCAAGGCGCGCCGACAGATAGTAGTGCATGGTTAGCAGGTAGCAATAATAACATCAAGCTGCTGCGTGGCGGTAGTTGGAACAACAATGCCAGGAATTGCCGTTCTGCCAATCGCAATAGGAACGCGCGCGCGAATCGTAACAACAACGTTGGGTTTCGCGTGGTGGCTGTGGCTGTGGCGTGAGTACGCCCTATCGTCAGAGTCGGTAAGTGGGAATTTATCGAGCGTACATTAGGGAGTCCAGACCTGAACCAGTGAGGAAGGTGACGACCTCCGAAAATCAAACCGAGTCGGATAGCTTGGTAGGTTGCAAAACCGAAGACTTGTCCGGCTCAATAAAAATTTTTGTACTGAGTTTCATAACTGCTGCTCTAAAATTCTTTCAATATCCCGCCCAGCATAGAGAACCCGCACAACTTCAATGCTATCCTCCTGCTCAAAATAGAAAATCAGATATTTCTTAAAACCCTTCACAGCCCACTTACGCAACCCTTGCAAACGTGGATTTTCCAATAAATAAAGGCTACCCATCCCAGGTGTTCGTGATAACTGTGCAAATGTCTGTCGTGCAGAGTCGAAGAATTGCAACGCAGCATCAGAGTTTTCTAGCGAGATGTAAGCAAAGTGTTCATCAATATCTAAACTCGCCTGTGGCTTAATAACAATCCGTCTGGCCATTACTGTCTCTGACGTAGTTGTTCAACGAGTTTAGCGCGTTTTTCCTCCCACCACTCATCTGTTACTTCTACAACTTCTCCACTATCAAGACCTTCAATAAGTAGCGATTCTAACTGTTTTTGGGCGATACGCTGCTGTTCTTGGAAAATGAGATAATTAATATATTCGTTCGTATTAGCGTAGCCACCAGTCGCAACTTGTTGCTCAAGAAATTCTTGCAATTGCTCAGGAAGCGAAATATTGAGTTGAAACATGAGCAACCACCTCTTGCATTTATTGGCACACAATTCACAACTATTATGAAATAAACCATTGGAGTTATGCAAATCAACGTGTGCTTACCTCCATTCTGACTTTTCACGGCATCTGGAAAACCTCTCTCTAAATCTCTCTCCTGGGAGGAGAGAGACTTTGAATTTGTGGTTTAAAAGCACTGTAGAGACGTTACATTGCAACGCCTCTAAATCTAAGTTATTAGATGAAAATTTGCCGGATTAAAATACTCATCACCTCACCTTGGTTAGCCGTAGGTAACAGTGGACTCCAATCACCCACACTAGCGTAACCAATGACCTGCAAATAGCGAATCGTACTAGTAACAGCTTGGGGAGAACCGATGAGCAAATGCTTAATCTTGTCTCTTTGGGGAACTGGCTGTGTAGAAGAGTGATTGAGGTTGAGTGTATCTATATCTGCACTCTGCAAGTATTGTGTGAACTGTGCCATCATTGTAATTATCTCCTTGTTAGAGGGGCTAGATAACGGCGATCGCTTTCTTCTTGACCGGATTGGGCGATCGCCTTTATCATGCTTAAATAATAAAGTATAAAATTATACTTGTCAAGCATAAAGTCAATAATTTCTGTTAGGAATTATCCATTTTTTTAGAAATGAATTATGTATAATATTTACAATAATTTTTAATTAAACTACTCCAGAGACTAAGCTTAATTGAGGTAAAAATTTAGACTAGGAGCAAAGTTCAATGACAGCAATTACATTCAACCTCAACCGCATTATTCAACTAAATGACGAGCAGTTTTATCAAATGTGTCAAGAAAATCCTGGAGTTAAATTTGAGCGCAATGCTAAAGGAGAAATCATAGTTATGCCACCCACAGGAGGAGAAACAGGAAAATTTAATATAGAAATTGGTGCTGATTTTGTCATCTGGAATCGCCAAGCCAAATTAGGTGTATGTTTCGATTCTTCCACCTGTTTTAAATTACCCAATGGTGCAAATCGTTCTCCTGACGTAGCGTGGATCAAAAAAGCTAGATGGGATGCACTCACACCACAACAACAAAAGAAATTTCCCCCAATAGCACCAGACTTTGTATTAGAGTTAATGTCCCCCAGTGACGACTTAGAGGAAATTCAAGCCAAAATGCGCGAGTATATAGATAACCAAGTAAAGTTAGGTTGGTTAATTAATCCCCAAACCAAACAAGTAGAAATTTATCGTCAAAATCAGCCAGCAGAAATTCTCGATAGTCCTACCCAACTATCAGGAGAAGATATTCTACCAGGATTTATTTTAGATTTGGGGATAGTTTGGAATTAACCTACTGCTTGAGTGATGGGGATTTCAATCACAAACTCTGCACCATTCCCTGGTTCTGAATGACAATATAATTTGCCCTTATGTTTATCAACGACAATTTGATAACTAATAGATAAACCCAAACCTGTACCTTTACCTACACTTTTAGTAGTGAAGAAGGGGTCAAATAACTTGGAAACCACTGTGGCAGGAATTCCCGTACCATTATCTGCAATACTAATTCTCACCCAATTACTATGAATAACTTCAGTCCGAATTGTAATTTCTCCCTGTTCACTCATACATAAGCTTTCCAAAGCATCAATAGCATTACTCAAAATATTCATAAATACCTGATTCAGCTGTCCAGGGTAGCATTCCACCAGAGGTAATTCACCATACTCTTTAATTACCAAAATTTCTGGATGGTCTGGTTTAGATTTCAAACGATTATGTAAAATCATCAGAGTGCTATCAATACCTTCGTGAATATCCACATCCTTAAATTCTGCTTCATCTAAGCGAGAGAAATTACGGAGTGATAGAACAATTTCGCGAATGCGCTGAGTTCCGACACGCATAGATTTCAGCAGTTTGACTAAATCTTCCTTCAAAAAATCAAATTCAATATCAATTAATGTTTCTTGAATTTCTGCTGGCGGATAAGGATAATATATTTGATACAGTGCCACTAAGCGCAATAAATCTTGTGCGTATTCACTAGCGGGAATTAAATTACCATGAATAAAATTCACAGGATTATTAATTTCATGAGCTACACCCGCAACCATATTACCTAATGAAGACATTTTCTCACTTTGAATCAGTTGAGCTTGGGTAAGTTGCAATTCCCGCACAGTATCTTCTAAGCTTTCAGCTTGTTGTTGCAATTTTATTTCGGCTCGTTTACGTTCTGTGATGTTGGTTGATACCCCTAAAATTTGCTTAACTTTACCATCAGCATTGCGATTAAAAGGTGTTTCTCGACTGTATAACCAACACCATTCATTATTCTTATCTTTAACCCGAAATTCAAATTCTACAATCTCACCATCATTAGCAGTGAGAAATTGTTGGTGATAAATTGTGATTTTTGCCAAGTCTTCTGGGTGTAAAAGATTGAAGAGTAACTTGTCTCCCATCTTCTGCACTTCTTCTATAGAATAGCCAACCAGACTATAAAGTTCTCGGTTGGCGTAAACGTTACGTTGTTCTTCTAAATCAAAAATATAGATGAGATTAGGTGTAGAATTAGCAATGCGCTGAATTAAATGTTGACTTTCTCTGAGTGCGGCTTCAGCTTGTTTACGTTCTCGAATATCACGAGTAATAGTAGCAAAATACAAAGGTTCGTTCGTTTCTGGATTCTTCAGAATGAACATATTGTAATCAACGATTATCTCTGCTCCGGTTTGAAAGTGTCGGAAGCGAATCTCTTCTTCCCACATACCATGTTGTATAACTTTAGGAATTATAGATTGCTGTACATATTCTCTATCTTCTGGAAAAAAGAATTCAGAGATGTTTAAGTCTTCAGGGAATGATGGATGATCTAAACCCACCATTTTCCTACCAGCTTCATTCAGAAATATAGGTTTGCCTGCAAGAGTTGCAAAACCAATAAAATCACTACTATTTTCAATGACTGAGACAAATAATTGGCGTTCTTGTTCAGCCTTTTTGGTTTCAGTAATTTCTGTTGACGTGACAACAATTTGAGAAATGCGAGAATTATCATCCCAAAGAGGTGTAGCATTAATTAACCACCAAGTTTCCACTTCTTCATAGCGGAAACATTCCTCAAAGAATATGCTTTTTTTCGATTGAATACATTCTTTGTAGTGTTGACGATAGCGATTAGCCATATCTTCAGGTAACGCTTCTGTAATTGTTTTCCCCAACCAATGTTCTAAAGGCGTGAGGCTATTTCTTAACATGGCAGGATTGAAGTTCACAAAGCGATAATCTGCGCCATCATCCAAAACATCCAAAACACAAATACCATAATCTACACCTTCCCAGATACTTTGTAAGAATTGCGCCTGTTGTTGTAGCTGTTGTTGTGCTTGTTGGCGATCGCGTAGCGCAGCTTGTTGTGCAGTAATATCTAATAGATAGCCATACCAAACTATTTCTCCCTCTTGGCGGCGTTCTGGTTTAGAAACCGCCCTCACCCATTTCTGTTCGCCAGTAGTGGTAATGACACGCCACTCATGTTCAAACTTTTGCATAGTTTGGGCAGAAAGCGAAGTTGCAGCTTGAACATGAGGTACATCTTCAGGGTGAATATATGTAAGAGATAGAGAAGCATCATATTGTAATTCTTTTGGACTTCTACCCGTAATTTCTTGACATCCAGATGAAACATAGGAAAAAAACTGTGTACCATCAGGCTGGAGATGAAATTCGTAAAGCATCCCCGGCACATTGTCTGCTAATCTTTGAAATCTTGCTTCACTCTCCAATAAAGCCTTTGTCCGTTCCTCAACTCTGGTTTCTAATTCTTCATTCAAGCGTTTGAGTTCGGCTTCTGCTTGTTTGCGTTCCGTAATATCTAACATCACACCACAAAAGATGACTTCCCCTTGATGATTTCTCGTAGGAGTTGAGTCTCCCTGCCACCAGCGAATCTCACCATTAGGCTTCACCAAGCGTCCCTCATAATGCCACGAAGTAAGATTTTCTATTGCCTCAACCACAGAAGCAACATAATTATCTGTATCCTCTGGATGGATAAGCCCGATAAAACTACTTAAATCCTCCATCATTTCTAGAGCAGTAATACCAGCCAATTCCCAAATAAAATCGCTGACATAATCTATTCGCCAAACACCATCACAATATGTAAATTGAAAAATTGCCCCTGGTAAATTATTGGCAATATCCTGCAAACGTCTTTCACTATTGGCTAAAGCTATCTCTGCTTGTTTACGTTTAGTAATCACTTCCGTAAACATCACTGTACCGCCCACCACACCGGAATGTTCGTACCAAGGATGTATTTCCCACTTTACCCAATCAGTTGTGCCATCCAGGCGAATAAAAGCGTCCTCATCGCACTTTTCAATTGCGCCACTCAAACAACGTTGGTGAATTGTCTGCCAAAATGAGGAGACTTCCGAGCAGAATTCATAATGGGAATGGCCAATAATATCTTGATTCCCTAAGCCTAAATTTTCGCGCCAACGACGGCTAGCCAGCAAGTAGCGCATTTCTCGGTCAAAAACTGCGATCGCTGCCGGTGTATATTCCATAAATAAGCGCATCTGTTCTTGGCTGACTTTCTGCTTCTCATCTGCCACTAGTTGGCGTAGCTGTTTTAACTCTTTTTGTAGAGCTTCATAAGTATTTCTATCTACGGTTATCAGATGATCAGCCATAGTTGCGCCACTTCCTGATTCAGAGTTTGCTGGTAACATCACTATCTATGTTTCCCAATCTCTGGCTCATAGCATCAAGTCACGTCGCTTCGCTCCGAATTCAAAATTCAAAATACCCTTACGGGAAGCAAGCTACAAAATTCAAAATTGGAGATGTCTAATATACAGTGCTTCTTCGTTCTAATGTCTACAAACGAATTATTCTGCACTTATGCAAATTAATCTTAATTCTAACTTAACATTTCTCCTATTTGATGTTTAATTAATAACTGTTTTAATGTTGCATTTTCAGCTTTCAAAGCTAAAATTTCAGCTTCTAATTCGCTAATTCTTTCCTTCAGAGCTTCCTTAGAAGTACCTTGTCTATGAATTACTACCTCCTTATAAATTTCTAAATTAGTGTCTTCATTCATCCATCTTTGGTAAGTCTTGGTATGCTCTTGCACACTATGTCCCATGTAATCAGCCATAGTTTTAATTGGCACACGTAAACGATGCCCACGAATAGCATAGGCATGGCGTAAATCATAGGGTCTAAAATTTAAATTACTGTTCCTAAATCGGACGTAAAGTTTTGCAGTTCGATTACTCAACTTACCTTCATTAAAAGGTAATCTGATATTCTTTAATTGAAACAACTCTACCCACTGAGGATGTAAGGGAGGAATCCCACAACTACGCTCACCTGTTTTCGTTCCTTCCGTTAAACTGGGGTTCAAATTCACTAAATTAAATGTATTATTGGGGTTGATAAATGCCTCTAAATCTACCGCAAACAGTTCATGAGGTCTTAAGCCATAAGTTGCTAACATTCCATAAGCCCATTGCCATTGTTCTGGCTGTGTCAGGTTATCTTTACTTGTGTATACTGATAACGGCATACCCATTTGTAAATAGCCTTGAATGATTTCATCATCTGAAGGAATTTTGCGGATAGTTGGCTGGGGTTTAGCCGTAGCATAGGCATAAATAGTTTTGGATTCGTCAAAACCACAAAAATCACAGAATTTTTTGAGTTGCCATACTAAAAAAAACCGTGATGATGTATTGGGACGAGTTTTTTCTAAAGCTTCTTCTAAGGCTTGTGTCGATAGTGGGACATCTGGAGGGAGTTTTTTTAGATGTCGGAGATAATGACTTTCCCAAGTTTTAATACCCCGCCTATTCTGTTCGTGAGTCTTCCAGAATTCTCGCTCATATTCTTGGATTAACTCTGCAATCAGTTTTGTTGATGTACCCTGATTTACAGGTTCTATTCTCTGCGCTTGCTTACCTAGTAACTCTGGAGTCCATTGAAATTGTTTAGTAATTAATAATAAATCTAATTCTCTAGCTTTTAATACTGCCATCTTTACCCCTGCATCGTTAGCAGTAAAGCCACAAGAGATTGTGTATTGTTTATTAGGACTACCTTGTTTCCCAAAGTCTCCAGGTTTACAAGGGAAAGTACCCTGTAAGCCGATAGTTTTGGGACTGGTGAGTTTTAATTTAATCTTGACTCTATCTAAGTGTAAAGCTGTGTTAGCTTGTTGAATGGCGTATTTAATACGGAGATATTCGCGTTCTAACTTCGCTTGTTCATCAGCACTTGAATGTTTAGGTTTCCATAGCTTCCATTTAGAAGCATCCCATTGTTCAATCGGTATACCTTCCCATTCAGAATTGCGGGGGTTAAAAGTATTTGCAGGCATAATAGGGACTAGAAAACATTAGATAAGATAGAGATTTCAGTGCGTAGAACACTTGAGAGTGTGTCACACCATACTCAAATTATGTATATTCTATATTCTAGAATAAGATTATTTTTACATTCTTACTAATATTAAAGTAGTAGAATTAAGCTAGAAAGTATGGGATTTTCTGCGGAATAGATAGTAGTAAAACTGAAGTTAAGAAAGAAGATACACAATTAAAGTTATAGATTATGACTTCCAGATATTTTTTACCATTAATCATCGCCGCGATCGCAGCTACCACCGCTAGCTGCACCAACAACCTCCCAGAAGCCAGCACAACACCAAATAGTATATCTAGCACCCCAAACCAAAGCATGGCTCAACTAAGAGCCAAATCCAACACTGTCCAATCTCCCAACGACACCTCAAAAGCTATCTCTAGTAAGACAGTAAATGTCACTTTATATACTAGTGATGTTCAGTGCCAGGAATTTGTCCCGCAAAAAGTCACTGTACCAGCCACAGAACCCTTAACTAATGCCGTAGGTAGAATTATAGAAGAACAAGACACGGCTGATTTTAGCGTATCTGGTTATCGTGTCAGAGTTAAAAATGGTGTTGCTACCGTTGATTTACGACTTGCACCCCAATCTAAACGTCAATTCGCCTCCCTTTCTAGCTGTGAACAATTTGCCCTTTTTGGTAGTCTCCGCAAAACACTTACTAGTAATTCTCAGTGGAAAATTCAAGAAGTTCGCTTCACCAATAAGGGCGAAGAAATTGTACTTTAGTTATTTTTGGTTAAACCAAGCTTCTAAATCAGCAACAGTAGCAAAATCTAGTAACGCTTCTCCCAAGTTCTCTAGCTTTTCCAGCGATAATTCGTGAATTTGCTCGATGAATGCAGCATCTATTTCACCAATCCGGCGATTGAGTTGGCGTAGTATTAAATCTTGTTTCCCTTCTTGCTTTCCTTCCTGCTTGCCCTCTTGTTTGGCTTGTTCTCTATCTCTTTGATACAGTGGTTCTAATCGCATAATTAACTCCCTATCATCCGCTTCTAATTCTTGATTGACTTTTAAATTTTCGCGCAAGTTATAAACTAGTTCCAGTGTTGCTCTCTGGTATGGATGATTTAATGGTAACGCTTGCAGTTCGATAATTGCCTGTGATTGCACGTTTCCCCTGCCCAAAAGCCTCAACCATAGTGTTTCCGGTATTTGTGGTAGTTGATGTATGGCGACAATTGCCGTTCTTAGCGCATCTGGAAGAAAATGTACTCCTGTTAACCAATCTGATTTTTGTACCGTTCCAAAGCTGGATAATCTCATTTCCGAGACTGTGGGAGTAAGAACCCACAATTGAGGAATTTCTGAGTCTTGAAGTTTGGTTTTATTGGCTTTAGCTTCTCGTCTTAGTAAAGCTTTGATTTCCAACAATTTGAGAATACAATCACAGATTTCATCGGTAGATGCTGGATTGCGGAAGGGTTCTATAATTGCAGGATTTTGAGCAAATCTTCCTAGTAAACCTAGAATTTGTAAATTAGCGTTTCGCTGTTGATTAGGAATGAAGAAAACATCAATTTCTTTGATTTCGCCTGCAACTTTTTCTGATGTCTTGATTTCTCCATACTCTTTGAGTAGTTCTTCAAGATAGTCTTTGGCGAATTTGTCATGTATAAAGCGCGTCATTCTGTTTAAATTGGCATAGATTGAAAAATGTGATGACGCAGGTCGCATCATCTAAAAAAGCCTTGTTTTATTTTGAATTTTGTAGCTTGCTTCTCCCCCCTGCTCCCTTGCTCCCTGCTCCTCTGCTTTTTCATTCACCCTCCTGTATCCTCACTTCCCGCCTTTTTTAACCACTGTTCCACAAGTTCAGCCACAATATCACTCATTTGTCTCTCCTGCGCCACAGCCGCCGCTTTTAATTGGCGATGGAGTTGCTTAGGTAAGTAGATAGTTGTCCGCGCATAAGCTGGATCTGTGCTTTTAGTGGTAGAAGTGGGTGTATCTGATGTTGGCTGTGGCTGATCTCGCTGTTGACGACTGCGCGCTGCATCAATTAAATCGTCAAAACGACTAGTTTTTTTCTTATTATTCACGGTAAAATCTCCTTCCCTACTGCGGTGTAACACCGCCAAGCTATTTGTGAGTAAGCATCTTTGACTAAATTCACCGGCACGCCTTCTAAAGCCGCACGTTGAAAAACAGCTAATCGTCGAATTCCAGATTTAAACACAGGTAAGCCTGCATTTAATAGGGTTGTTCTGGCTTCTTCTCCAGCTTTATTGGGATGTGGTGGAATGATATTTAGCAAGATTTTATACTTTACTTTTAAATTTCTCAGCAAATCCACCATTTGTAACGTTGCAGCTAAAGCGATCGCATCTGGAGTAGTCGGAATGACTAATAAATCACATCCTTTAGCTAGGGTTGTTAGCTCATCTATATCTGGACGCGCTGGGGTATCAATGACTATATGCTCATAAAGCCTAGCTAAACTTACCCCCTGCTGCTCATCAGCCACCTTAAATGGTAAAGAACCGCGATTTGACCAATCTAAAGCAATACGGTTTAAATCACCGTCTATCAGAAGGGTATCAGCTTGATTTTGGAAATATGTAGCTAAGTGTAAGGCGGTTGTTGACTTCCCCACACCACCTTTGAAAGCCGCCACCGTAATAATCATTTCATTCTTCAATGCACATAATTTTCTGATTGTCGCACATCTAAGCATTTAAATGTTTAGATGTTTAAAAATTTGGATGTATTGTAATTAAAATAAAAGTATACAAGAAATATGTAGTTAAAATATTTAATTACTGATATTTTGTATATAGATATTTAATACTTAAAGTTTATTCAGTAAACTGTAGTGTGCAAAGTAAATTAATACAATAAAATACTAAGTACAGAAATCCCTAGAGCCAAGACTGCTTTGTAAAGGCGTATTACGTTGATAGACAGGGGATCTGAAAAGTTTTACAATTTGACTGAAAGTAGTAAAACTACTTATTGCTTCATCAACCCAAGCATAGTTAAAGATTTTCTAGTGATTCAGCTAGATCACAAAATCGCGCTATTAATATAAGAAAGTCTTGATGAGAGGGTAATAAACCAATGGATGTAAAGCTGATTCTCGTTGGGTTAACCGTTATATTTTCTATCTCGTGCCTATTCTTTGGGACGAAAAATGGGTTTTATGATTCTGATAACTATCACGGTAATGGCTCTGCCCATTGATCACTCAAGGTTAAAGGCCAGTTCCCCTGCGCCTTTAAACTGAGGTTTATTTTAATCAGGGTTTCCCAACCAGTGAGCGTTTGCAGAAGGTATCCTCCCCAATCAACAATCCATTTCTTTAGGGTTGAGAGGCAAAATGTCAAACTTACCCCTAAGCTACAAAAGCAAAACTCTTAGCAATGTTGGCTTTTGGGAAATGTCAAAGATAATGAGATTGGATGGGAGAAAAAAATGAGGGATAATTTGTCAGCATACTCCCAAGCTGACACTGAGGAAACTTCAACAGAATTGGAATGCTTTCCTTACAGTGTTCAGCATCAAGATGAGGGTGTATGCCTGTTGGTGCGGATGGGGCCACATCGCATCCTGCTAGACTGTGGTTTAGCGGACATTTCGTCCTTACAAAAAAATGTATCGCCATCGTCAAAGCTACCAGCAGATTTAGTTTTAGTCTCTCATGCCCACCCAGACCATGCTAGAGGGTTACTCTCACTACACCAAGTCTTTCCTAGTTTACCCATTTGTGCCAGTGAAGTAACCAGCAAGCTGCTGCCTTTAAATTGGTTAGAACAAGAAAAAATCCCCCAGTTTTGCCAAGCCTTACCATTGCGATCGCCCATTGAATTACAAAAAGGGCTAGTCGTAGAACTCTTTCCCGCCGGACATTTACCAGGGGCTGTAGCGATTCTCCTCACATACACCACAGCCCAGCGTGTGTATAAAGTCCTATACACAGGAGATTTTTTTCTATCCAACTCTCGATTAGTAGAAGGTTTACGGTTAGAAGAACTGCGGGGTTCAGATGTCAACGTGCTGATAGTGGAAGGGACTTACGGCACATCTCGCCACCCCCACCGCCGTCATCAAGAAAACCAACTCGCCGAACGCATCAATCGCGCGATCGCGGATGGTAATTCTGTGCTGTTACCCACACCCGCATTAGGTTTAGGGCAAGAACTATTAATGTTATTACGTTCCCATCACCATTTCACAGGCAGAGATTTAGATATTTGGGTAGATGGTGCTGTGGCTAGAGGATGTGATGCTTATCTGGAACTATTACCTTACTTACCACCATCAGTCCAAAACTTTGCCCGTCATCAGCCCCTATTTTGGGATGAGAGAGTCCGTCCCCGTGTGCGGCGGTTACAAACAGAACATCGAAATCAGATAGGCAAATCACCCTGCATTATTCTCACAGATATCACAGCAGACTTGAGTCAATACTGCCGCGCCGAAACAGGCCATTGGCTAATATTACTACCAGAAAAAATTGATGTCAGCGTCAGAAAAAAATATGCCGCACCCACAACCATAGAAAGCTACTTACTAGCACAGCACAGCGACGGGCCTGGCACAACCCAGTTAATTCATAATTTACGCCCCCAACACGTCGTTTTTGTACATGGTTCAGCCGCCTATTTAGCAGACTTAACCAGTTTAGAAGAATTACAAAACCGCTATCATTTGCATTCTCCCCTAGCTGGGACAACGGTAGAACTGCCCATTGGCGACACCTTCTTACAACCAGCCGCCCCAGAGGCCAATTATCAAGGTGAAGTCACCGAATTAGATACAGTCATCAACATTAGCCTACCCGATACCATTACCGGCGACCCCCGTTGGCGACAATTTGCCGATACGGGGTTAATTGAAGCCCGTTGGCAAGGAGAAGAATTAGTATTGAGGGGATTAACACCCAGAGAACTATTAAATCAAAACAGCGATCGCTATATCATCCCCGACGTTGACTGCTGCGGAACCTGCCGACACCAAAGAGGACAACGCTGCTGGAATCCCGCCTCCCCTCTATATAACTTTAGAGTCACACTAGAAGGTTATTGTCCCGCTTTTGAAGAGAATCAATAGGAATTAGGGGTGTAGGGGTGTAGGGGTGTAGGGGTGTAGGGGTGTGAGGGGAAGACAAGGGAGAAGAAGTCTTATTGACTAATGACTAATGACTAATGACTAATGACTAATGACTAATGACTAATGACCAAAAAATTAATACCCCCTGATGGCGTTGCTTCAGCAATCAGGGGGTGACTATAGGTGGTAGACTATAATTTGTTCTGTATAGTTGATTACGATTCGATTCTAAAACCTAAATCCCTCTTTGACCACTATAATAAGTAGAATTAATATGATTTTCATCAGTTCTTTATAACTGCTTCATTCACGTTATCTACTGAGAAATCTAAATATTAGACTGTAACCATACCATCAATCAGGATTTGTCATCCCTGAAAATACTTAAAAAAATCTAAAATTTCCCTTCCCCAGAAGTGAAAAACATACACTTAGACAGTTTAGCAGGGTTGTAGAGAGTTCATTGTTAGCTAGCGATCGCACTTAGTCCTGTTATGCTCTCAACAGAATATGTACAGATAACCGTACATACGGATGGTGTCTGATTCAGGACACTTTGACAAATAATTAATAAATGTACACAAATTCTATTTAGCTAGTATCTATGTCTATTAAAGTCGGAGACGCTGCCCCAGATTTTACTCTACCGAATCAAAATGGCTCAACAGTTAGTCTGAGCGATTTTCGGGGTAAAAAATCCGTGGTGTTGTACTTTTACCCCAAAGATGAAACACCAGGATGTACAGCAGAATCCTGCGCGTTCCGTGACCAATATGAGGTTTTTCAAGGTATCGGTGCTGAGGTAATCGGTGTGAGTGGCGATTCTAGCGAATCTCATCAGCGATTTGCGGCTAAATATAATCTCCCTTTTACACTCTTAAGCGATAAAGGCGACAAAGTACGCAAGCTATACGGTGCGACTGCGGCTTTTGGCTTGTTCCCTGGTCGGGTAACTTACGTCATCGACCAGCAAGGAACTGTACAGTATGTATTTGACTCCATGTTGAATTTTAAAGGTCACGTTGACGAAGCGTTGAAAACACTGCAACAGCTTGCAGCAAAGTGAGTGCTGAGTCAATAGTCAATAGTCAATAGTCAATAGTTGTTCTCCTCTGCTCCCCACACTCCCCACACTCCCCCGCCCCAGTCCCCATCTACTACCAAAAGTATCGGTCTTCCAGAACCGTGGTTTCGCGGGTGGAAGAGTCGTATTTGAGGAGATATTCACGGGCGATCGCTTCATTTTTGCGTAGTGTCTCGACTTCTTTTTTACCAATTTCTGTATCCGTGGAAAGCAAAATAACTTGATGACTAGCTGAGGGAAAGTATTTTTCCACTAGGTTGTTACGGTGTGAAGAGTCGAGTCTACCAAGGGGTGTGTCGATTGCTACTGGTAGACGAAAGCCTGAGACTTTGGCAAGTCCCCAGAGAAAAGCGATCGCGAGTAGTTGTTTTTCCCCCGCAGACAGGCGATGTTTCGGGACTGGTTTACCTTTGAAATCATATAGAGATAGGCTAAAGGTTTTAGTATCAATGGTAATGGTACGGACTAAATCAGATTTATGTAGTAAATAGAGGAAACAATGCTTCACTTCTTCCTCTAATTTATTCAGTTTTCTCAAAGTTAGTTTTTCACGAAATAGCTTGAGGGTTGCTTGCACCTTCCCAACGGATGCAATGATATGTTCTCGATTTTTTCTATCAATATTTGTATCGGTATATTCCTTTAACTCTTTCTTTGTCTGCTCAATTACATCCTCTAATTCTGTTAATTTACGTTGGGTAATTTCAGCTTTCGCCTTAGATTGAATCACCTGCTTTTGTGCATCTTCCACCGCATCCCTAAGTTTTTGATATGCTTCTGGTTCTGCGGCTGTTTGTACTTGTCTTTCTAAAGTAATAATTTCTTCTTCTACCGCTTTTAAATTAGCTAACTGCTGTTGAGCTAATTTTTGAGCATTTTGTAGATGATAACTGACATTATCTAATTGACTCAAACTTTCTTCATCAGCTAATAACCAAGGTGCTTCTGATGGGGAGTTACTTGTATATAAATTTTCCGTATCTTCCTTCAGGAAATATTGAATTTTCTCTACTTGTTCTAAATCAATAGTTAGTTGACTTAGCCAATTAATTAAACGTTTATCTCGCTCAATTAAAACATCCTTAGCTAATTGGATTTGTTGATAGCGAAATTCCTTTGCTCCCTGTGCTTGGACTTGGTTAAGTAAATTGGGGATGAGTGCTAAAGGTAAAACATCAGCAGCTAATTCACACATAGACTGTCTGAGGTTTTCTGCTGTCGATGTTTTATCTTTTTGCTGTTGTTCTAAATGACTGCGATCGCTCGCAATTTTCCCACCCTCAGACATGAACTTATCTAAAGCTTCTCGCTGTTTAGTTTCTAGTTCTGCAATTAAATCATTCAGCGTTGCTAATTCTGCTTGTATTCCTTGATAATCTTCCTGATATTGCGTTAATTTAGCTTCAATCTCTTCTAAATTAGCTAAATCCTTAGTATCAGCGATTTCCTTGCGTTTACGGTTAACTAAAATTTCTAAATCTACAGCTAACCTATCAGCCAATTCTAAACCCAGAAGTCCCCGAATAGCTTCGACTACAATTGGCGGTGGTGTTTCCTGTTCTGCAAGTTCTTTAACTTGTTCCCCATCAAACAAAAATAAATTAGAAATACCTAACGGGAGTAAATTTTCTATATAATCATCCCAAATATTTACCAGAGAATCAACAGGCCAGGTATCATCATCCCCTAAAATTCCTAACGTATCCTTACCATCTTTAGGATTTTTATCCCAAGTCCTGACAATCCGATATTTAACTGGCTTATCATCTTCAATATGTTCAAATAGTAATTCAATACGGGTTTTATCTGTAGGTGTGGCTTTACTATTAACGCATTGAGTCAAAAAATCGCTATAACTCAAATTACCACGCGTAGAACATTGGGCGCGTTGTCCATACAAAGCCAAGCGAATAGCATCCATGAGAGTGGTTTTACCCCCACCATTCATGCCACCTAACAAAATAATTGGACGGTAGTTTTCTTCACTTCTAGTATCAAGGTTAATCACTTGTCTACCAGAGTAAGGCCCAAAGTTTTGTAATACCAGTTCTAGGAATATCATTAATCTATAATGTAACCCTTATTGGGGGTTTTGTTTGTTTACCAGCAAGTATAATTTGCCTGATTCTCAGGAGAAGAAAAAGCAAGCATTAACTTTTCATTGTCAGATATTAAGCAGAGAAATAATTACTTTTTAAATTTCATCTTTCCCCAAGTTACAGGTTTATCACTTTCTGATTTACCTTCATCCACAGCATCACCCAAAGTTAACTGCTTCACCTTCTCCTTGACTGTGGCGATATCACCTTGAATCACAGCTTCTCGCAAGTCTCGTTTTAAATGAGCATTTTTAATAGCTTCCTCTGGAGAACGTGAACTAGTATCAAAACATTTCTCTAAACTATCGTAGATTCCGACACGTTTACTTTTCTTTTTGAACTGACGTTCTGTATCTAAAAGTTTCGCCATTAATTCCAAGTGCATATCATCAGATACACAAATTTCTTCTAACACAGACCATTCATCACTACCTAGTAATTTGTGATCAGCACCAGGACGAGGATCTTTGAATTCTTCACCCGTTACTTCTTGATATATGCGGGGTAGACTATCATCAAACTCATGTTTTTGTTCCAACCAGATACGACGAATCTCACTTAACTCTTCCAACGCGATAAGTGTTATGTCGCGCATATTTTCTGGTGCTGTTTGCCGAATTTGAGTTTGTGCTTCCAATAAACGTCTTAACCAATATTCGCGCCAATATTTTGTATATGGGCCAGGTATGGGTTCAACAGAGATTTTTCCATCTTTATTTCGTTCAAATAATTGAACTTCTCCCCACAGTCTTCTAAAGTCTCTTTTATCGTAGTCATCTTTAATATCTAGTTCATTACGAATATCTAATAAAGGCTGCATCCATTCTTTTTGTTCATCATTTTGAATCATAGCCTCCATTGATTTATCCTGACTCACCATTGTGCAAACCCAGCAGCCAAACCGCGAGTCCCCACAACTGGGGGTAGAAGTGTCAACTACTAGAGGACATTCATTATCTGCTGTAGCACCTCGATATATATTGAATAAGTCTTTGTTGTTACCTCCCCAGGGATTATCCCACTGCATTAGATAAAGCCAAACTTCATCATTACGCCAATCTTCAATAGGAGTATAAACTAAGGAATTAATTAAACTTGATCTTGGACTGAGGCGATCGCGTACCCTTTTTTCTTCATGCTTCTCCATGACCGTAGCACGTTTAGTGCTTTCAGCCTTCCGCATACCCAACACAAGAATGACCTCACCGTTTTCTCTAACCATGTTGCGGATGAAAGTATTGGCAGGCTGGATTTTTAGTCTTTCAGTACACCATCGGAAGCGTATACGGGGTGCTGGATAACCTTTGCCAATTAAGTTCACCCAAAAAGTGTCTTTGACTGCGGGATAAAGTAGATGGGTTTCAAATGGCATTCCTTTGTCTTTTGCCGCAGATTGTAACTGCTGCATAGATTGACGAACCCAAGCAGCAACAATAGGATTTTCTACTTGAGTATCCGTAGTAATTACATGGATTGTTTTAGTTCTTTTTTCCGGCGGGAGAGACGCGATCGCATTCCAAACAAGCTGTAAAACTGCACTAGAGTCTTTACCCCAAGATACACCTATGACCCAAGGAATTGCATCTAAACAATACAATTCTTGAATTTCAGTGGTGAGAGCTTGGATATATTCCACTAACTCTGCTACAGTACGTGACTGCTGACCTTTAGTTTCTTGCTGTTTTGCTGTACTCATTTATCCCTACTTTATGGAAATATTCGCGTTACATCATCATTTTCTATCTAGTTGAAGGCCATTTACAGCCAGATATCATAAAAGTCTATTGTCCCTTTGGCTAAAAAGTTTTTAAAAATTACTTTATTTAGTATCTAATTCTCCGGACAATATCGCTAAATACATTCACTCAGTTTTTAAAAATTAACATGGAAGATAGTACATATATACCCAATACTGATATTGCTAAAGAGTATTTAGAACGAGAAAACAAAGAAAAAGAAGTATTATCCCTACTATTAGGTAATTTTTTAGACAGAAGAGATCATATTTTAGTTCAAAAGACTGAAATGGGCGGAAACGAAGCTTATGTCGGTTCTGTGACTTTAGAATGGTTTGCCGGTCGGGTTCACTTCGCCTCTGGTTTACCCCTACTGCAAAAAAAATACAATCCAGAGACGGACAATATTGAAATTGATGCTGATAGTATCGACGAAATTCAGCAGCGTCCCCTTGACTGGTCGCGTCAAGCACCCTTAGTTCAATATTTAGCTGCCAGAAAAAATCATAAGTTTCCCCCAGTGCTGGTTGTTATTAATCAACCTTGGGTAGATAACCCCAAAGCACCAGAATGGGATAGTGAAGGGCGTGCGGAAAAATCTACCACTGATTTCACCCCTTTAGATAAAGATGGGAAAGTCGGGTTGCTGAATGTTTCTGAAGATAACATCACCATTTATGCGCTAGATGGTCAGCACCGTTTAATGGGTGTACAAGGGTTGATGGAGTTAATTAAAACTAGTAAACTCCAGCGATATAAGAAAGATAAAACAGCAGATGATAGTTTAATCACCCTTGCAGATTTAACAGAACAGTATCAAGTAGACCCTGCTTATTTACAAAGCTTACCTAAAGAAAAAATTGGGATTGAATTCATTTGTGCGGTGAATGCTGGGGAGACACGCACCGAAGCGAGGCGGAGGGTAAGGTCAGTTTTTGTTCATGTTAACTTAATGGCTGCACCTTTAACTAAAGGTCAATTAGCACAGCTAAATGAAGATGATGGTTTTGCTATTGTGGCGCGCAAAATTGCGGTTACTCATCCACTTTTAGAACAAAAACCAAATCGTAACCCTCGCGTTAATTGGAATAGTGCAACAGTGGCGACAAATTCCACAGTCTTGACGACACTACAAGCATTACAAGATATGTCAGAGAGATACTTGGTTCACAAGTTCCCTCACTGGAAACCCTTTGAGAAAGGTTTGATTCCCATGCGTCCAGAAAATGAAGAAATTGAGCAGGGAATTGAGGAATTCAAAAAACTTTTTGATAGTTTGGCAAGCCTACCTAGTTATAAAATTTTGGAACATGAAGATACACCAGTTTTAAGAAGATTTAGTTTTGAAAAAGGTGGTGGTGAAGCTAATATTCTTTTCCGTCCCGTTGCTCAAGTTGCTATAGCGCAAGCTTTAGGATTTCTAGTGTTTAAAAAAGGGTTTTCCTTAGCTAGCATTTTTAAGAAATTGCGGAAGTTTGACCAGCAAGGTGGTTTTACAGGTATGGAGTATCCCCAGTCTCTCTGGTATGGGATTTTATATGATCCCAATAAGAAGCGGGTTCAGGTTTCTGGAAAAGATTTAGCAGCTAAGTTATTAATTTATATGCTGGGTGGGCTTCAGGAGCAAATAGAAGTTGCTGATCTCCGCAAGGCTTTAGCTAATGCCAGAACTGTAGAGAATAAAACCATCAATTTTCATGGTGAGTTCGTGGAGGTTAAACAAGTAGGGTTGCCACCTGTGCTTTAGTTGATAGCCCTGCTATTATAAAATGAATGAAGATTTAATAATTCATATCATTATATATAGTTGGGAAGATTCAGTGTTCAGGGTTTTCATTGAGTATTTCTTGCCTTAGTTTTTCAAAGCGTTTTTCTAACAAAGCTTTAAGCACTACTTTGGCAATCTTTTTTTGTTTTTCTTCTGAACTTAGCAACATATCTCTATATTCGTACTCAATTGCCTCTACAGATAGCAAATGATGGTGCAAGAAATCTATACTTTCTTGATGACCTTCAAGTGCTGATTGAAGCTCTAACTTCATAAATGATGGGTTATCTGACCAATAACGATTTGATTTAGCGGAAACCCAGGAATAATTTAAAGGAGAATTGATTGGATGATCATCATTTCGTTCTACTTTCTCTCCCGTGAACTTATACCATGAATTCACTGCATAAAGATGATCAGCTTGGAGATCATTACGACCAGCATGAAGGGGTAAACCACGCTTCAGTTCATGAGAGTTATCACTCTTATCTCTGTATTTAAAATCTGATAAACCGTTTCTAATTGTAAATGCAAGTATTGCTAGACCCATTGTTCGACTAGCAGATGTCATAAGTACATCTTTAGTAGAGTAACCGTCTGCATCACATATCATTTCAAAACGATTTCCTAATTTCCCATTAGCTCCTATTATGGGTACTTCAGTGAAACGACTGTTGTCTTCAAGTTTTCCATTACTGAGATCAGATACTTCATCCCACTTGATTGTAGGTTTAGATAGATAGACTAACAATCTAGGAATATCCGCCAAAACCCGCTTGTCTATAGAAGAATGAGCTTTTTGATAAGCACCACCAAAAATAGAACCCCAATACCACCATTGAAGCTTTTTCATTAAAGTCCCAGATGGATCTTGATATAACTTATTCCATACGGAATCAGTTAATACTGCTGCCAAAACCAAATCCATCTGGCGATATGGAAAATAAGATAATTTGGGAAATCCAAGCTTTGCCTTCATAAAAAAGTAGGCACGTAATAGTTGTTTAGCTGCTTGGTTCTGAACTTTTTGAACTGTCTGACGAGATAAGTTAAGAATGAGTTTATCTGAATATCCCCAATCTTCAAGCTGCAAAATCGAACGTGCTGCTTCTTGAGATTGGGAAAAACCAGAAAGTGTATTATTTCTAAGTGACCAATCATCACCTAGAGCTTCCGATAACTTTGCGTGTATTACAATGGTTTGTGCAAAAGACCTAGCAATAGATTCTGGAAACTTTAAACCTTTAACAACTTGTTCAGCATCTTCATTTTTTTCACCTAGAAAATCACCTATATTCCAAAAATTATCTATGCCTTCTTCTCTTGCTGGTTCTGGTAAAAGTTTCACATACTTCTTAAAATCTTTCATGCTCTGTAAGCAAGCAGATTTCATTATATCTCGAAGGCTAGAATCTGTTGTTGTAGTCTTCGCTACTAACAAATCAAAAGTTTCTAATTCAACTCCACCCATGTTGATTACTGAAAAAATACCTGATAGCCTATTAAATTCTTTTGAAGGTACTTCCAATACTGGGAATTGAAATTTTATGAGATTATCTAGCATTCTTTCAAGTGTTGCTTTCCAGCTAGAGAAACTACGTCTAAGTTTTTTCCATTCCTCTTCATATTTTTTCTGCTCAATAAGATCATTTTGGTAATTTTCTTTTAACCTTTTACCTTCGTGAGTTTTGCCAATAATAACATCTTGTCTTTCATCAAATAAATCTATTAAAAAGTTTGCTGGATCAAATTGGAGTGATTTTCCATCATGATTTTCAATATATAATTTATCTAAGGGAAGATAAATACCCTCTTCCATACCAGTTTGTTTTTGTAATTCTTTAACTGTACAAAAATCAGCTAAATCAGATTCTGATTTTTCATAATAAAAAGGGCTGTTTTTATCAGTTTTTCTGTATTTTATGTAAACAAATGCTTCACAGACTTCTTCATGTTGCATTTCTCTAATATTTGGCCATTTCAAATCTATTAAACCTAGTTTATTAAGGTTTAAGAACCATCTAAGTCTATAGTTTCTATTCAGTTCACTACCATCAGCGAAATGATATGTTGTCCCAAAAATAAGATCCAGTGCAGTTAATCTCTGTTGTCCATCTAAAAGATAATCACAAGAATAAGCTTCACCTCTTTGTAGATATTGTGTTGATTTAAGTCCTTCAATTTCTTCCAGTTTAAGATTTGTTTTATTTAAGAATATTTCACGCAAAGTGTTTTCTGGTATGGATAGTGGCTTGTTAACAGACATAGTTTTACTGTCTGCTTCCGTACCAATAAGAGCTTGTCCAACAGGATATTCTAGTAGTATTGATGCTAGAAGAGATTGCCAACGTTCTGGATTCCAAACAAATGGGCGTTGAAAGTTAGGTAATAGCAAATCTCCTTTACGTAAAGAATATAGTAACTGTCCAAGAGTTCTCGACATAATTATAACTCCTTATAATCAGAGAATAATAATAAATTATTATTTTACTTTACCTTCAAGTATTTTTATTAAGATAAAAACCTACGCAAGTCAAATTCTCTTTGTTGTTCTTGCTGAAATCTTTCTGAACTTAAAACTAGCAGTATCCTTTCTGAGTAGTCAACTGCTCCTCTCATTTCATTTTGCAATATTTCTAGTCCGCCATTGGCGTACTCTTCAAATAATCTCAAGCGTTGATTTTCAAACTTTTCATTACCAACAGATAAAATAGCAAGTTCCTTTTCTTCAACAATTGCCAGAAGTTTAATGATGAGATCATATCCTCTAGTTAAAAAATGCTCTTGGCCTATAGGGGATGGTTCTCGTTTAGAAATTTCGCCCAAGGGTACACGCTTTTTATGCTTTGCACCTAACGCAGCAGCAAAGACAATGACATCAGCAAATGTTTGAAAAGGCCCTGTACTACCATCTGAAGAGGTTAACGCTTTCACTAACTCAGCTTTATCTTTAGCAACCCTGATTCTACCCGTTTCTGCCATGATATTGATAATCGCTTTGTAGCTATATTAGCCGAAAAGTAGAAGTAATGCCTAGATTTGCTGAGGTAGAGAAAGCTGAGGACTGGTTATTTCATTAAGAATGAGCAACCTGTCAAAATCTATGGGGTGAATTCCTAAGAGTAGCAAAATACTCACGGCTATATCTTCGGCAACATTATTCCCTATTTTTTGGGTTGAGGGAGTGAGAGACTAAGAGGGAAAATGTTATGTATTCACTTTTAATTATTTATGACTAGTATTTCCACTGCACAGGTTAAGCTACAACAACATCGAGAACAATTCCCAGCTTTAGCGAATAAGCGTTATTTTAACTATGGTGGACAGGGGCCAATGCCTCAAGCCACAATAGACACGATCGCACAAACTATATCTTACATTCAGCAGATTGGCCCCTTTGGAAGTGAGGCTGGTGCTTGGTTAACAGCACAAATGCCCACCGTCAGAAACGCGATCGCCTCTGAATTAAGCGTTACACCTGATACAATCTCTTTTACGGATAATGTCACCGTAGGTTGCAATATTGCTTTGTGGGGAATAAACTGGCAAGCAGGCGACCATCTCTTACTCTCAGACTGCGAACATCCTGGAGTTGTAGCTGCTAGTCAAGAAATTAGTCGTCGGTTTGGAGTGGAAGTTACAACCTGTCCTTTACAAGCAACTGTAAATGATGGCGATCCCGTAGCCATTGTTGCTCAAAATTTGCGTCCTCAGACGCGCCTAGTCGTACTCAGTCATATTTTTTGGAACACTGGTCAAGTGCTACCTCTAGATAAAATCGTAGAGGTATGTAAAAACAATAATTCTCTCTTATTAATAGATGCAGCCCAATCCGTTGGGGCTTTACCTTTGAACTTAGCAGAATTGGGAGTAGATTTCTATGCTTTTACGGGTCACAAATGGTTATGCGGCCCCGAAGGTGTGGGGGGTTTGTATGTGCGTCCAGAAAGTCTAGAACATCTGCATCCGACTTTTATCGGGTTGTATGGAATTATGGTTGATAGCCAATCTCGACCTGTGAACTGGAAACCAGATGCAAGACGCTATGAAGTATCTACCCCACCTTACCCATTATATTTAGGTTTGCGAGAGGCGATCGCAACTCATCAAAAATGGGGAACACCACAAGAACGTTACACCCAAATTCGCCACAACAGCGAATATTTATGGCGACGTTTAACCGCATTACCCCATATCAAATGTCTCCGCACAGCACCCCCAGAATGCGGTATAGTCTCCTTTCAATTAACAAATCATCAACCCCTAAAATTGTTGCAATTTCTCGATACTCAAAAAATATTAACCCGCACCCTTGCCGATCCCAGTTGTATCCGCACCACCGTTCATTATTTAACTTTAGAGTCAGAAATCGACCACTTAGTTGAAGCCGTAGAAAAATTTTTGGTCAATAGTCATTAGTCAATAGTCAATAGTCATTAGTCATTACTCATTACTCATTACTCATTACTCATTACTTCTACCTTGTCTCCCTTGTCCCCAATCCCCACAATGCAACGTCCAATCCTATACGTAGCCATTACCAATCACGGCTTCGGCCATGCTACACGCACCGCATCTGTAGCGGCGACAATTCAAAAGTTGTGTCCAGAAGTGCTGTTAATTATGGTGACTACTGCGCCTCGGTGGTTACTAGAGTGCTATATCGAGGGTGATTTTATTCATCGTCCCCGCGCTTTTGATTTGGGTGTGGTGCAAGCTGATAGCTTAAATATGGATAAGGACGCGACTTTGGCGAGGTTGCTGGAGATTAAAAAGCAGCAAAATTCCTTAATTGCTTCAGAAGTGAACTTTATCCGCCAAAATCGAGTGCAGTTGATATTTGCAGATATTCCGTTTCTCGCGCCATTATTCGCCCAAAAAGCAGGTATACCTTGCTGGATGATGAGTAATTTTGGCTGGGACTTTATCTATCGTGACTGGGGTGGGGAATTTGTGGCTATTGCTGATTGGATAAGTGAATGCTATCAAAAGTGCGATCGCTTGTTTCGTTTACCCTTTCACGAACCTATGCCAGCTTTCCCCCATATTACCGATGTCGGCTTAACTGGTGGTACTCCCCGTTACACAGCCGAAGCAATTCGTACTATTTGGGGAATCACCGCACCTCCAGAGAAAACTATCTTACTCACCTTCGGCGGTTTGGGTTTACAACAAATTCCTTACGATAACCTACGCCATTTTCCCCAATGGCAATTTATTGTCTTTGATCAGTCTGCCCCTGATTTACCGAATTTAATCAAAATTAATGACCGCAAATTTCGCCCAGTCGATTTTATGCCCATCTGTGGTAAAGTAATTTCTAAGCCTGGTTACGGCACATTTTCTGAAGCTACTTTATTAGATATACCTTTAGTTACAATCCCCCGTGATGATTTTGCAGAAGCAGCTTTTCTTTTAGAAGGCTTAGTAAACTACAACTCTCATCAAATTATCCAACCGGAGGAGTTCTTTCAAGGTAACTGGGATTTCTTAAATCAACCATTACAACCACCACAAAAAACACACCCTTTAGCTAAGGATGGAAATCAGGCGATCGCCCAAGCTATGATTAATTACCTTCAGGAGCATAAGTATAAGTAGAAACTGTAGGCCAATTACATGGTATAATATGCCTCAAAGATTTTAATGTTGACAATAGTTATCCAATTTTTACCAAACAAAAATACCCAGTGCATTTACGCCGCCACTTCAAAAAATTAATTAAACTTCCTGGTCTTCACAAAAAAGCTATTGGTAAAGCGTTAATCACTTATTTTAATAATAGTTTATCTCTTTACTTATCCCAATATTAGGACTGAATCCTTACAGTTTAATTTCCAAAATATCTATCTATATATGCAATTTACAAAAGAACAAACAAATATTGCTAAAGGTGTAGCAATTTGTTTAATGTTTGTCCACCATCTATTTACTTACAACAACCGACTGCTAAATGGGAATAGTTATATTCCACTAATCCCCTTTTTTAATGCAGAAGTCTACATAGGTAGTTTTGGAAATATATGCGTCTCAATGTTCTTGTTTCTGTCTGGCTACGGAATGTTCCTTGGATATCTTCGCTCTGAAAAAAAACTTTTAAAATACTCAATAGAAAAAGTTAAAAATTTCTACTTGACATACTGGTTGTACTTTCTAATTTTTATACCAATTGGAATATTTTTCTTTCCAAAAGTAAATATTTGGGATTCAGAACAATTGCGTTACTTACCACAACCAAGAATATTCTTAGAAAATTTTGTAGGTTGGAGTTCAACATATAATGGGGAATGGTGGTTTGTTTGGACGTTTGTTATTAGCATTCTGTTTCTATTTCCCTTGTACATGATATTAGTAGACAGAAATATTACTTTAGTCGCTTTTGTAAGCATATTTTTATGGTCTTTAAGCTCACAAGTAAATCCTTACGAGCATCTCGGTTTTATTTATTGGCAACCATCGTTCGCATTAGGAATAATATGCGCTAAATTAAAATTCTTTTCAAGTTATCTAATTAAAGATTTTGACAAAACTGGATGGATTTGGATCTTTGCTTGGCTGTTGCTGTGTTTTATTCTGAGATTTAAATTTGGTGGACATAGATATGATTTTATCATAGTACCTTTTTTTATATATTTTTCTTGTAGAGCGGTAGCGATACTAAGTTTGTCTAAATTGATTGCTTACTTAGGTAAATATTCATTTCCTCTGTGGCTCACCCATTCTTTCTTCTGTTACTACTACTTCCAAGATATTGTTTATTGCCCGAAATGGTCTCCTTGCATATTTATACTATTAACAACGATGTCACTTCTGTCAGTTTTAGGCATAGAGATATTGTGTTCTTATTTTCTAGAACTTAAGAAAGTGTTTGTAAAAAGTAATCCTCATGGCTAAAGTAGATTTTAGAGCTAAGGAATTTTGCTTTCATTTGAGTGATTGTCATATTAAACGCTTACTCAAAAAAATGGGTTTATGGACAAAATCCAAATCTATTCTCGCCACACTTCAATCGGATTCCTATATGACACACTTCCAAAAACTACTAAGAATTACTACTAACGGCAAATCCTTTCACAACATCACCTCAAAAATCGCAGCGATAGTTGCTGAATCGGGAGTAGAAACCGGACTTTGCACTTTATTTCTACGCCACACTTCTGCTAGTTTAGTCATCCAAGAAAACGCCGATCCTGATGTACTCGTTGACTTAGCTAACTTTATGGCAAAACTCGTACCAGAATCAGGTCAATATATTCATGATGCCGAAGGCGCAGATGATATGCCAGCACATATCCGCACAGCACTAACACACACATCAGAACATATACCTATTAATCGAGGTCATTTAGTGCTAGGAACTTGGCAAGGAATCTATATTTGGGAACATCGGCAGCGCAGTCACTCCAGAGAATTAGTAGTTCACATTTCCGGATAGTCTTGCTACCTAGACGCGAATTCTCGCGTCTCAACAAACTAATTTTAAAAATTACATAACAAAAATTAATATTTATTTATATTAATTTTATTTTAGTGATTTTTTGTCATATAATTAAATTTATTTGTAGCTTCTAGGCTATCTCAATACAGATGCAGCAAAGTACTGTACCCAACAACAGTTTTCAACTTATTGATGAAATCCTGTCGCAAAATCATGTTAATCTTTTAACTCTTAATCCTGATAAAACAAAAATCACTAGCTTTGTAGAATTAGAAGTATTAATTAGAGAAAACACCACCGATAATCGATTAATTCATACTATACAAAAAACTTTAGAAATTATAGTTAAATCTCAATTAAACAACTTCCCAGAAAATGTCTTCTGGGATTTTGATTTTATGGTTAGTAGCATGTTATTCCAAGCATTGACTGCCAAGGATAATGCGATTGTATTTCTAGGAAAATTTGCTCATAAAATGGTTTCGCTAACAGATTTATTCGGCATGAATAGTGAAATTAGATTTCGTTATGTACACGATTTCATTTATGGTTTTGAATGGGCAAAATGGGTACAAAAAGACCCAAAAAACCGTGCCAATATCGAGCCTTTTAGCTTAACTTTTCTGGATTATTTACTAGCAAAACACCAAGAACTAATCCAACGGATTCGTCGTGGTAAATCTCAATCATATAAATTATGTGATAACGGTTTTCGCAACCCTTTCACATTCTCCCGCGAACCAGATGATGAGTATCGTTTATTAACTCACTTAGCCAAAGCCCAACTTATTCCGGTGGCTGCTTGGGATTGGAATGCTGTCCCCATGTGGAACAAACCTTTTCAGGAAAAGCGTGAACAATTAGCATTAGAGTTGAATATTCAACCCCAAAAACACTGATGAAAATTGCTGATTTAATTACTTGGTTTGAAGCATGGGCAAATCCGACTTGGTGCGAAAGTTGGGATAACTGTGGCTGGCAGGTTGAACCAGGTGTATTACAAGAGTCCGCGAGGGTGTTGGTATGTTTAACACCAACATTAGCTGTCATGGAAGAAGCGATCGCCTTAAATGCTAATCTAATTTTTGCCCATCATCCCCTTATTTTTAGCCCTCCCAAATCTTTCCGCACAGGTGAACCAATTACCGAAATGGTGCGGTTAGCCTTCACCCACAACATCGGGATCTATACAGCCCACACCAATTTTGATCAAGTCGCCGACGGTACAGCTGACGTATTAGCACAAATCTTAGAACTTAAAGATGTCGCCCCCATCGTTCCCACCCAAAACGGTTTAGGTTATGGACGTGTGGGATTATTAGCACCATTCTTGACGCTACAAGAACTACTCACAGTCATTCAAACCCGCCTTACCCCCCCAGATTTAATCTTTTCCCCCAGTGTTGACTTACAAAAGACAATTTCCAAAGTAGCGGTTTTAGGGGGTTCAGGGGCTAGCTTTATTAGTGCAGTAGTGAAAACCGGCGCACAAGCGTATCTGACAGCCGATTGTAAATTCCATCAATTCCAAGAAAGCCGCGATCGCCATCTCATTTTAATTGATGCCGGACACTATGCCACAGAACGCCCCGCCTGCGATCGCCTAGTCCAAAAATTCCAGTCCTTAAACCTCGATTGGGTACAACTCAGCACCAAAGACGAAGACTTCCGCCAATTTTTTCAATCTTAGTCAATAGTCATTACTCATTACTCAGCACTCACTACTCCTACCTTGTCCCCAATCCCTTTTATAAGCCTTTGATGAATTTTGTTTGAATTTTGAATAATAGGGCTTGACTATTGTGACATAGATCACAAAAATTCGTAACCAAAATCACCACTATATGCTGTTTTATATCAATCAGCAAACGCGTAAAGTATTCCAAACTGGAGATAATAAACCCCGTACTCTACCAGAACTAAAATGATTCGCGCACTTGTTGAATCTGCTTTCCAAACTGGATATCTCAGCGTTGAATCTGAAGGTCTACTCCATCAGGTGTTAGCGACTAAATGTTATCAACCAGAAGATTTGACAGCCCTGGCGGATTTATATGATGCAGTGCGTACAGGGAAAATTAAACGAGAAGGTTCTTCCCAGCTGAGTCTAGAGTCTTTCGCATCCGGTAAATCTCAATAAGACTGCCTCTTTCATAAAAGGTAGGAGACAAGAGGGCAGGGAGCAGGCGAGAAAAACCACCCACAAGTAGAGAAGAGAAGTTTGGTTTTTACCTACAGTCGACTCTGCCCCCTGCCTCTTATCAAGCAGATAGCCTCAAGATGTGTCAGGAAAAATTCTTAAAATCAAAACTATTATGCTTTTGTTGTTGAAAACCGTGAAGGTCAGCAAAAGAATGAGTTAAGATCAAATACATAGGGGTAACAGTCAAGCCGAAGCCCCAGGCTTCTCAGCAATGCCAATGATCACAAGTAGGCAAATTAAACAACCGCAATCACCACTTGTTTTTGAGTATTTATTATTACATAATGGTAGTAAGGACTTACCAGCCAATAGTCAGCAGGTGAGGACAAGTACCGAATTTTCTGACTTCTATGAAGAAGTAGACATTCACTGAATGACCCTGAAAGAGATAGAATCTTGGTGCAGTAACTACCAGTTTATGACCCACAAATTCCCTAGCTTCTCACAACCAATAGCAAATCCTTGGGCGGGGTCAACTGACACACTGATTCTGAACCGTGAAGCTCACCTCTTCAGGTTGTCATTTGCTTGGGGTAAAACCCAAAATTTGAAAAGTTTAACTACGTTGTTTAAAAAGGCAGAAGCAGTACATGCTACACCGCAAGATTTATCAACTGTGTTGCGATGGGCGGGAGGTATGCGTATTCTTGCGGGACCAGCAACGCTGGATAGAACGCGCCCGCATCATCGACATAGAGGGAGATTTAGTGACCTTGCGCTATGAAACAGAGGAGGAAGACGAGGTTTGTTCTTGGGAGGAAATGGTGCGCCTCGAAAGTATCGGTGCTGTCACTCAGAAACTAGCTTCAGTCCCACGCGGGAATGTAGAACCGCTCTTGACTGACGACTGTCCAGAAGCCGAACGTATCCGCAACCACTACCCTGACTCCAATCCTGAGTAAAAGAAACTTAGTCTGTCACCTTAGTGCAGAAGTCTTTGTTTCTCTCTTACTCCTTAATTAACACTTACCAAATTCTCAATCCTAATCCTGAGTAAAATATCGTACTCAGGATTAATTTTTATCAGGGACTTCCAGAAAATAAATTATCCAATTTCCGAGATAAGACATCGTTCTTTTTCCCCCTGCCCCTCTGCCTACACAGTGATAGTATATTTTTTAAATTGGAAGTCCTTTAGTTCCCGTGTTCTGTAAAGAAATATTGAAATTATTAAAACCAGTATCAAGATTAGCTACACTTTGATTATTCTTTAGATTATTTTAATAATTCAACTTTGGAGATGCTATTTAAGTCTGCGGCGAATTATGACCACCGCAGCACTTAGTCTTGGTTTTGACACCATCTTTGCTTGATTAACTTTGATATTTGTAATTCTGAGGAAGCTTTTATGACTATTATTCCAGGTACACTTGTCCAACTTCCTAACGGCAGCAATGGAGTTGTAATTCCTTCCTCTTGGTGGCAACCTGGGCGTGTATTAGTCAAATTACCACGCGGACGCAAGCGGTGGTTTAAGGTAAATGAATGTACTCCCCTTCCTTTTGGTATTAATTTTCATGCTCGTCAGGCAGAATATGGGGAATCATAAATCGTTTAGGAGTGGTGAGTGGTGTTAGCGGAAGCGGGGCGTTCAGCCCGTGCTGTTAGCGGTAGCGCGGCGTTTAGCCGGTGCTGAGTAATAACTAATGACTATTGACTAATGACTATTGACTATGGTTAAAAAATCTTTGGGAAATAGCGTCAGCCTCCTTTTATGGAGCTTGACGCTAAAGCCATTAGGTTTTTATATTCAGGGTCTTTATATGGGCTGACCCCGTTTGATAACGAAATTTAAGCTTATATTTAGATTTTCATCTAATTTGTAAAAAATCGTAATATTTAACATTTTCTTTAGATTTGCTAAAAGCTTGAGTCCTGACCTGTGCGCGTAGAGTGTTTTGGGGAGGACTGAAGCCCTAACTACGAACCTGGAAATATTTAAGATCAGAAAATATGTGTGCTAGCTTACTCCACATGAAATGAACTGTTCCTCTCAATTCAGGCTTACAACCTCAATATACAAGGTTGGGTTGACGCAAGGAAACCCAACACCTCAAAGTTTTGTGGTTTTTGGGTTTCACTTTGTTCAACCCAACCTACGCATCTGTTTCATTCTTTTCATGAATTGGTATTACACCTGGAAATGGCTAATTGGTCACAGGCTTTAATTACTTTTACTAAAAGTAGTAGTTATAGTGATTTTGGGTTTAATAAACTGGCAGAAATTCAACAACAGAATTTAATTTTATGGGCTGATAAAAACAAAATTTTAGGAACTAAAGATACGCGAATATTTAAACTTGCTATTCCTCACATTCAATTAATTTGGATTGCTGATTATGGTCATGTTCCTAATTTAGAACAACCTCAAGTGACTGCTCAATATATCCTAAAATTTAGTTCAACAGAGTATCATTACTCCATCTTAAATTAAAATCAAATTAGTTAATATTTTACTCATCAAAACATTAATATGATCGTATTGAGTGAAGCATCCGATCAACTAGAACCATCTGCTAGTGCTAGAGATATTATGGCTTCTACTGAAGCTGCTCGTATTATTGGTTGTCGTGTTTATTACATACCACAAGATTTTACGGTATGCGAAACAGCTGAAAATGCGCTGATTCATATCCCACAGCAACAGCCTACTGCTGCTGCGGTTTGGATTGGATTTATCCCTACTCCCCAACGATATGATGCTATTTATCGAGCCGCTTTGATTAAGGGGATTAAACTCCTCAATAATCCTGAGCAACATCTAAGAGTACAAGAGTTTGATCGAGCTTACCCATTATTGACAGGCTTAACCCCAGAGACAGTAGTCATCGCCAGTATAGAAGAGTGCAAAGACGCAGCAGCTAAACTCGGCTTCCCTGTTTTCGTCAAAGGAGTAGTTCAATCACTAAAGGTACGGGGGCCAGAGGCGTGTGTGGCCAATAGCATTGAGGAGTTAGAATCACTCACAGGAGCATACCTGCGGTTAGCTGCTCATTCGCGAGGACGTGTATTAGTAAGAAAGTTTATCCAATTGCGCCATGAGCGAAAATCAGGTCAAGGGTTTCCATTAGGTCGGGAATACCGTCTATTTATTTACAATAGACAAGTTATAGGGATGGGGTATTATTGGCAGGGACAAGACAAGCTCAAAGATTTATCTTCAGATGAACAAGAAGCGATCATGGGTTTAGCTTTAAAGGCAAGTCAAAGACTAGAAGTACCTTATGTAGCATTGGATATAGGGCAATTAGAGAATGAACAATGGGTAATAATTGAGACAGGTGATCCACAATTTTCTGGCGTAAGTGAGATACCTCTCTTGCAGCTATGGGCTAGAATACAGGAAATAGATGACTCACTAATATAGACGTGTAACTGTTTTGCATCCTAGCTACAAGACTTTTTCAGTAAATCCTAAACAGTATTTTCAGCAGCACCAGAATTCACGCTAAATTATACTCTTGTAATACATTTAAATCGTATCAGGGAATACTAAGCATAGAGAAGTTTGTCAAGCTACTATGCCATATTTGCTTTACCCCATCCTGATTACGATTTTGGCTTTGTTTATCCAATATTTCATGACCTTCTTACAACTTTGCAAAGCCAGATTTCAGTACCCTAAATACGAAGTTATTGACACAGAGCAAGTTCCGACGTACTTTCAAGATTTATTGCAAACTCCCATCCAAGAACTGGAACAACTGGGTTTTAAGCCATTTAGCTACATACAATATCAACCAATGGTGCAAGCTAATCAGCAACCAAATTGGGAAATTCTCTTATATAACAAGTCTTGTAAGACCTACGCCACAATCGTTACTAACCGTTTAGTTGAACTTGTAAATTTATTTGACATTGAGTTTTACACATTTTTTCAGGATAAAACCTTATTGTTAACTGTAAACTGTAAAAAGCATGGTTTTATTGAAGAAATTCCCCATGCGATTGTTCAAGATGCTTATGCTCATGATGTTTCCATTCAATGGTTACATCACCAAGATAAACTCAATAAGTTAATTCTGGAAAAATTACCCTGTGCTTTAGCACCAAAAGATTTTGCTAAAGCACTACAGATATTCATTGGTAATTATGTCAAACATCTCAGTCAAATAGGTAAAATATCACCAATTAAAGAAACAGCATTATTTCAATTACATTGGTTAACTGCACTCAAAATAGTTTACCAAATCGTCCAAGGTAATAACAAAACAGCCAATATACATCAGCAACGCCGACAAAAAGCTAAAACTCAACCCAGTCTGCAAACCAAGATTCCGATCGAATTGGAAGTTGCTAGCTTCAAACATATGCAGCAAATGCAGCAGGGTTTGCTTAGTAAACAACTCCGCACTTGGCTATTTTTAGGAAGCATTGCAGTGTTTGCAGCTAGCTTTACCAAGTTTCTCACCTTCCAAAGTGTACTGATATTTATTATTGTGATTTTATTCCACGAAGGTGGACATATCCTAGCCATGAAATTGTTTGGTTATCAGGATACTTCTGTGTTATTTGTGCCATTTTTAGGTGCTTTTGCAACAGGACACAAACATGAAGCGACTCTAAGTCAAAAATTTTGGATATCGCTGGCAGGCCCGTTACCAGGGTTAATTTTGGGGATGATTATAGCCATCTTTACACCCCACACTGGTGATAATTTCGCTTGGTTACGCCAAACAAGTTGGATATTGATGTTTATGAATTTATTCAACTTGCTACCAATTTATCCTTTAGATGGGGGAAAGATTGCCAATTTACTTTTATTTTCTCGCATACCTTTTGCTGATGTAGCATTTAAATCAATTGGCTTAGTGATATTTTTCCTGTTGGGAAAACAAGAACCAGGACTGTTAGTATTTTTGATTTTGGTAGCTTTTAGTATTCCTGGTGATTTTCGCAATGCTCAAGTTAGTAACAAATTACAGCAGGAAATCAAACGCAGTCAACCGGAAAATCAAGAGCATCTGTTACACACTATCTTCCAATATTTACAGCAACGGGGATATGACAAATTACCATTTCAAACTAAATACACCTTAGTCAAAGATTTAATGCAGCGATATTACGAATCTAGTGGGAAGTTGACTACTAGATTTGTATTGATGATTTTTTACTGTTTCAGTTTGTTCGGAGGGATGATTGGTAGTTTACAAGCAACCATTCCTGGTTGGTTAAATGTCGTACCTCACCTATTTGAAACTCCTCAGCAAAGTTATGAACGTTTTGCCCAAAAAAGAAAAGCAGAAATTGCTGATTTGACTGCTACTTTGAGTAAAAATCCCAATGATGTGAATGCTTATAAAAAACGCGCCAGGTTACGGATGATGATGCGGGACGAGGAGGGTGCATTGGCAGATTATAACCAAGTCATTCGCTTAACACCAAATGATATTTCATCTCGCCTAACCCGTGCTGGGATGCGTAGAAAATTGTTAGATTATCCAGGCGCGATGCAAGATTATAACGAAGTTTTACGCTTGAATCCAAAAGACTTCATAGCTTATCAGCAACGTGCTTATTTACGCAGACAGATGCAAGACTATAAAGGTGCGATCGCTGATTACAATCAAATTATTAAATTAAATCCCCAAAATCGCTGGGTTTATCTTTCACGGGGAGAAGCCAAGCAACAACTCAAAGACTACAAAGGCGCGTTGGCTGATGCAGAGTACATGATTAAGCGATATCCGCAGTCGTATGAAGCTTATCAACTGCGGAGTCAAGTCCGGCGGAGTTTAGGAGATACCCAAGGTGCGATCGCTGACCAACAAGTAGCAGATAAACTATTAACTAAAATGGAAGAAGAAGACCCAACCTAGTAAAAAGGTAAAAGGCAAAAGGCAAAAGAAATAATGCTTAATAACGGAAAATGCCGAAACTAAAGGTCAGCATCCTGTAGATAAATATCTACCATTTTTTTTCCGACTATGAATAATCAAGTTAAATTCTGGACTTTAGCCACTCTCACCCTAGCTGTTTCATCTTTGACTGTGGGTGGAGTCGTAGCACAAACAAGACTGACACCACAATCAAAAGTTTCAATTAACGGTATTGGCCCTGTGCGTGTGGGGATGACTGTTTCTCAAGCCTCTCAAGCTGCTGGTGTTCGTTTGGCAGGGGATAAACCGAATAACAGTTGTTACTATGTCAGTCCTAAAGGTTATAAAAATCTGGGTTTCATGGTGACAGAAAATCGGATTGCGCGGGTGGATGTCTACGATAAAAGCCGAATTACAACCATTAGAGGCGCGAAAATCGGTGATACTGAAGCACGCATCAAATCTCTGTACCCAGGACAAATTCAAGTTTCACCCCATAATTACGTCCCTGGTGGACACTATCTAACTTTTGTTCCTCAAGACCGCGCCGATCGCAATTATAGAGTAGTGTTTGAAACTGATGGTAAGCGGGTAACTATGTATCGTGCAGGTAAGCTACCAGAAGTTGAATATGTGGAAGGGTGTAGTTAAGAATTTGGGGGTTTAGGGGTTTAAGGGTGTAGGGGTGTAGGGGAAAGAATTTTGAATTGATTCATTGTTCACCCAATTGGGTGAATGCGATCGCCACATCACAAATTAACCTGAAATAAGGCGGGGTTTTGATGTTGTGATTAATAATGCAAATAGCAAGCTAAGATGACCGTTAACCATACACCAGTTACTTGCACAAGAAAGGGTCAAAGAGTGGATGAAACTTTGAAATTATCGACTCCAACAGATTGTCCACAGCAAACAATCACTTGGTTAGAAAGAATTGCTGACAATTTACCAGGAGTGATTTTTCGGTTTCTCTGCAAACCAGATGGTTCTCGGTCTGTCTTATATGTCAGTTCTGGTAGTCAAAAACTGTGTGAATTAACACCAGAAGTTATCAAAGCTGACTGGCAAGCATTATTTAATATACTTTATCCAGAGGACATCAATAGTTTTACAGAATCTCTATCTGTAGCCTATGCTACTGTGAGTCCCTGGTGTTGGCAAGGTCGCATCATCACCCCTAGTGGTCAACTGAAATGGCTAGACTGTAATTCCCACCTAGAACTACAGGCTAACGGTGATGTGCTGTGGGATGGGTTGATTTTGGATATTACAGACCGCAAACAAGCACAACTACAATTACAAGCGACCGAAAGACGGTATCAAGCCATCTTGGATGCAATTCCTGATTTAATGTTTCGCATTAGTCGAGATGGTGAATATCTTGATTTAAAAGGTGATGGGGCAAATGTAAGTTTATCGCGGGACGCAATCATTGGGCGAAACTTACAGGAAGTTTTACCCAGTGATGTCGCCGCTATTGGTCAGGAAATGATTCACACAACCCTAAATACAGGCAATTTACAAACCTGTGAATATCAGCTATCAACCCCTCTCATCTGGCGAGATTATGAGGCGCGGTTAGTAGTGAGTGGTCATGATGAAGTATTAGCTATTGTCAGGGATATCACGGAACGCAAACAAGCAGAAAGCACATTACAAAACTTGGCACAAAAATTTGCCAAAGCCTTTAATTGCAGTCCTGACCCGATTACTATCAGCACCTTTCAGGAAGGACGCTACGTAGAAGTAAATGATAGTTTTGTCAAACTCTCCGGTTATGAACGCCATGAAGCAGTCGGTCGTACAGCCTGGGAATTAAATATTTGGGTGGATGAGCGCGATCGCCTAAAATTAATTCAACAACTACAAACCCAAGGGGCTGTCCGCAACCTGGTTTTACCATTTCGTTGCAAATCTGGAGAAGTCATTACCTCAACACTTTCAGCCGAAGTCATGGATTTAGATGGTGTTCCCCACATTATCGCCATTAACCATGACATCACAGCCCAACAATTAGCCGCACACCGCGATCGCATTTTAGCTGCAACCCTAGTCAGAATTCGTTCTTCCCTGAATTTAGAGGAAATTCTACAAACCACTGTCACAGAAATTCGGCAATTTTTGCAAACAGACCGAGTATTTATTGGGATTGATGATCCAAAACTCGGCGCGAAAATTGTTGCGGAATCTGTCAATCCCCAATATCCGGCGGTATTAGATTGGAAAAGCGGCGACGATAGTTATATGCAAGAATTACGCACCATTTTTAGAACTCATCGGGTGCGTACTGTCGCAGATGTCAGTAAAGTTGAGATATCGCCCCAATTAAGACATATATATCAACAATTTCACACCAAAGCCACCCTAGCCCTCCCCATCTTTGTCGGTGACAAATTATTTGGTGCAGTGGTGGCTAACCAATGTTCCACGACACGCAATTGGCAACCCATCGAAATTGATTTATTACAACAAATCTCAGAACAACTGGCGATCGCCATCCAACAAGTCAAACTCTACCAAGAATTAGCCGACCTTAACGCCAGTCTCGAACAGCAAGTAGAAGAACGCACCGCCCAACTGCAACAAAAAATGCAGGAATTAGCAGAAATGCAACGCGTCAAAGACGTAATATTACACACCGTCGCCCACGATTTACGTACCTCTGTCATCGGTAACTTGATGGTTTTAAGGAATCTTCTGGGAATGGCAGGGGGGCAGGGGGGCAGGGTGCAGGGGGCAGGGGGGGAAAAAGACGATGCCCAATTCCCCATGCCCAATACCCCATGCCCCATTCCCGTTTCTAGCTCCATCATTGAACGAATGATTCAAGGCAATGAGCGACAATTGCGAATGCTAGATTCATTATTAGAAATTCATACTTGCGAAGCTCAAGGAATGACTCTGCAACCAGAAATGGTGCAATTTAGTCATTTATTTGACAGAATTATTCGCGATTTACAACCCTTATTGTGTCAAAATCAAGCAAATATCAACAATCTACTCCCTGCAAATTTACCCTTGGTGATGGTTGACATCTCCAAGTTACAGAAAGTTTTGCTGAATTTGTTTACTCATAGCCTGCAACATAACCCCCCAGGACTTCAATTTACTGTTAAAGCCAAAGTAGAAAATGGGATGATTCGCACTTGTATCCAAGAAAACGGGGTCAGTATCAGTAAACTAGAGTGCGATCGCCTATTTGATTTGTATGTGCGTGATCCTCAAGCTTCTTGTTCCACACTCATCAGCTTACAAATGTATCTTTGTCGCCAAATTATTCAAGCCCACGGCGGCGAAATCGGCGTAATTAGCCATCGTAAGCGCGGTTTAACCTTCTGGTTTACCTTACCTCTTCCTGTCTAAAAAAGTATTTTTCAACAAATTTCAGCAATCTTTGGGCATCGGGCATTGGGCATTGGGCATCGTCTTTTTCTCCCCCTGCCCCCCTGCCCCCTGCCCCCTACCCTTGAAAGCTGCCCCTGCCTCCCCTATCAGAGTATGAAAATCAAATCATTACGCAAGTTTTGAAAATTTTGAGCATTCTGCTACATAAATGGGAAAAATTACTGTATGGTAGGTAGCGATGATTGCGTGAATAGGACACATAAATTCTAGATTGAGAGATATTATTTTTGACTCAACAAATGTGGATTATTTAAGTATTATTACCACTGCACATCATACCTAACTACAGCAAAAACACTTTTTTAACCCTATGTAGATTTAGGAGACAGGTGGCAGTGAACCGATTTACCGTAAAAAACCATATTCTTAAACCAGTATTTAATACCTACATCTTAAATAAAAGTGTAAGTATTATTTCTGTATTAAAACCTATAACAATAGTATTATTTATAGCTATTGCCTTGGGGAATGAGCAGCAAGCGATCGCTCAAACTATCAATCGTAACTCCGTACCAACTACTACTCCAGATCGCGATTTACCATCGGATGTGCTACCACCACCATCCGAGCCAGAGCCATTACTTCCGCCTGTACAAACACCCGATCAGTCAACTCCCACACCAGAAGATCCCAACGCCAAATTTCAGGTTGATCGCATTGAAGTTGTGGGAAGTACAGTTTTTTCTCCAGCAGAGTTTGCTAAGATTACATCTCCCTTTGTCGGTAGAGAAGTCTCATTTGCAGAGCTATTGCAAGTGAAAGATGCAATTACCAAGCTTTACACTGATCAAGGCTATGTCACCACCGGGGCTGTCATTGCACCCCAAACAATAGAAGCGGGAGTGGTGAAAATTCAGGTGATTGAGGGTAGTTTGTCAGAAATTAAAGTTAGAGGTAATCGTCGATTACGTACTCAATATATTCGCGATCGCATCCGCTTGGGTGCAGGTAAACCCCTGAATGTCCCACAATTACTAGAAAAACTGCAATTATTGCGTCTCGATCCACGCATTCAAAACCTATCAGCCGAATTACAGATGGGTGTCACGCCTGGAACTAATATCCTGCAAGTGGAAATTCAAGAAGCTGATACCTTCTCACTGACTACAACTTTAGATAATGGGCGATCGCCTAGTGTCGGTAGTTTGCGGCGGGGTGTGGAAATCCAAGAATTGAATTTATTGGGTTTCGGAGATACTTTGAGTGCAGCATACACTAATACCGACGGTAGCAATACCCTTAACTTTAATTACAACCTGCCAGTGAATGCTAACAACGGTACTGTCTCGTTGAGTTTTAACCAAGGGTGGAATCGTGTGATTGAAGAACCATTCACCGTCCTAGATATTCAATCAAACACTAAATCTTACGAAATCGGCTATCGCCAACCACTGATTCTCAAACCCACCCAGGAATTAGCTGTAGGAATATCATTTTCCCGTCAAGAAAGTCAAACCGAGTTAGGTCTTGATAATATTGGTGGATTTCCCCTATCTCCCGGTGCAGATGCAGAAGGTAGAACCAATATTTCCGCTTTGCGCTTTACCCAAGAGTATACCCAGCGCAGCAATGAGGAAGTTTTTGCAGCGCGATCGCAATTTAGTTTGGGGGTAGATTGGTTAGGGGCAAACGTCAATGCAGATGAACCAGATAGCCGCTTTTTCAGTTGGCGGGGACAAACTCAATGGGTGCGACAACTAGCACCAGACACACTATTTTTAGCTAGAGGCGATCTACAACTAGCTACTACTTCCCTCGTTCCCTTAGAGCAATTTGGTTTGGGTGGACAGCAAACTGTACGGGGTTATCGTCAAGATACCTTACTTACAGATAATGGTTTATTAGTAACAGCAGAATTACGCCTACCCGTCTACCGGACTCCGAAATCAGAGACAGTATTACAACTTGCACCTTTTATTGATGTAGGTACAGGCTGGAATACTAACAGCAGAAATCCATCCCCAAGTACATTGATCGGTACTGGGTTAGGACTATTGTGGAAACAAGGTGATCATTTCTCCGCCAGATTAGATTGGGGTATTCCCTTAACCTCAGTAGAAGGTGATAAACGCAGTCTCCAAGAAAATGGCTTGTATTTTTCTGTTAGGTATTCACCATTCTAAAAACTGGAAATATTCCTCAAAATTTTGCTCATGGGGACTTCCAGAGCATAAATTATCTAATTTCTCTTGTTAAAAACAACTTTCTTTCCCCCTGCTCCCTGCTCCTTGTCCCCTTGCCCTCACAGTGATAGGATATTTTTTTCATAGAAAGTCCTATGTTCCAGCACCATATCTTTTTGGGAAATCTAATAAAGATGTGTAGATGAAACCTGAGCGATGAAAGCATCCTCTGTTGGCTGGAATTGGATCAATGTCATCTTGTTAGGTGAAATTCTCTTGTGGTGCAGCTTTGCTTATGCTCAAGTCACTGTAGATTCCACCCTCAACACTACCTTTACTCAAAGTGGCAACGACTTTACAATCACGGACGGAAATCGAATCGGTAACAATCTGTTTCACAGTTTCGAGCAATTTTCAATTCCCGCTAAAGGCTCTGCTTTCTTCAACAATGCCTTAGATGTAGAGAATATCTTCAGTCGGGTAACTGGGGGCAATATTTCCCATATTGACGGTTTAATTAAAGCCAACGGCAATGCTAATTTATTTTTGCTCAATCCTAGTGGAATTATTTTTGGAGCAAATGCCAAATTAGAGATTGGTGGTTCTTTTATTGCGACAACAGCCAATAGCATCAAATTTGCTGATGGGACTGAATTTAGCGCAGTCAATCCCCAACAAAACCCAGTATTGACGATTAATGTTCCCATCGGCTTACAAATGGGCAGCAATTCTGCATCTATCATAGCTAATGGACAGGGATACACCAATAATGGCTATACGATTTCTCGACTGCCTCAATCCACAGAATTACAAGTCAAACCGGGGAAAACTTTGGCTTTAGTAGGCGGTGATCTGCAATTGCATGGATTGATCTTGACTGCACCACAAGGACGAATAGAACTGACAAGCACCAATGGTGCAGGACAAGTTGATTTACTCCCTAATGCCCAAGGTTATACACTGGGGTACAGTTCTGGACAAACTTTGGGTGATATTCAACTCACACAACAGTCACTATTAGATGTTAGTGGTATCAATGCAGGTGACGTTAACATTCAAGGAAAAAATATTCGCTTTACTGATGGTTCGTTAGTTTTAGGGCAAAATTATGGCTATCTTCCTGGTGGTGACATTCGGTTACGAGCGTCAGAAGCGATCGCTTTAATTGGCACGGTCAGCGATGGCATACTAGGAAGTGGAGTGCGCGTTGATGCTTTTGGGACGGGAGCTAGCAGTAATATCAGTGTAGTAACACCTCAGCTTATCCTCCAGCAAGGAGCAATATTAAACACGATCACATCAGGAAACGCCGCCAGTGGCAACATCCAAATTGATGCAGCCAAGATTGAAATATCCGGCTATTCACTCACTTATCCGCTTGGTGTGACTAACATCACCACTAGTACCTATAGTTTTGGCAGTGCTGGTGATATCTTCATGAATAGCGATAGTTTATTACTAACCAATGGAGGTTCGATATCCTCAGCGTCATTTGCTAGCGGCTCTGGTGGTAAAGTAACAATTCGCAATCAAAATACTACAGTTAAGGGTGAAAGCCCTTTTGGCCTTTATAGTGCTATCAGTCTCTCAACTTTTGCCACCGGCAATGCCCAGGATTTATCACTAGATACTGCTAGATTACAGATTTTAGAGGGTGGCACAGTTGGTTCATCGGCGTTCTTTATGGGGAATGGCGGCAATGTCAATATCAATGCTAGTGAAGCGATCGCCATTAGTGGTAGTAGTCCCAACAATCAAAGTAACATTAATTCCAGTGCCGTCCGTTTGAGTCCCCAGTTACGTCAATTATTCGATTTACCCGATATACTGACAGCGAATGCCGGTAATGTCAGTATTAATACACCCAATCTCATACTGACAGATGGTGGCACAGTGAGTGTTACTAGTCAAGGTATTGGCAATGGCGGGACTCTCAACATTACAAGCGATCGCATCCAGTTAAAAAATCAAGGCTCAATTCAAGCACAGACAGAATCTGGTAATGGTGGCAATATCAACCTACAAGTCGGAAAGTTGTTATTTCTGCGTCAAGATAGCAAAATTACTGCCACAGCTAGTGGTTTAGGAGACGGTGGTAATATCACAATTAATACACCCATCATTACTGGCTGGGAAAACAGCGATATTATTGCTAACGCAGTTAGAGGACGTGGAGGCAATATTCAAATCACCTCACAGGGAATTATTGGCTTAGAATATCGTCCCCAAATAACTGCTGAAAATGATATTACTGCCAGTTCACAGTTTGGGGTGAGTGGTACGGTGCAAGTGAATACAACTGGAGTTGATCCCAATTCGGGGTTAGTGGAACTACCTGCTAATGTCGCTGACCCATCCCAACAAATTGCTACAGGTTGTACTGATACTAGTGGTAGTAGTTTTATCGCCACAGGACGGGGTGGCATACCGCAAAATCCCACACAGGAAGTGAGGAGCGATCGCACTTGGTCTGACATCCGCAACATCTCTGCATTCCAGAAAAAACCAGCACTACAAGCACAAACATCAAAATATCCAGAATTGCTTGTTCAAGCAACTGGCTGGCAACGTAACCCTCAAGGCAAAATTGAATTAATTACCGATAAATCTTCTGTGAATTTACAACCCTCATTAACTTGTGCTGCTGTTCATAAAAGCTGAAAGAACTCACCATAACATTACACAGCCACCTCCATAGAAAACTTCACCTTGGGAACACTAGACACAAGGTAGATAATTACGAGATTAAGTGATGAAAGTAACTTTTGCTAACTTAAGTCTAATTGGTGCAGTCTACATCTTGGCTATTGGTAACAGTCATGTTCAGGCACAAGTCACACCCGATAGTACTCTCAGCACTGCTGTGTCTGGAAGTAATAGTTACAACATTACTGGCGGCACTAGGGTCGGCAATAATTTATTTCATAGTTTCAGTCAATTCTCTATTCCTAGCAATGGCTCTGCATCATTCGATAATGCTACCGATATTCAAAATATTTTTAGTCGTGTAACTGGCGGTAATGTTTCCAACATTAATGGTTCTATCAACGCTAATGGTATTGCTAATTTATTTTTACTCAACCCCGCAGGCATTATTTTTGGACAAAATGCCAGCTTAAATATTGGTGGTTCTTTTGTCGGCACAACTGCTAATAGCATCAAATTTGCTGATGGATTTGAGTTTAGTGCAGTTAATCCCCAAAATACGCCATTATTAACTTTCAGTGTACCTATAGGATTGCAAATGGGAAGTAATCCAGGTGCGATTGTATTTAATGGTTCTGGTTATGGTTTAGAGCGATTGGGAAATGCTGCTCTGCGTGCGACTAGTGAATCTAACTTACAAGTAAAGCCAGGAAAAACTCTGACTTTATTAGGTAGCAATATTTCGATGGTGGAGAGTCGAATTTCCAGCAGTTCCGGAAATATCGAACTCGGAAGTGTCAAAGAAGGTGCGATCGACTTGCAGTCCACATCAGAAGGATGGCGACTTGGTTATGAAAATGTATTAAAATTTGGAGATATAAAATTAGACCAAGCGATTATTGATGCTTTAGCTCCTGGTGGTGCTTCGATTCGCTTACGAGGAGAAAATATATCCTTACATAATGGCTCCAAGGTGATTATTCAAAACCAAGGACTGAAACCATCTGGTGGTATTAGTATTAATGCAGTTGAATCTTTAGAAGTAAGCGGTCTACATCCAAAACTGAATGAGTATAGTGATATTTATACCGAAAGCCTAGTTGGTTTAACTGGGGATATTAATATTTCGACCCAACGCTTGAAATTATCAGGAGGACAAGGCATTTTCAGTATGGCGATAAATAGTCAGGGGAGTAATATTATTGTCAAGGCATCTGAATCAATTAAGTTAGAACCCGATCCATTAAATCCAACACGGACAAGTCATATCGAAACTACTACTTTTAGTTCTAAAAGGGCTGGGGATGTTATCCTATCTACAAATGATTTAATCGTTTTGGGTGGTTCGAGAGTCTCATCGATTACGACCTCTTCTGGAGATGGTGGAAATGTCAATATCAATACAAAATCAATTGAAGTAACTGGAATCACAAGTGATTTTGTCGCTAGTGTAATTACTGCTGGAAGTTTAGGGCAAGGTAATGCTGGTAATTTACTCATAAATACAGATCGATTAACAATTCGTGATGGTGGACGAGTCGATTCTTCGGGTGCTGCAAACGGTAATGCGGGTAGTGTAACGATTAATGCTGGAGAATTTATCGAAGTCAATGGAACTGTACCAGGTTCAATCAATCCGAGTTTAATTATCTCTTCTGCAAATCTCTTAGATGAATCATTGCGTCAAGCTTTAAGGCTTCCTCCTGCACCAACAGGAAAATCGGGAAACGTGGCTATTAACACACCCGTGTTGCGAGTCATGAATGGAGCGCAGGTGACAGTAAAAAATGATGGTACGGGAAATGCTGGCAGCTTAAAAATCAATGCTAATTCGATTTTTCTTGATCGCAAAGGTGGTATTACTGCTGCGACCAAATCTGGAGAAGGTGGTGATATTACAATTAATTTAAAAGACTCTTTGATTATACGCCGTGGCAGCAGAATAGATACAGAGTCTTTAGGTACGGGTAATGGTGGTAACATTACCATTAATTCACCAATTATCGGTGGTTTTGAAAACAGCGATATCATTGCCAATGCTTTAAATGGTAATGGTGGCAATATCAACATTACTACTCAGGGCATCTTTGGCTTAGAGTTTCGCAATCAACTCACCCCACAAAGTGATATTACCGCTAGTTCGCAATTTGGGGTAAATGGTACAGTCGAAGTGAATAACGTTGGCGTTGACCCAAACTCTAGTTTGGTTGAATTGCCGGCCAATGTCACCGATCAATCGCAGCAAATAACAAGTGGTTGTTCTAATACCAGTGGTAGTAGTTTTATCGCTACAGGTAGAGGTGGAATACCAAAAAATCCGACACAGGAATTAAGGAGCGATCGCCCTTGGTCTGACATCCGCAATATATCTGCATTCCAAACCACACCGCAGATACAATCACAAACACCTCCAAACCCACAAATACCCATCCAAGCTACTTCCTGGCATCGTAATGCTCAAGGTAAAGTGGAACTAGTTGCCATCTCATCTGTCACACCCAACCCATCACCGTTAACCTGTAGTGCTATTTCTCAAGGGTAATTCCGCCTACGAATATTTTCTCATCACCAGTGTTCAAAATTAGAGGATTCTGGGCATCATAAGTTGGGTATAAATAGAAACTCTGCAATGAAAACATTATCTGTATACTTAGATTTTGTGACTCGCATCTCCACAGGTATCATGCTACTACCATCGGTATTCATCTTGTTGTGGAATGGTTGTGCTAATGCTCAAATCACTCCAGATAATAGCCTCAATACCAAAGTCATCCAACAAGGGAATCAATTTACCATTACTGATGGTAGTCAAGCAGGCAGTAATTTATTTCACAGTTTCAGTCAGTTTTCCGTTCCTAATGGTGGTTCGGCAACATTTGACTTAAGCAATACAGCAAATATTACCACTATATTTAGTAGAGTTACTGGTGGCCAAATTTCTCAGATTGATGGCAAAATCCAGATTATTCCAGCAGGCAGCAACGCTGTGAGTCTGTTTCTTCTCAATCCTAGTGGGATAGTTTTTGGGTCTCAGGCCAGTCTCAATATCAGTGGGTCATTTGTGGCTACTACTGCCGACAGTATTAGATTCGCTGACGGCTTTAAGTTTGATGCCACCCAAGCTACCACACCACCCTTATTAACCATGAGTGTACCTGTGGGGCTACAATTAGGCAGTAATGCTGGCACAATTCGCACCGAAGGTACACCAGCACTCAATTTCTTAAATCGCCCCGCGCAAAGTTTTCAGGCTCAAACCGTTGCCCTAGTGGGTAGTGAAATTGATATTAATCAAAGCAGCATTGCCAATCCAGACGGCAGAATGGAATTATGGGCATTGCAGAATGCAGAAGTGGGATTGAATCATCAAGCAGGATGGCAACTAACTAGCCCAGCGACAGCCGACTGGGGACTGATCTCCCTCAGACAAGCCTCATATATCGATACCAGTGGAATAAATGGGGGAGCGATTAACATCCGTGGCCGAGGTTTAACATTAAAGGAAGGTTCGAGCATTGCTTCGACTACAGGAGCGTTGGGACAAGGGCAAGGAATCACCGTTAAAACCACGGAATTTATTGATTTGTTGGGAGTATCAGATCCACAAAATTATGACACCCCTGGATTATTCACTACTGTATCTGGAAGTGGGGCAAAGGCGGGAGATATTACCATCGAGACAGAGAGTTTACGGATTCAGAATGGAGCATGGTTGCAATCTATCAACAATGGTTTTACCTTCGATTTCTCAACCTTCAGCTTTACTCCCATCAACGATACTACTACAGGCAACATTACCGTTTTTGCTAAGGACGTGGAAGTGAGTGGGTATAACCCATTTCCCAATCCTTTTACTGGAGTTGCTAATTTTAGACCTAGTGCTATTACCACCTTAGTTAATAGTGGCAAAAGAAATAATAGCGGTACTATCACCATTGAAGCTAATCAAGTTCGTCTGCTGAACGGTGGACGTATTAGTGCCAGTATAATAGGTTTCCCAATTCCTGGTTTAGACTCAATCACTGTTGGTAATTCTGGAGATATCTTTATTCAAGCTAGGGAGTCTCTAGAAATTAATGGAACTACGGCTGGGGGATTAACTGGTGCTATCATAAGTTCAATTCAAGCTTTTGCTCAAGGTGAAGCTGGCAATATTACTATTAACACAGGAAATTTACGCGTCACAGATGGTGGAGCTATTGCTAGTGAGCTATCAGGTACTGGCAATGCCGGGAATATAGTGATTCAAGCTCAAAATGTAGAAGTCAGTAAGCCAAAGCTCGATAGTTTTAGTAATACAGTTAGTGGTATTACTGTGGCAGTGAATAAAAATGCGGTTGGTAATGGTGGCAATATTAGTCTACAAGCTGAACGCTTACGTGTGTTCCAAGGTGGACAGATCACTTCATCTAGCTTAGGTAAAGGATCTGCTGGTAGTGTGAATTTACGGGTTAATGATATTGATGTGCAAGGTTTTTCTGAACCTTTACGCGATGGTCGCATATTGCCTAGTAGTATCACAGCATCCGCAGCCAATAACTTTACGGCTCGGTCAGTTAATATCAATGCGGAGAAATTGAGTGTGCGGGATGGGGCAGAAATCACCGTGAGCAATCTTGGCTCTGGGGATGCAGGTAACTTAAATATTAATGCTAGCCAGATATTTTTAGATAATGGTGGTAGCTTACGAGCCGAAGTTAATGGAGGTAGTCGCGGTAACATCCGACTCAATGCCAGTGAATTTGTCCTCCTCAGACGCGGTAGTAGTATTGTCACCAATGCTCGTGGTACTTCTACTGGCGGCAATATTAATATTCGTGCAGAGTCAATTATTGCTGTGCCTACAGAAAACAGTGATATTGAGGCTAATGCCGTTTTAGGGCAAGGTGGTAACATTCAAATTACCACTCAAGGTCTTTTCGGATTGCAGTTCCGTGACCAACTCACACCCGATAGTGATATTACTGCCAGTTCGCAATTTGGGCTAAGTGGTACGGTGCAAGTCAATACAGTTGGTGTTGATCCCAATGCAGGTTTAGTAGAATTACCTACCAATGTGACTGACCAATCAAAACAAATAGCCAGTGGATGTGCTGATACAAATGGTAGCAGTTTTATCGCTACAGGTAGGGGTGGAATACCACAAAATCCCAGCCAGGAAATAAGGAGCGATCGCACTTGGTCAGATATCCGCAATATATCTGCATTCCACAACACACCACATATACAAGCAAAAACACCCACACAGCCACAAATTCCCATCCAAGCTACTGCCTGGCATCGTAATGCTCAAGGTAAAGTGGAACTAGTTGCCATCTCATCTGTCACACCCAACCCATCACTGTTAACCTGTAGTGCTATTTCTCAAGGGTAATTCCGCCTACGAATATTTTCTCATCACCAGTGTTCAAAATTAGAGGATTCTGGGAATAATAAGCTGGGTATAAATCGAGACAATGTAATGAAAACATTATCTATCTGCTTAGATTTTGTGACTCGAATCTCCACAGGTATCATGCTACTACCATCGGTATTTATCTTGTTGTGGAATGGTTGTGCTAACGCTCAAATCACTCCAGATAATAGCCTCAATACCAAAGTCACCCAAGATGGAAATCAATTTACTATTACTGATGGTAGTCAAGCAGGCAGTAATTTATTTCACAGTTTCAGTCAGTTTTCCGTTCCTAATGGTGGTTTAGCAACATTTGACTTAAGCAATACAGCAAATATTACCACTATATTTAGTAGAGTTACTGGTGGCCAAATTTCTCAGATTGATGGCAAAATCCAGATTATGCCAATAGGCAGCAACGCTGTGAGTCTGTTTCTTCTCAATCCTAGTGGGATAGTTTTTGGGTCTCAGGCCAGTCTCAATATCAGTGGGTCATTTGTGGCTACTACTGCCGACAGTATTAGATTCGCTGACGGCTTTAAGTTTGATGCCAGCCAAACCACCACACCACCCTTATTAACCATGAGTGTACCTGTGGGGCTACAATTAGGTAGCAATGCTGGCTCCATTACTGTGCAAGGGCCAATCACGACCAACTCCTTGTTAAGAACACCCACACTCTCGTTAGTTCCAAATCAGACTTTAGCCTTGGTGGGTAGTCAGATCAATGTGGATAGTGCCAATATCTCTGCCTCCGATGGGCAGATTGAGTTATGGGCAGTACAAAATGCTCAGGTAGCAATAAACAACCAAACACCTTGGGAAATAACGAGTTCTGTGGATACTGCCAACTGGGGAACAATTACACTCCAGCAAGTTTCCTTAATCGATGCAAGTGGAATTAACGGAGGCGCAATTAATATCCGTGGACGTGGGTTGACTGTGCAGGATGGTTCTAATATTAGTTCTACTACCTTTGCTGGCCAAGGTAAGGGCATTACTATTAACACAACAGATTTTGTGAATCTTTTAGGCATTTCTGATCCAAATCAACCATTATTTCCTGGGATCAAAACTTCTGTCGGCAATACATTTGGAGTATTGGCACTTCCGGGGCCAATAGCAACAGGACGAGCAGGTGATGTCACTATTGAAACCAAACGCTTACAGTTAGCCAATGGTAGCTGGCTCCAATCTGCCACCTCTGGCAATAACTCTAGAACGGGAGATGTTACTGTTCGTGCTGCTGATGTGTATCTAGTAGGATACGAAAATTTGACTGGATATATTGTAGATACGATTGGCAGTTTAATTGTTGCTGGGAGCAACAATCAGAGTGGACAAGTTACTGTTGATGCTCAACGGATTCGCTTACTCAATGGTGGTCGTATCAGCAGTAGCATTTTAGGGGGGAATGGTCAAGCTGGAAAAGTTTCTATTCGAGCTGACGAGAGTTTGGAGATTCGAGGAGTTAGTTTTTATGATGGCACTTACGGTGGAGGTATATCCAGTGCTGTTCTCAGTTCGATGGAAGCTGGCACCACAGGTCAAGGAGGGCAAATTACTATAGATACAGGTAGTTTGGTTGTGTCTAGTGGTGGGGCGATTACTAGTGAGCTAGCAGGTTCTAAAGCATTCTTAGAACTACAAATACCAGGAGCAAATGGTACAGCTGGGAGCATTAATATTCGAGCTAAGGATATACAAGTTAGCGATCCGGTAATTGATGGATATAGTCAAAGTATTACGGGTATTACAGCTTCTATAGGCAATGGTGCTGTTGGTTCAGGTGGGACAATTAACTTAACGGCAGACAGTTTACGTGTATTTAACGGTGGACAAATCACCTCATCCAGCCAAGGTCAAGGCACTGCGGGCAATATCAACCTACAGGTAAACAACATTGATGTACAAGGTGTTTCCCCAACTTTAGTTGGAGAGCAATATCTCAAGAGTACAATTACCGCATCCTCAACCACCAACTTTGCAGCAGGCTCGGTAAATATCACAACTGATAGTTTAAGTATTCGTGACGGCGCAGAAATTACAGTCAGCAATTCTGGTACTGGAGATGCAGGGAACCTCAATATTAACGCCCGTAATCTCTTCCTAGATAATGAAGCCAAACTGCGAGCCGAAGTGAATGGTGGTAATTATGGCAACATCATCCTTTTGGCAAGTGATACATTGTTATTGCGACGCGGCAGTCATATTATTACCGATGCTCATGCTGCTTCTACAGGGGGCAACATTAATATCAATACTGGTTCGATTGTGGCGGTACCCACAGAAAACAGCGATATTTCGGCTAATGCTGTACTAGGAAGCGGTGGTAATATCCAAATCACCACGCAAGGTATTTTCGGATTGCAGTTCCGTGACCAACTCACACCCGATAGTGATATTACTGCCAGTTCGCAATTTGGGCTAAGTGGTACGGTGCAAGTCAATACAGTTGGTGTTGATCCCAATGCAGGTTTAGTAGAATTACCTGCGAATGTCACTGACCCATCACAACAAGTTGCTACAGGTTGTACTGATACAAGTGGTAGTAGTTTTATCGCCACAGGTAGGGGTGGGATACCACAAAATCCTAGCCAAGAAGTGAGGAGCGATCGCACTTGGTCAGATATCCGCAATATCTCTGCATTCCCAAACACACCACAAATACAAGCACAAGCAACCACACAGCCACAAATCGCCATCCAAGCTACTTCCTGGCATCGTAACACTCAAGGCAAAATTGAATTAATTGCAGAGCTATCTTCTACTCAGACGCAACCATCCTTAACTTGTGCAGCAATTCCCAAAAGTTAGTTACACATCCGCAAAGGTTAGCAAAATCATCTTTTGGGCATACTACTTACAGGGCAGAAAATGGAAATGGGCTGATGAAAGTAACTTTTACTGGCTTTGGTTTAATTGGCGGAATGTTCATAAGCGTTATTGGCAGCAGTTGTGTTAACGCTCAAGTTATTCCCGATAGTTCTCTGGGGACAGAAGTCTCCCCAGGTTCAGAACATTTCACGATCACTAATGGCCAGCGTGTCGGCAATAACCTGTTTCACAGTTTCCAGCAATTCTCTATTCCTAAAGATGGCTCTGCTTTCTTTGACAATGCTTTAGATATCCAAAATATTTTTAGTCGTGTCACTGGCAGTAGTATTTCTCAGATTGATGGTTTAATTCAAACTAATGGTAGTGCCAATTTATTTTTGCTCAATCCCAATGGAATTATTTTTGGCTCTAATGCCAGGTTAAATATTGGTGGGTCTTTTGTAGGAACAACAGCCAATAGTATCAACTTTAGCGATGGCTTTATCTTTAGTACCACTGATACAACCACACCTTCTTTGCTCACAATGAGCGTACCCATTGGCTTACAGATAGGACAAAATTCAGGCAGCATTGAAGTCCAAGGACAAGGACACAATCTGCTTCACCCTCCCAATTTTTTAGCCCCAGTGACTCGTGATCCACAACTTGGTGGTTTGCGCCTGTTGCCAGGGCAAACATTAGCCCTTCTGGGTAATGGTATTCAATTGGATGCAGGGGTGTTAATTGCTGAAAGCGGACATATTGAACTGGGAAGCATGGCAGTAGGAACAATTAACCTCAATACTAATACTCCTGCTTGGGAATTTGACTATCATTCTGGTCAAAGTTTATCAGATATATCTCTCACTCGCGCTGCTCTCATCGATACAAGTGGTAATCCTGGAGGTTCGATTCATCTTCAAGGAAAAGATATTCACATTCAAAATAGTTCCAGTGTATTTATTCAACATCAAGGACAGCAAAATACAGGTAGCATCAAAATCAATGCAGATTTATTAGCAATGAGTGGTGCATTGCCACAAAAAAATCCCAGTTTAATTTTGTCTGAAAATCTGGGTAGTGGATATGGAGCGAATATAGATGTTTCAGTTAGGCAGTTGATTGTGCAGGATGGGGGCGGAATCTTATCTACAACCTATACAAATGGCGGAAAAGGTGGAAATATCACCGTCAATGCCGCAGAATCAATCCAAATTATAGGTTTTTCTCCTATTAATTTTCGTGCTAGTGGCATTAATAGCCCATCTTTCCCAGGAGGAGGAAAGGGTGGAAATATTGCGATCGCCACCAAAGATTTAATTGTGCAAGAAGGGGGAACGATTACATCACTGGTTGAAGGAGGAGGTAGTGGCGGTAATATTGATATGACCGCAGACATAATTTCCCTATTCGGTGAAAATCCAGGATCAGGTGGAGCATCCGCTATTGCTACATCGACCTTTTTCGGGGGGGATGGCGGTGTGATAAATATTAATACCAGACAATTAATACTGAGAGCATCTGGTGTAATTTCTGCTAGCACTTCTGATACTGGTAATGCGGGTGATTTAACTATTTATGCTAGTGAATCTGTGGAAGTTGATGGTTCTAACTCCGTGTTGCGGGATCATAGTCGTATTACTGCATCAGGGCAAAGATTTCGACCCAGGTATTTACAAAACAGAGGTTTGTCGGCATTTCCTAGTGGCAATGGCGGAAATTTAACTATTATCTCTCCCACTATTAAAGTTAGTAATGAGGGCTATATCGCGGCGGAAAATATAGGTAGTGGCAATGGTGGATATTTACAAATTCAAGCCGACTCACTCTTGTTAGAGCAACAAGGTCAAATTAGAACTGCGGCTGCATCTGGGCAAGGTGGTTCTCTAGGACTGATGGTAGGAGATATTCTCCTGATGCGCCACAATAGTCTCATCAGTGCTAGGGCTGGAAATAATGGTAATGGGGGCAACATTACTATTATTTCTCCCTTAATTGTCGGACTAGAAAACAGTGATATTATTGCCAATGCCGTTGCCGGAAATGGAGGCAAAATTCAAATTACCACTCAAGGTTTATTGGGCTTAGAATTTCGTGATGGCGAAACTCCCAAAAGTGATATTACCGCTAGTTCGCAATTTGGGGTAAGTGGTACAGTTCAAATTAATAATGTCGGAGTTGACCCTAATTCGGGTTTAGTGGAATTACCGGAGAATGTGACTGATCCATCCCAACAAATAACTACAGGTTGTTCTAATACTAATAGTAGTAGTTTTGTCGCCACAGGACGGGGTGGCATACCGCAAAATCCCAGGCAGGAGGTGAGGAGCGATCGCACTTGGTCAGATATCCGCAATATCTCTGCATTCCAGAACACACCACAAATCCAAGCACAAGCACCCATACAGCCACAAATTCCCATCCAAGCCACATCCTGGCATCGTAACCCTCAAGGCAACATCGAATTGATTGCAGATCAATCTCCCGTGCCAGTGCCAACAACATTAACCTGTGCTGCCACTCCTCAAAGTTGATGTACACATTCCTCAATCTCCACTTCAACGCAGATATTCAACTCTCCAACTTTTGAGGGTGTTGACGACGAGTCATAATTTATGTGGTGGATTACTGATTGAACTGCGGCAAAAGTTAAGCTTTGTAAAGAGAAAGTATAAAAAAACTAGTAAGGGAACAATAAATACGTAATATAAGGTGAATCATTCAGTTTAATGAAATCGACTTTTACTGCCTCTATACTCATCAGTATTATCTTGACATCTGCTCTTGAACACAACAGTGTTCACGCCCAGGTGATTTCTGATCACACTCTCAAAACTGATGTGAGTGGTAGTAGTGATTACATCATCACTAACGGCACGCGTGTGGAGAATAATTTATTTCATAGCTTCAGCCAATTCTCTGTGCCTAGTGGCGGTTCGGCTTCATTTCACAATGCTACTGATATTCAAAATATTTTTAGTCGGGTGACAGGTGGTAATATTTCCCGCATAGAGGGTGTCATCAGTACCAATGGCAGTGCCAATTTATTTTTAATTAACCCAGCAGGCATAATTTTTGGGCAACAAGCCAGTTTGGATATTAAGGGGTCATTTGTCGCCACAACAGCCAACAGTATTAAATTTGCCGATGGAACGGAATTTAGAGCCAATCACCTCGATACCTCGCCATTATTAACGATGAGTGTACCCATTGGCTTGCAGATGGGGCAGAATCCAGGAGAAATTAGTGTGCAAGGTACAGGATATAGCTTAAATATCACTAATATACTCTCTCCCATTATTCACACACCTAGTTCAACACAACTGAAAGTAGAACCGGGAAAAACCCTGGCTTTGGTGGGTGGTAATCTGAATTTAAATGGAGCAACCCTAACATCTGAAACGGGTAACATTGAATTGGGTAGTGTAGGTGGCTCAGAATTTGTTGACCTGATATCAACAAATCAAGGGTATACATTAGGATACGGGAAGGTCAACAGCTTTGCGGATATTCAAATTGCCCAAAAATCTCTCATAGATGTCAGTGGAATGAATGCAGGCTCTGTGCAGATACAAGGTAAGCAGATTCAGTTTACTGAAGGCTCACTGTTACTATCGCAAAATCAAGGTAATCTCCCTGGGGGAAACTTGCGTCTTCAAGCAACCGAAAGCATTAATCTCATTAATGCAGTAAGTGGGGTGCGGAGTGAAACCTGGAACCAGGGAACTGGTAGCAATATCAATGTTATTACCCCTAAACTCAATCTCTACGATGGGGGGATATTAAGTAGTAACACCTACGGAGTGTCTAAAAGTGGGAATATCCAGGTTAATGCCAAAAATGTAGAAATATCAGGTTTATCAACCCTCAACGCCAGTGGCAGTTTTATTAACACCACCACATTTGGTTCTGGGAATGCAGGTAATATTTTTGTGCAGGGTGATAGTTTACTTGTATCTTATGGTGGCGGAGTATCGTCCGTATCGCGGGGTATTGGTTCTAGTGGTGAAATTGTGGTTCGCAACCAAGATACCACTGTGCAGAGTAGTAATAGTTCTCCCTTCGGTACAAGAATCGCCTCAGTCACCTTTAATGTTGGCAATGCTAAAACCTTAACCATAGATACTGCCAGGTTAAAAGTCATAGATGGTGCCTCACTCGGCACAAGTTCATATTTTATCGGTCATGCCGGGGATGTGAAGATCAATGCTACTGAATCCGTGGAAGTTAATGGCTACAATCCATTAACACCGAGTGCTATTAACTCCTCTGCTTTGATTCTCAACCCAGTATTGCAGAAGTTATTTGGGGTATCAGAATATAAGTTGACTGCTGATGCTGGTACAATCGACCTGACGACACCAAACCTCATTTTGAAGAATCAAGGAACTGTGACCGTTACCAATCAAGGTACTGGTAATGGTGGTAGTCTCAAAATTAATGCCAATACTATCCAATTACAAAATCACGCTTTCATTGAGGCCAGAACAGCATCTGGGAATGGTGGCAACATTGATTTACAAGTGGGTAACTCTTTGCGGTTGCGAGGCAACAGTCAAATTACCTCCACGGCACAAGGTAACGGTCATGGAGGCAATATTACCATTAATTCACCGATTATTTTTGGCTGGGAAAACAGTGATATTATTGCCAATGCCTTTCAAGGCAAAGGTGGTAATATTAACATTCAGACTCAGACTATTTTAGGATTAGCATTCCGTCAGCAACTGACACCAGAAAATGACATTACCGCCAGTTCGCAATTTGGGGTTAACGGTATAGTTAACGTTGATACTATTGGTGTTGACCCGAATGCTAGTGTAGTGGCATTACCTGTGAATGTAACTGATCAATCACAGCAAATAGCTAGCGGTTGTGATAGGAATCAAGGTAGTAGTTTTGTGGCTACAGGTAGGGGTGGAATACCACAAAATCCCAGCCAGGAGATGAGGAGCGATCGCACTTGGTCAGATATCCGCAATATATCTGCATTCCCAAACACACCACAAATACAAGCACAAGCAACCACACAGCCCCAAATCCCCATCCAAGCTACTTCCTGGCATCGTAACACTCAAGGAAACATTGAATTAGTTGCAGAGCTATCTTCTACTCAGACGCAACCATCCTTAACTTGTGCAGCAATTCCCAAAAGTTAGTTACACACCCGCAAAGGTTAGCAAAATCATCTTTTGGGCATACTACTTACAGGGCAGAAAATGGAAATAGGTTGATGAAAGTAACTTTTACAGTCTTTGGTTTAATTGGCGGAATTGTCATAAGCGTTATTGGCAGCAGTTGTGTTAATGCTCAAGTTATTCCCGATAGTTCTGTTGGGACAAATGTCTCCCCAGGTTCAGAACATTTCACGATTACTAATGGCCAGCGTGTCGGCAATAACCTGTTTCACAGTTTCCAACAATTCTCCATTCCTAAAGATGGCTCTGCTTTCTTCGACAATGCTTCCGATATCCAAAATATTTTTAGTCGTGTGACTGGTGGCAGTGTTTCTGATATTGATGGTTTAATTCAAGCTAATGGTAGTGCCAATTTATTTTTACTCAATCCCAATGGAATTATTTTTGGCTCTAATGCCAGGTTAAATATTGGTGGGTCTTTTGTAGCAACAACAGCCGATAGTATTACATTTGCTAATGGGACAGAATTTAGTGGAATCGACACCAATGCAACTCCTCTGCTGACTATGAGTGTACCAATTGGGTTACAGTTTGGTGGTCATCCGGGAACAATTTCTGTTGAGGGAACAGGGAACAATCAGATATTAAATGGCACATCTCCTATTTCGGGATTAACCAGTACCAACGGGTTACAGGTGCAATCTGGAAAAACACTAGCTTTGGTGGGTGGAAATCTTGTCCTCAATGGTAGTTTTCTGGCCGCGCCAGGAGGACGCATTGAGTTAGGAAGCATTACTCAAGGCGATGTCGACATCAATTTAACTCCTCAAGCCTTAACCCTGAACTATCCTGACGAAAACTATAGCTTTGGTGATATTCATATGAGCCACCGTGCTGTAGCCTCTGCTCGTGGAACTACTCCAGGATCAATTCAAGTCCAAGGGAAACAGATCAACCTTGAAGATGGTGCTTTACTGGTAGTACAAAATCTAGGTAGCCAAACTGCGGGTGATATTACCATCAATGCCACGGAATCGCTGCAAGTGATGGGAATGTCCCCAGACTTTATAACTTCCAGTGGAATCATCAATGAGACTCTACGAGCAGGCGCAGCCGGAAATATTGTCATTACTACCCCAAAACTCCACATTGATCGAGGTGCGTTCGTTCTGAATCGTACTTATAGTTCAGCACCCAGTGGTGATGTTGAAGTCAAAGCTAGTGAAGTATCAGTGGGTGGTATTCAACCGGGGAATCCTTTGATTGCTCCGATATTTGGCATACTGATGGCTGCAACTTATGGTAGAGGTCAAGGTGGAGATTTATTACTCTCTACCGATCGCCTGACAATTTTCGGTGGTGGTAATGTTGGTACTAGAAGCTTGTCTAGTGGCAATGGTGGCAATGCCAAAATCAGTGCTGATACTGTTGAGGTATCAAGTTTGAATACCCTCCCAGGCCCTTTATTGATTAGTTTGCTATCAGCGAATACTTTTGGTGCAGGGAATGCCGGCAATCTTCAACTTGATACCCGCAAATTGTCTATTCAAGATGGGGGTTTAGTTTCAGTTTCGACTGTGAGTTTTGGCAACGCTGGCAATCTGACGATCAACGCCTCGGAGTCAATCGATGTCAATGGCATGAAAGATCCAGAAAATCCCAGTTATATTGGAGCGATCGCTCGTGCATACACCGTGTTCACAACTACTGGTTTTGTGAATAATAGCAACTCTACCGCCGATGCCGGTAGTGTCACTATCAACACTCCCAAATTAACCATTAGCAATCAAGCAAAAGTGTTTGCCCAAAATCAGATTTTAGGTGATGCCGGGACTTTAGCAATTAATGCCAATATCTTACATCTTGAAAATGGCGGTAGTCTTTCCACATCCACAAAAGTCGGCGAAGGTGGTAATATCAAACTCGAACTGCGCGATTACTTGCTCCTGCGTCGCGGCAGCCTGATCAATGCCGAAGCAGGTGGTACAGGCAATAGCGGCAATATCAATATTAATTCACCCATCATTGTTGGGTTAGAAAACAGTGATATTATTGCCAATGCCGTCAACGGCAAAGGTGGAAATATTGAAATTACTACTCAAGGTATTTTCGGCTTAGAATATCGTTCTCAACTCACCCCAGAAAATGACATCACAGCTAGTTCCCAATTTGGGGTAAATGGTACAGTACAGGTTCATACTATCGGTGTAGATCCCAATTCTGGTTTATTAGAATTACCGGAAAATGTGACTGATCCATCCCAACAAGTTGCTACAGGCTGTGCTGATACGAGTAGTAGTAGTTTTATCGCTACAGGACGTGGTGGAATACCACAGAATCCCTCACAGGAGGTGAGGAGCGATCGCACTTGGTCTGATATTCGTGACATCTCTGCATTCCACAACACACCACAAATCCAAGCACAAACACCCACACAACCGCAAATTCCCATTCAAGCTACATCTTGGCATCGTAATCCTCAAGGCAAAATTGAATTAGTGGCAGCTAAATCTTCCACCAATGTACAGCCATCATTAACCTGTGCTGCTATTCCTCAAAGTTAATGATTCATGGTATTCAGACTCTCATCTGGGAACAATAAATTACGTGTATAAAATTTCGAGATGAGTTGATGAAGGTAACTGTTGCAGGCTTGGGTTTAATTTGTGCCATTTACATATTTGCTATTAACAGTAGTGTTCAGGCACAGATAAAACCTGATAGCACTCTCAATACCAAGGTATCTGGAAACCAGAATTACATTGTTACCGACGGTACTAGTGTCGGTAACAATTTATTCCATAGTTTTAGCGAATTCTCCGTTCCTAACGATGGTTCTGTCACCTTCAGCCATAGTTCTCATATCCAAAATATTTTTAGTCGCATTACCGGCAATAGTGTTTCTTATATTGATGGTGCTATTAATGCTCATGCCAATTTATTCCTACTCAACCCATCTGGGATAATTTTTGGCAAAAACGCCAGTTTAAATATTAATGGTTCTTTTGTAGCGACAACAGCCAATAGTATTAAATTTGCTGATGGAGTTGAATTTAGTGCTGTCAATCCCACATCTCAACCGTTATTAACAATGACTGTACCTATTGGCTTGCAAATGGGTAATTATCCTGCACCGATACAAGTCCAAGGTACAGGACATCTCCTCAATACCAACAGTAGTTTCTCTCCTTTAATTGCCAATCCTAGCCTTAGCAAACTACAAATACAGTCGGGAAAAACCTTAGCATTAGTGGGTGGAAATCTCACTTTGGCAGGTGCTACTCTGAGTGCAGGAACGGGTCAAATAGAATTAGGAAGTCTGGGAGGCTCAGGATTAGTTAGTTTAGTACCGACTACTCAGGGTTATCGATTGGAATATGAGCAGGGACAAATTTTTGCTGATATTCAACTAGCACAAAAGTCACTATTAGATGTGAGTGGGTTTAACGCTGGTGCAGTTCAACTCCAGGGAAGAAATATAGAATTTACCGATGGCTCATTGATTTTCTCTCAGAATTATGGCAGTCTGGCGGCGGGAGAAATTAATTTGCGAGCATCAGCAGCGATCGCCATGATTGGGACAACAAGCGATGGTAAAATTCGCAGTTGGATTCGTGCAGAAGCCTTAGCAAAGGGAGCTAGCGCAAATATCGATATTATCACTCCCCGGCTAACACTCCAAAATGGTTCGGGAATTAATGCTGTAACCTATGGAACTGCTAACAGTGGTAACATTCAGATTCAAGCTGCCGATATCGAGTTATCTGGCTTCTCACCCTTTAATACTAGTGGTGTGACTTCCATTGCTACTAGCACATATGGTAAAGGGTCAGCCGGCGATATTTCAATTGACGGAAATAGTTTACTGGTTTCCAGTGGCTCTGCATTATCTTCTGTGACGTTTGGCAGTGGTTCTAGTGGTAAAGTCACGATTCGCAATCAAAACACGACAATTAGTGGAGAAAATATTTATGGACTTTATAGCAATATTAGTTTAACTAGCTTTGCAACTGGAAATACCAAAGACTTGACTTTAGATACTGGGAAATTACAAATTCTAGAAGGAGGAGCGATAGGAGCATCAACATTCTTTGCTGGTAATGGGGGAAATGTACATATCAATGCCAGGGAAGCGATCGCTATTAGTGGTCAAAGTGCTAACAATCGTAGTAGTATCAACTCGTCTGTTTTGCGTTTAAGTCCACAATTACGGGAATTCTTTACGTTGCCAAATATACTGACGGCAAACGCGGGGAGTGTTACTATTAACACACCAAAATTGCTCCTGACAGATGGTGGTACTGTGAGCGTGACTAGCCAAGGTACTGGTAACGGTGGTAATCTTCAAATCGCTGCCAATCAAATCCAATTAAAAAATCGCGGGTTAATTCAAGCACAGACCGAATCTGGTAATGGTGGTAATATTAGTTTGCAAGTAGGTGGTTTTTTACTGCTACGCGATCGCAGTCATATAACTGCTACAGCCAGTAGCCAGGGGAATGGAGGTAATATCAATATCAATGCACCCATCATCACTGGATTAGAAAACAGCGATATTATCGCGAATGCAGTGCAAGGCAGAGGTGGTAATATTCAAATCACCACTCAGGGAATGATTGGATTACAATTTCGTTCTGAACTTACCCCAGACAATGACATTACAGCCAGTTCAGAGTTTGGTGTTAACGGCAAAGTTGATATTCATAATATTGGTGTTGATCCGAATTCTGGTTTAGTGGAATTACCGGAGAATGTGACTGACCCATCACAACAAATTGCTACAGGCTGTTCTAATACTAATACTAGTAGTTTTGTCGCCACAGGACGGGGTGGCATACCGCAAAATCCGACACAACAAGTGAGGAGCGATCGCACTTGGTCTGATATCCGCAATATCTCTGCATTCCACAACACACCACAAATCCAAGTACAAGCACCCATACAGCCACAAATTCCCATCCAAGCCACATCCTGGCATCGTAACCCTCAAGGCAACATCGAATTGATTGCAGATCAATCTCCCGTGCCAGTGCCAACAACATTAACCTGTGCTGCCACTCCTCAAAGTTGATGTACACATTCCTCAATCTCCACTTCAACGCAGATATTCAACTCTCCAACTTTTGAGGGTGTTGACGACGAGTCATAATTTATGTGGTGGATTACTGATTGAACTGCGGCAAAAGTTAAGCTTTGTAAAGAGAAAGTATAAAAAAACTAGTAAGGGAACAATAAATACGTAATATAAGGTGAATCATTCAGTTTAATGAAATCGACTTTTACTGCCTCTATACTCATCAGTATTATCTTGACATCTGCTCTTGAACACAACAGTGTTCACGCCCAGGTGATTTCTGATCACACTCTCAAAACTGATGTGAGTGGTAGTAGTGATTACATCATCACTAACGGCACGCGTGTGGAGAATAATTTATTTCATAGCTTCAGCCAATTCTCTGTGCCTAGTGGCGGTTCGGCTTCATTTCACAATGCTACTGATATTCAAAATATTTTTAGTCGGGTGACAGGTGGTAATATTTCTCGCATAGAGGGTGTCATCAGTACCAATGGCAGTGCCAATTTATTTTTAATTAACCCAGCAGGCATAATTTTTGGGCAACAAGCCAGTTTGGATATTAAGGGATCATTTGTCGCCACAACAGCCAACAGTATTAAATTTGCCGATGGAACGGAATTTAGAGCCAATCACCTCGATACCTCGCCATTATTAACGATGAGTGTACCCATTGGCTTACAGATGGGGGAGACTTCTGGTAGCATCACTGTGCAGGGAATAGGAAACAAGTTGACAGATAGTACCGGTTTTGGTACTGCCAATGCCAGCAAAAGTCCCATAGGACTACAAGCCGGAATAAATCAAACCTTCGCATTGATTGGCAATGATGTAAACTTCTCTGGCGGTGTAGCTTCCAGCAATGACAGTGGTCATTTAGAAGTGGGCAGCGTCAGTACGGGGACAGTGAGACTAAATGCTACTTCTACGGGTTGGGTGGGGGATTACTCTACTGTGTCGCAATTTAACAACATTCATCTGGCGCAAGAATCGCTTTTGAATGCCACTGGCAGCAATGGCTCAATCCTATTACAAGGGCAAAATATTAGTTTGACTGAAGGTTCTGCTGCTTTGCTCCAAAATTTGGGAACACAAACTTCTGGAGGTATCATAGTTAATGCCACAGGTTCCCTCAATCTGGCAGGGAACACAAGCAACGGTCAATTGGGAAGCTTCCTCCAAATCAACAATTTCAGCACAGGTCAAGTAGGAGATATTGGCATTTCTGCTGCCCAGTTATCTTTGCAAGATGGAGCGAGAATTGTTACCAGAACTCGGACTTCCGCAGCAGGTAGCAATATAATCACAAAGGTAGGGGGTACGACTGAGGTCAGTGGCTTTAACCAAAATAACCCAGCCATTTATACTGCGATCATCACATTTTCATTAGCGCAGGGCAATGCTGGTAACATCACAGTATCCACCGATAATCTCCAGATTCTGGATTCTGGCCAAATTATTTCTGTAGCTGTCAACTCTGGACAAACCGGCACAATCCAAGTGAATGCCACAGATCAAGTTAAAATTGCAGGTTACAACCCGAAAGCATTTTCAGAAAGTTCCCTATCTACATTTACCCAGGGTTCTGGTAATGCAAATCGAGCAGTCATCAATACTGGTCGATTAGTAATTCAAGGGGGTGCATCTCTGGGGTCTTCTAGCGCAGCCAGTGGTTCGGCAGGTAGTGTGGAAGTGAATGCTTCTGAGTCCATCAATATCGAAGGTGGTGTGACCCAGGGTAGGACTATCGGATTACCCTCACGCATCTTTTCCAACGTGGAGGTTCCCGATGCGGTCACTCAAGCTGCCTTTCAACTACCTCCTCTTCCTACCGGTAATTCAGGTTCTTTAAAAATTAACACACCATTGTTACGCCTCACAGATGGAGGTGCTGTGAGTGTGAAAAATGATGGAACTGGCGAAGGCGGAGATTTACAGATTCAAGCCAACTCAATTTTTTTAGATAATCAAGGAAGTATTACTGCATCAACAACTTCTGGAAATGGCGGGGATATCCAACTAAACGCGCCAGACTATCTGCTGATGCGTCACGATAGCGTGATTTCCGCTACTGCGAAGGGCAGAGGTAATGGTGGTAACTTGTCAATTAACTCACCAGTAATTGTAGGCTTAGAAAACAGCGACATCATTGCTAATGCGATTCAAGGTCGTGGTGGCAACATTCAGATCGCTACACAAGGTATTATTGGTCTAAAATTCCGTAATACGCTGACTCCAAGAGTTGACCTTACCAACGACATTACGGCTAGTTCTCAGTTTAATATTGATGGCACAGTGCAAATTAACAATGTTGGTGTTGACCCCAATTCAGGTTTAGTTGAACTACCAGCAAATGTCACCGATCCATCCCAACAAATTGCTACAGGCTGTTCTAATACTAATACTAGTAGTTTTGTAGCGACAGGAAGGGGTGGAATACCGCAAAATCCGACACAGGAAGTGAGGAGCGATCGCACTTGGTCTGATATCCGCAATATATCTGCATTCCAAAACCAACCGCAAATACAAGCACAAGCACCCACACAGCCACAAATCCCTATCCAAGCAACTGCCTGGCATCGTAACACCCAAGGCAAAATTGAATTAGTTGCCGAGCAATCACCTACTCAGTCTAAACAAGTCTTCACCTGTGCAGCTATACCCCAAAGTTAGTGAATGTTGTAAAACCTACCAAACTGGGAACAATAAATACGGAAACAACAGTCATAAATTGGTGATGAAATTAACTTTGGTTAGGTTTGGCATTCTCACTACAGTCTACATCTGTGCAGTTAATAACAATGGTGTTTACGCCCAAGTAATTCCTGATCACACTCTCAATACTCAGGTCAGTGGTAGTAGTAATTATACCATCATAGAAGGTACGCGTGTTGGTAATAACCTGTTTCACAGCTTTCATCAATTTTCCGTTCCTATCAATGGTTCAGCCTCATTTCAAAACGCTGCTGATATTCAGAATATTTTCAGCCGAGTCACAGGAAATAATATTTCCCAAATTGATGGTTTGATTCAAACCAATGGCAGTGCGAATCTGTTTTTACTCAACCCCGCAGGGATAATTTTCGGTTCTCATGCTCGTTTAAATATCGGGGGATCATTTGTCGGGACAACTGCTGAGACTATTACATTTGCGGATGGGAGTAAATTTAGTAACACAGACACCAACACATCCCCCTTGTTAATCATGAGTGTACCTGTTGGGCTGCAATTTGGTAGTAACCCAGGAGGGATTACAGTTCAAGGTACAGGACATAATGCCCAATTAAGTGACTCAGTGCAAGTTTCTGGACTAAATCTCAATACTAGAGGATTACAATTACAACCAGGGAAAACACTAGCGTTATTAGGCAAAGATATAGCCTTAGAAGGTGGACTGCTCTCTGCACCAGGAGGACTAATAGAATTGGGTGCTATTAACAATGGCAATGTGACTCTCAATTCTACTTTGCAAGGATTTGCCTTCCAGTATTCCCAAGTTCCCAGTTTTGGCAATATTCAAATTACCCAACGAGCCTTAGCATCGACACGGGATTTCAATGGAGAAAGTGGAGGATCTATCCATATCCAGGGGAAGCAAGTCAGTATCCGCGATGGCTCGATGATATTAATCCAAAATCGCAGTCCAATGACGGCTGGTGATATTACCATTGATGCTTCAGGGTCTTTAGAAATTATTGGCAAGTCGCCTGATTTTCAAAGTTCCAGCAGTTTAGTAAATGAAAGTACAGCCTTGGGTGCGGCGGGGAATATTATCATTAATTCTCCACGATTGAATATTGATCAGGGTGGGTATATCTATAACCGCACTTTCAGCACAGCACCAGGGGGCAATATTACCATCAACACCAATGAAACACGGGTTAATGGTTTTGCATCTGGTGATCCTTCTGCGTTTCGAGCAGTTAGTCAAATATTAGCTGCTTCCTATGCAGGCGGAAAAGGTGGCAATATTTCTGTTTCTACTCAAAAGCTGTCAGTTTTAGCTGGGGGAAATATAGCAGCTAGACCCTATGGTTTGGGTAGTGGGGGCGATTTGACGGTGAAGGCGGACACTGTTGAAGTAAATAATGCTGGAACTCCCACTGGCTTTTATTTTAGTCTCATCTCTACTGCCACATTTGGGTCTGGTAACGCCGGAAATTTGGCGATTGATACTCGTAAATTGTCAGTGCAAGCTGGCGGGAGAGTATCTGCTTCTAGCATAATTTTAGGTAATGCTGGTGTACTCAATATTAATGCTTCCGAATCGATTGATGTAAGTGGGGTCAAGGATGCAGACAATCCTAGCTATATCGGTACGGCTGTGCGTCCTTTTGGTACATTTGCCCAAATTTCCCGTGCGAGTGCAGGTAACACCACCATCAACACTCCTGTTTTAAATATTACTGATGGAGCAACGGTTTTTGTTCAAAATACTGGTTTGGGTACGGCTGGTAATCTGCTAATTAATGCCAACATCCTCAAACTTGACAATAATGCCAGTATTCTAGCATCTAAAAAAGCTGGAGATGGAGGCAATATCAATCTGCAACTGCGGGATGTATTATTGATGCGTCGTGGTAGCTTGATCAATGCGGAAGCAGGTAGTAATGGCAATGGTGGCAACATTAGTATTAACTCTCCCAATGTGATTGGTCTAGAAAATAGCGACATCATTGCCAACGCTGTACAAGGAAAGGGTGGCAATATTCAAATCACAACTCAGGGAATTATTGGTTTGGAGTACCGTAATCTTCTCAATCCTAGAGAGGTTTTGAGTAATGACATTACTGCTAGTTCCCAATTTAGTGTTAGTGGTACAGTTCAAATTAATAATGTGGGCATTGATCCTAATTCCGGTTTAGTGGAATTACCGGAGAATGTGACTGATCCATCCCAACAAATAGCTACTGGTTGTTCTAATACTAATAGTAGTAGTTTTATCGCCACAGGACGGGGTGGTGTACCGCAAAATCCCACACAGGAGGTGAGGAGCGATCGCCCTTGGTCAGATATCCGCAATCTGACAGCATTCCACAACCAATCGCAGGTACAATCCCAAATACCTACACCTCCAGACGTACCTGTGCAAGCTACTTCTTGGTATCGCAATCATCACGGCAAAATTGAGTTAGTTGCAAATAACTCCCATGTTCAAACACAACCATCATTAACTTGTGCAGCTTTGACTCCCCATCATGACAAATTCAGTCGCAAGTCAGAGGGAATCTAGACAAAAGATTTTTACGCTGATCTATAGATATTCTTTTGAACAAGATTAGGAATATATGAATCCGGCTTGATTTTTGCAACGATCAGTCGGGGACTGGGGACTAGGGACTGGGATTGTTACTCAACACCGGCTAAACGCCGCGCTACCGCTAACAACACTCAGCACTCAGCACTTTCAAACTAATTTACACATACAACTAGGAGTGCGATCGTATATGCCTCTCTATAAACTGGAAGAATTTGACCCCAACTATCGAGAAACCTTTGGTGGTGCTGATGTTAAATCATTGGAACTATATACCGAAAGTGGGGTGTTAGTTGGCTCAATTGCTGATGCTTTGGTTGACCAAGATGGACGTTTTCGTTATCTGGTCATCTCTACTAATTTAGATACAATTCAGAAAAAAATATTATTACCTATTGGACTTTCTCACATTAATTATCCGGCAAAACGCGTCTATGTAGATGGACTCAGTAAAGAACAAGTAGAACATCTACCAGAATACCATGATAATTTGGTCTTAGATGAAGATTACGAAGAAAAAGTCCGCCATGTTTTTCGCCCCTCAACTAGTGACACAATTCCAGGTAAAGAAAGTTACAGCTATCAAAAAGAACCAGATTTATACAATTTAAATGATCAATATCATCAAACATTCAGACTCTACGAAGAACGCTTAATTGCTAATAAACAACGTGTGAAAACTGGGGAAGTAGCTGTTGGTAAGCATATTGAAACTGAAACTACAAGAGTTAGAGTACCTGTTCAAAAAGAACGTGTTGTGATTGAAAGAGTCACTCCAACAGTTGCAGACACTATAGTAGATCCGAAAGAGGTTAAATTCCAATCTGGAGAAGTAGCACGCATAGAAGTTTATGAAGAAACCCCAGAAATCCGCAAGCAAGCTTTTGTGAGAGAGGAAGTCAGAGTCAAAAAAGTCATCGAGCAAGAAACTGTAGAAGCTCAAGACACCATTCGGCGGGAAGAATTAGATATTGACACAACAGGTGAAACTACCTTGCGATCGTCATAACTTCCGTGGGAATAACTCGTTGTATGTAGTCAGAGCTTTAAACATCAGTCTCAATCTAAAGTTCTGACTATAAACTACATAAATATAACCTTTGACGTTTTGAGATGGCAAGAATTATTTCAAACGAAAGATACAATAAATACTCTAAATTTGTAAGTTAGTAATTAAGAAATACTTTATTAAACATTTGAGGTAAACACACATGGTACTGTATAAATTAGAAGATTTTGATCCCGATTACCGCGATACAATACAAGGTGATGATATTAAGGGTTTGGGCGTATACACAGAAAGTAATAACGAAAAAATCGGTACTGTTAATGATGTTTTGGTAGATGATGATGGGCATTTTCGCTATTTAATTGTTGATTTAGGTTTTTGGATTTTTGGGAAAAAGGTATTGTTACCAGTGGGACGCACTCGCATTGACCACGGTACAGACCGCGTTTACGCCATCGGTATGACCAGAGAGCAGGCTGAAAACTTACCAGAGTTCAACGAACGTTTAAGTCTAGACCAAGATTATGAGGAACGGGTGCGCGGTGTGTATCGTCAACCCATGTACGGTACCCAACCTCTAGACACATCAACGCCTCTAGACGCATCAACCCCCGTAGAAACATCACGAACCACAACATCTACACCAGCTTTTAACCGCGATACCTATAAATACGAACAAGAACCTAGTTTGTATCAACTAGACGAAGCGCATCATCAAACTTTGAGATTATATGAAGAACGGTTGATTGCCAATAAACGTCGTCAGAAAACTGGAGAAGTTGCTGTTGGTAAACGCGTGGAAACTGAAACTGCCAGGGTTGCTGTTCCAGTGGAAAGAGAACGAGTAGTGATTGAACGTGTTACACCACAAGATGCGGGTAAAGTTGTTCCTCCTGGGGAAGCAAACTTCCGTGAAGGTGAAGTAGCTCGCGTTGAAATTCATGAAGAAACGCCTGATATTCGCAAGGAAGCTGTGTTGCGAGAAGAAGTCAGAGTCAAGAAAGTCGTGGAGCAAGATACAGTTCAAGCTGAAGATACCATTCGCCGTGAAGAACTAGATGTGAACGCTCCTAATCTTCCCATTGAAGAGCGTTAATCGTTCATAGTTCATATGAGTGCAGGTATAGCTGATATAGCAGTCCTATCTGATTTGTGAGAACTCGCGGTGTCCAGATCCCCGACTTCTCAAAGAAGCCGGGGATCTTGTGTTTCATGAATGATTTAGGATTGCCATATCAACTCAGATTGGCCTTACCTGTACTTGTAAATAATTACAGAAAACGAATAAAGAAATTTTGTTATATGACTGAATATTTAACATCTGAAACACCGAATCATACTCATGATGAAGAAAAACTGATTCGCTTATTGGAAGAAAGATTAACTATTAATCACAATAAGCAAAAAATTGGGGAAGTAATTGTACGTAAAGTCATCGAAACGCAGATGATACAAGTTCCCGTCCGAAGGGAAAAACTCATCATTGAACAAATTACCCCCAAGCATAAGCAGTTAGCCGAAATTGATTTAAAGGGTGGAGAGATTAGTGGCGTTGAGTTACAGGAGCGCGACAGACCAGAATTGACAGTTCAAGTCAGTGGTTTAAGTGTCAATGGTTGCTTTGCTTCACCTAAGATTGCTAGCTTATTATTAAACGCGATCGCTCTAGAACAAAACCACGGTTGTCAGCAAATTTGTATATCTATTGCTGTCGAAACGGAAGCACAACAGAAAAAATATCAAGAGTGGTTTAACCGTTGTTCTCAAGAATCCCCTTCATCTGAAAAATAATCTTCACTTTCACCACCTTATACCAATTTGAAAAAAGAATGCGACAGATGTACAGCCCCAAATGCTTGCTCTGTCTTGATTCTTAATTTTGAATTTTGTAGGCGTAAGCCTTCCCGTAAGGGTATTTTGAATTTTGAATTGGTGTTAGAACCCCGCTTTTGCAAGAAAGTGGGGTTTTTGATGTAAAAAACTAGGAATTGCCTTTAGGAATATATTTTTGACGATTAACAACAGCGAATAACAGCACTATGAAAGTAAGAACGCCAGCTAGATATAAAGGATAACTATAACTAATGGGGTTAGCTTGATTCACTATAAGGCCGGCAATGACAGGGCCGATTCCATTAGACATACTTAAATATGATGAATTTAAACCTAAAGCCATACCTTGTTCTTCTGGTTTGGCATTTAGTGAAATCAGAGTATTGACCATCGGTTGCACCAAGGAATTAAATAGGGAAAATATTACACTCACGACGACAAAATAACTAACTATCGGCACAACAGGCATTAAAATAAACGAGGAACTTCTAACAAATATTGCTAAAAGTAATATTTTGGATTCATTTAAATATTTGGTGAGAATCTTTACTCCCCAAGTTTGCATGATCACACCTAAGACTCCAAATGTAAGAAACATGAGCGTTAATGATTCTTTATTTTGCTCTAATACCTTTAAAAAGTAGGGTTGAAAAGCATAAGTAAAGATTGTAAAAGTTGTCCCAATACAAAAGTTGATGATTAATAAAATCCCCACTCCAGGAATCATCAAACCTTTAATTAAAGTGTCTAAGCCTAAATTAAAAATATTCTGCACTTGATGCTCTTTATTTTTGATAGTCTCAGGTAAGAAAAATATCGTAATGATGAGAGCTATCAACGCTACAGCACCGGAAACTAAAAACGCTGCGCCTAAAGATATCTGCTGTGCGATTAAACTCGTGGCCGGCCCTAAGACAAATCCTAAACCCATTGCTGCCCCATAGATACCAAAACCTTGGGCGCGGCGTTCAGTTCCTGTAACATCAGAAATCATTGCCTGAGCTACAGCATTATTACCGCCGGTAATACCATCTAGAAAACGTGCCAAAAAGAGAGTGATAGCGGCTGTAGCTGTACCAGCAAAGAAATTGGCAATCACAGTCCCCGCTAAACTAATAATCAGTAAAGGCTTACGGCCAAAGCGGTCTGAGAGTTTACCAATGACTGGTGTGGCTAAAAATTGTGCGATCGCATAAATCGAAAAGAGTAAACTAGTGTGGAAATCACTTAAACCAAATTGCTTGCCATAAAGATAGATAATAGGGATTAAAATCGTAAAACTCAAGGAATTAATAAATGCAACTAAAGCAATAATCCAAAAAACCCGATTCATAAGCAAGACCATACTATCTACTTAGTACGTTTCAAGTGTACTAGAACTGAACATACTAGCTTTTAAGTTCTAGTTAAATCACCACTTGTATTTTTTGTGAATATTGCCAATGAAATCTCCCATCAAAAAACCTACTAAACCCAAAAAACAACGCCCATCACCACGAATTTACATCAAAATTAACAATGGACAATTTGAAATCCTGGGTATGGGTGCTTGGTACTCCTATTGGCGCGATCCTTATCATCTCCTCTTGACGATTCCTTGGAGTGGCTTCATTGTTCTCATTTGTACTTTTTATGTAGCAATTAACACTTTATTTGCTTTACTATACTTGGCTGGTGGAGACTGCATTGCTAACGCTCAACCAGGTTCTTTTTTAGACAAATTTTTCTTCAGTGTGCAAACCCTAGCTTCGATTGGCTACGGTGCAATGTATCCTAAAACAACCTATGCCAATATTATTGTCACCATAGAAGCAATGATTGGTTTGATAGGAATTGCTGTAATGACGGGACTAGCATTTGCGCGCTTTTCCCGTCCTACGGCACGTGTAGTATTTAGTCGTGTGGCAGTAATTACACCCCATGAAGGTGTCCCAACTTTCATGTTTCGTACTGCTAATCAGAGGCGTAATTTCATTTTAGAAGCACATATGCGGGTGTATTTAATGCGAGACGAAATAACAGCAGAAGGCACTTTTATTCGGCGATTTCATGATTTAAAACTAGTGAGAAATCAAACACCAAGTTTTTCATTAAGTTGGTTATTAATGCACCCTATTGATGAATTCAGTCCTTTTTATGGAATGACAGCCGAACAGCTATTACAAACTAATACTAGTATTGTGATTTCCTTGAGTGGTATTGATGAAACAGTCTCACAAGTAGTTCATGCTAGGCATATCTATGCAGCCAATGACATCATATGGAACAGTCGTTTTGTAGATATTTTCCATCACTCAAACAATGGACACCGTTATATCGATTACAAACACTTTCATGATGTTTTGCCTTTAGATTAACAGAGCTATACCAAAAAATTTGCACACAGAAACAATGTTAAGTCTTGAAATAAGTAAGTCGGTGAGAAAAAACCTAACTATCTTAAGAAATGTAAACTAGGCTAAAATCCTCTTTCCCCCTGCTCCCTGCCTTTCAAGGGTAGGGGTTTAAAAATCAGGCAGTAGAGAGAGTGATTTTCAAGACATGAAGTTGTGGAGTCAAGTTAGGCCAAGGCTGAGGGAAAAAGCTACCGATAGGTAATGGCTCTCGATTGAGAACAGCAGCCTTAATGACTAAAAATCCACGGCGAAAACAACTCAAGCAACGATGGACAACACTATGTTTGAAATTGCGTCGAGCAACATGAGTGGGTGGGAGCTCATCTAGACTACTAATGGGTAGATTGGCATCAACTTCTCCACCAACGCTAACTTGCCACAGAGTAGCAACAGCCATCGCTAACCAATGTCTCTCGGCGCGTTTGGGGTGAGTAATCTTGGTACGATGCCAACAAAAACCGCCGCGTTTACCATCTTTAAACAGACACTCAATCCAACAGCGCATGGTATACCAGCAAGCATCCGCAATTTCCGGTGGTAAATCGGTGAGAATTAACCAAGGGTCAGCATAACCCTCGTCATGACGAGCTAACAAAGTACATTTGACAGAGTTAGTTTTGAAACAAGTAACTAAACCAGAGAACGACTGACCAACTTCTGTGACAAGAGTATTTATGGGTTGCCAAGATTCCATTCCTTGTGGTTTGAACTGTCCAATTTGGTTAATTCGCATAAATGGATGCCAACCGAGGGATTGAATTTGTTGATATAGCCAGTCAGCATAAAGTCCACGGTCTGTTGTCACTATGACAAACCAATCAGCTGGTATAGTCTCACTGATGTCGTTAAAGAGTTTTTGCCAGTGTGGTTTCCAACTTCCTGGTTTAGTTGCCTCCACTATTTTCCAAGCAATCGGGATTCCGCAACCTCGATAAACAACACTAATCGCTAACACTGTAAATCTATCACTCAATGTTGTGGCATCCGCAGCTAATGCTAGACGTTTTTCCGATTCTGGCCACAAGCTCAGAATCCATAACAACAATGGTCTAAAACACAATGTTACATCTAGTGTTGCCCGTCCTGTTTTTGCTTTTGTTTTATCTTCCCCGTCTCTTAACCATTCTCTAAGTTGCTGACGTACTGTATTTTCTTTTTTCCCCAATAGCTCTGCTAAAAATACTGACACTGTTGTCAGTCCACACGATTGGGTCATCACTATCCCAAAACTCCACATTGCTAGTATCACTGCTTGCGACTTGGATAGATGGGGCATCTTTTCTATGACTTTTCTAGTCCATTGCCTTAATTCTTCACTTTTTCCTAAAAGCATTCTCCCCACACCCCCAATTCTTCGCCTTATCTGACTTGCGGATTTTTGCGAGCTGATAACCGTAGTTTATTTTACTGGCTAAACTGCCACTTTCTTAAACCCCTACCCTTGAAAGCTGCTCCCTGCCCCCTTGCCCCCTGCCTAATCAGAACTACAAATATTTACCCTGTTCTACTTATAAGGGTTTGATCCTGCTCTCCAATTCAGTTCTGATTCCTAGTGGGTGATTTTTGAGACTGTTCTTCTACACTCTTGCTGATTTTATTGTAAAATTCCTTAATGAAGACTTGTAAAGATTATTCTAGATCATCATGTCTTCACCTATGGTTATCAGTCTAGTCAGCATCCTGAAGTTCAAGTGCATGAAAAGAATCATTTTGTATCCTCTCATGACTGTTTTATTAGTGGGAATAGCAGGAAAAATGGCAATGACTCAAGTTGTCAAAAACCAGTCAGATAAACAGCTAGCAAAAACACAACTAGTAGCTGCTTTAGAACCAGTTTCAGTCATCAATACTAAAAACATTGATGAAAAAACAGCCCTAAATTTGGTCTGGAAACTACCACTAGTACAACGCAAAGCCAAAGAAATTGAACGATTATCCAAAAGAACAATTAAGGTTTCTGCGATTGTAGAAAGTATTCCAAACCCTAATAATCCATACTACACAGTACGAGTTTTTGAAGACGACCCAAACAATTACAACTTTACAATTTACTGGTTTCGCGTTTTTCAGGAAACTGGTGTGATAGAAGCTTTAGATGTGGTAGAGAATAGATATGTTTCTTTGGATGAATGGCGAGAGCAAATCAGACGGAGGAACTAGTAAAAAAGGCAAAATAATGATTAGTAAATCAGCTTTTTGGGTATTTTAGGTGAGGGCTTGATTGAAGATGTGTTTGAGTATTTCAAGCAGGTAACAAAGAATATTCTATGAATCAAAACTTTAAATCCGAAATTGCTGTAAGTCCTTGGAAATATAAGCCTTGGTGGTGTCAGCCTTGGTCAATTTTACTCACTGGTATCACCATTATTACTGTTAGCTGGCTGTTATTTAAGATGATTTGGTTAACAGTGATTGTCTCTATACCTGTGTTAGTGTGGATGGGATTTTTTATTTTGATCTGGCCACAATTAATAATTCGTAGTGGCATTTTGGAATCATATCAACAAGAGAAAATAGAACCATAGATAGCAAGTTTAAGTATTTTATCGACCAATAAAACTGCAACGCAAAACTATAGCAAAAGAGTGTTTTTATGACTTTAACACCTGTCATTAAGAAAGCTAGGGTTAATTCTGCGTTTAAACAGCTCATGTCTGTACACTGGGTTATGGCCGCCTGTTATTTAGTCTTGTTCACCACAGGTTCAGGTATGGCGCGTTTATCCCGTGGTACTCCATTTAGATCAGAATTGTACGATTTTCATAAATCAATCGGAGTTTTAGTTGTAGCTTTATTGACTTGGCGGATTTTAGTTTTATTGCGGGTATGGTGGCGAAAATACACCAAGAATTTACCAAAGTTTACTGCTGACTGGACGCGGAAATTTGCACTACATACTTTTCTCTACATCTTTATGTTTGCAGTTCCGGTGAGTGGGTTCTTTTTTTCTAATTCTTATAAAAGTAATAATGTCAAATTGTTTGGTTTGACTTTACCAGACTTGTTTCCACAAAACTCTAGTTTAGTAGATTTGGGGAGAAACGTGCATTTTTGGATAGCGTACACATTTTTGGCTTTTATTATTCTGCACACACTACAACAGTGGAAGGTAGTAAGAGCTAATTGGCGGAGGTTACAAGGCTTTTTGCAAAAGAAGTAAGAGTGCGTGATTTTTAAGTAGGGAGAAGCGGATTTTTGACTTCTCCCTTGGCTAATTTAATTGAGTCTTAATTAACTACCTGACTACCGTGGCTACGGGGATCGTCTTGGCTGGTATTAGGTTTGGCTTGTGCCGCAAATGGGGATACTTTACCGCTAGTTTGAGCATAGGGTAAAGCTTCACCTGTCACCAAAGCTTCTAAGTTGCTAGCCATGACTGTACGGGGTTGATCTCCGATCGCCTGGGCGACATTTTCCCCAGTTTTGTTTAAAAATACAAAGTGGGGAATACCATCAACTCGATATTTCAGCATTTCTGGCAACCACTTGTTATTATCTACGTTTAGCATGACAAAATTTACTTTGTCTGCATACTGTTGCTCTAGTTCGGCAATATCAGGTGCCATTTTTTGACAGACTGTACACCAGTCAGCGTAAAATTCAACAATTGATGGCTTACCGTTGGTGGCTGCTACTTCTAGGGATGTGGATGCGGCGGCTAGGTTGGTTAAAGATGCAGAACTAGTTTCACTCCTGAGTCCCAAGAATAAAGCAACGCTGAGGGCGATCGCTACTATCACAATCAAAAAGTTTCTCAATCTTGTCGCCACAGTAGTTTCTTGCTTGACAGGTGCATTTGTACTCATAACAATTTATTAAAACTTATTAACTAATCTCCTTTACAGTATATAGCGGTGCTTTGGGTTCAAACCTGAATGTGTCTGAATTCAAATTGCATTTACCCTAATAAGCCTAAAATTCGTTGTAATTCTCCACAAGCAGTTTGAAGTGATGGAGGTGCATTAGCCTCTAAATTACCCTGACGACATTGATTTGCTAAATTCTCAACATCAGGTTTACAAACTGATTCTGCTTTGGGAAATTTTGCATATACTTTTTCCTCGTCAACAGTTTCTCCCTGTAAATGATGTATCCATGTTTCGATATTTCTCTTAGGTATAAATATTGCTATGGCTTCATGAGGTTGACGAGGTTGTTGTTCATTTTCAGTTAGTGCGTTATCTAATTGTTTCAGCCGAGACTCTACTGTTTGAGTGTCTGCATCAATTACCACAATTAACATTCCTGAAAGATAATTTTTGCTGCGGAATGCTTTTACCTCTGCTGCATAGCTTTCTCTGACAAATTGCTCTCCTGCGCCTTGTGGACATATTTTCGTTCTAATATTCCCTGTAAACCCTCTTTGTCTGAGAAAGTAACGAGCAAAAACTTCTTGTTGTCTATCCTCACACAAAATCATGATCTGAATTCTACGCTGACTCATGCAGCCATCCCCGTGCGATTAATTCTGAAATTTGTAGTCCAGTATTTTCAGCATTTTCATTACTAATTTTTCTCACCCGCACAGGTGCATTACTCTGACGCTCAAACCAATAACCGATAGGTGATACTAGCAAATAATTCATCAGTTCTGGATGGTGAGATATGAGTAAAGCCTGCATTTTTTGTTCACTACAAAAATCATACAGTTGAGTTAACCAAGGTTGAATTTCTGGCAGTGCTAAAAAGTTCTCCGGTTCATCTATACATAATGTATAGTCTTCAGATTGAGTACCATAAATCAGTGTATAGAGAGCAAGTAATACTTTTTGTCCGTCTGATAATTCCCAAAAGTAATACTCAAGTGGTTTTTCTGTATCATAACTAGATTTAAATTTCAGTTTCAAAGCACGGTCTTGCTCACTAAATTGTTCAAATCTAAAACTTAAAAATCCTTCTAAAACATTTTGCAAAATATTGATAATTTCGTAAGATTTACCTTGATCTTGGGAAATATATCTGTACCAAGACACAAAATTTTCCATTTTATAATTCAGTATTCTTTCTTCTTGCTTACTACTTCCATTCATCAATGTAGGAGTAATTTGTACAATAACAAGTCTTTCGATACGGTATTTAAACCAGGTTGTTTTTGTATTTTCCTGACTTGGTTGTAGTAAAGATAAAACTGATTGTGAAAAATTAAATGGATATTTTGGACTAGGTAAGTAATCATCATTAAAAATTTCTACTTCGCCTGCGTCGTATTTTATTAATGGGTGCTGATCAAACCATAAACGTTCATAGTGAATATGGGGTTTGTTTTGAGTATATGCAATAGCTAGCTCATATTTATATGTTCCATGATTTCCTACTATTTCTAACTCAAAACGCTGAATAGGTAATTTCTGCCAACGAGTACATTCAAAAAAATTGAAAAGTCCTTCTATTTGATACCCGCCAACTATAAAAAGTTGCAGTCTCCGTAAAGCTTCAAATACCGTCGATTTACCTGAACCATTGCCACCAAGTAAGAGATTAATTGAGTCAAAATTAATTTCAAAATTCACTAAGCATCGAAAGTTATCAATATAAATTCGCTTTAACATGGATTTTCCCCTTTATCTACAATTCTTCATCTGTATCCACAGATTTTTCATACTCAGCAATGAATCTTCTAATATCGTCGGCTGCAATATCAGTTTGTTCAGATTTAGAATAAATAGTCAGCAAAATAATTCCCTTTGCTGTTTTTACATAGTAAATGAGACGATAGCCGCCGCTTTTACCTTTTTGAATGTCAGTATTTCGTACTCGTAATTTAAAAACTTCATAGCCAATTCCAGATATCTGCTCTCCTGGTAATTCTCCCTGTTCAAGTTGTGTAATTACAGGTTTTATATCATTACGAATACTGCGATATTTTTTAGCCAGAGTACGTAAATTGCGATTGAAAGTTGGTGTAGCCTCAACTTTAATCAATGGTTGCTCAGACATTCTCCAATCCTTCCCAAAGTTGAGTTACAGGGATTGTTTGTCCTGTCATAGCTTCATGCCAAGCTTGACGGAAATCTTCTACAATGTCTGCTTGAAATTGTTCTGGTTGATCTATTTCTGCTATTTCAGGAATAAGAACAATTACTTCAACGCGACTATTTTTATCCGTCATTAAGGGATGATCTAAAGTAAGTTGCCCATTTTCATCAATGGTTGCCATGACTTTAACTGCTTTCATAGGTACTCCAGTTTTTTGAGATTACCAGTATTAATCTAATTTAATTTTCCCTATGGTTAACCAAATAATTGGTTTGGAGAAGGAAGATTGAAGTTTTTCTATCCATCCTCTTGACATTAACATCAATGTCAAGGTTTAGCGTGAGATTAGTTGTCACTGAATCTTCTCTCATGCTTTATCCCCAGCGTTTTAACCAATTCACCCAAGAACACCCAGATACTTTAGCAGCAATGCTTTGCGGACTGCTGTTATTTTTAGGATGGTTGGCTTTGTCTTTTGGCTGGTTAGGCTTTGCTTTGTTGCTGTTACCTGCGGCTTATATCATTGGTGGCTACGAAAGCGCGCGTGAGGGACTAACGACGCTAATTAAAGAAAAAGAACTCGATGTGGATTTGCTGATGATTGTGGCGGCTTTGGGTGCGGCTACGTTGGGTTTATGGCGCAGGGAATATCATTTAATTATTGATGGTGCAATTTTAATTCTCATTTTTGCTATTAGTGGCGCACTAGAAGGTTACGCCATGCGGCGCACCGAAAGAAGTATCCGCAGTTTGATGAGTTTGACACCAGATACAGCTACAGTGTTACAGCAGGGAGAAGAAACCACTGTTCCCATTAACCAGTTGCAAGTCGGTGATGAAATCATTGTGAAACCTGGGGAATTGATTCCCACCGACGGGATGATTGTTTCTGGTTACAGTACCATCAACCAAGCCGCAATTACTGGGGAATCTTTACCTGTAGAAAAAACGGTGGGGGAGGAAGTGTTTGCGGGAACACTTAACGGTTACGGTGCATTGCAACTGAAGTTACACAAACCCGCCTCTAGCAGTTTAATTCAGCGTGTGATTCGCTTGGTAGAACAAGCCCAAACGGAAGCACCCCCTTCTCAGGAATTTATCGAACGCTTAGAGAAAGGATATGCCAAGGTAATTGTCATAGCTGGGTTATTATTGGCAACTTTACCGCCGTTTGTGTGGGGTTGGGACTGGGAAACTACTATTTACCGCGCACTGACTTTCCTGGTAGTGGCTTCTCCTTGTGCATTAATGGCGGCGATTATGCCCACTTTATTATCAGGGATTGCCAACGGTGCAAAACAAGGGATTTTATTTAAAAATGGCGCGCAGTTGGAAAAAATGGGGAAAGTTAGAGCGATCGCCTTCGATAAAACTGGTACTCTAACTACAGGACAAGTCCAAGTATCTCAAGTTTTGACGACTGGTGAATATTCCCCAGAAAACGTTTTAACAGCCGCCGCAGCTTTAGAATCTTCTTCCGAACACCCCATTGCCCAAGCAATTGTACAAGCAGCTAGTGATTTCGACTGGGTGCGCGCCACTGAAGTGCAAGCTATCCCAGGACAGGGTATTTTTGGTACAGTTAGTAACCAAACTGTGATTGTGGGGAATGTGTCTTTCTTACAGCAATATGTAACTCAGTTACCAGAGGAATTACAAGCAAAAGCCACATTTTGGGAAGAACAGGGTAATACTGTAGTTTGGGTAGCACAAGCCCAGGAAGTTGGTTATGCGGTGATGGGTGCGATCGCTCTAGCTGATACCATTAGACCAGAAGCAGCTAATACAATTGCCCAATTGCGGCAACTGGGCATAGAACAAATTGTGATGATTACCGGTGATAATGAACGTACAGCCCGTAGTGTCGCCCAACAGATAGGCATTGATCAAGTATTTGCTGAACTTTTACCTGAAGATAAATTAGATGTAATTCGCAGTTTGCAGAAAAAATATCACACAGTAGCGATGGTAGGAGATGGGATTAATGATGCACCAGCTTTAGCACAAGCTTCTGTAGGGGTGGCAATGGGTGCAGTGGGTAGTGATGTCGCCTTAGAAACCGCAGATATAGTATTAATGGCAGACAGACTAGAAAAAATGACCACAGCAATTAAATTAGGCAGGCGATCGCAGAGTATAGTTAAACAAAATGTAGTCATTGCTTTAGGCTTTATCGGCTTACTTTTAGTAGGTAACTTCCTCGGAAACGTTAACCTCCCCATCGGTGTAATTGGTCATGAAGGTTCTACAGTGTTAGTAACGCTGAGTGGATTACGACTACTGAAATGAAAACCTATGATTGGATTGTAGTTGGTGGGGGAATTACAGGCGCGACACTCGCCTACGAATTAGTCAAAGTCGGTTTGAGTGTGCTGCTATTAGAAAAAGACACAATTCCAGACAATGCTACCCGCTACAGCTATGGAGGATTGGCTTATTGGTCTGGTAGTACACCACTTACTCGTCAATTATGCCAAGAAGCGATCGCACGTTATCAAGTTTTGTCTTCCGAGTTAGACGCTGATATTGAGTTGCGAGAGTTAGACTTATTACTCACCATTGCAGCCGGCAGTGACCCCCAAGCCACGGCTGCATTGTATACTCATTGTGCCACACCACCGCGTTTAATCAGTGTCTCAGATGCTCGTGAGTTAGAACCATTACTCAATCAAGATGCAATTTCCGGTGCTTTAACAGTTAAACACGGACATATCCACCCTCAAAAAACCGCACAAGCTTATATTCAGGCATTTTTACGGCGTGGTGGAGAAATGCAAATCGCTGAAGTTGTGCAAATTTTCTCAGGTGGTGTCAAAACAACTACTACAAGTTACTACTGTGCAAATGTAGTGGTGTGTGCGGGAGGAATCAGCCGTCAGTTATTAAAAAATGCCGGAATATCGATAAAAATCTATTTTACCCATGCCGAAATTATCGAAACACCACCCGTAGATTTGCAGTTAAATACTTTAGTAATGCCAGCAAATCTCCAAAGATTTAAATTAGAATCTGCCTCTACAAAAGATGATCAATTATGGAATGAATTAGGGAATCAACTATTACCACCGATCTTAGATGCAGGCGCAGTACAATTTCTCGATGGGAGTTTACGCTTAGGTCAAATTAGTCGCGCCCTGACAAATCCTCATGCTGCTATAGATGCACAAGATAGCGAAAATTGGTTAAGAAAAAGTATTACTAAGATTTTACCACAATTGGGTAATTTACCAGGAATTTGGCATCATTGTTTAGTGGCTTTTAGCAATAATAGTCTACCTTTAATTGGGGCAATTCCAGGGAATGAAAACATTCATATTTTTTCAGGTTTTAGTAATCCTTTAGTTCTCGTTCCGCCCTTAGCACAGCGATTTGCTCAATTTATTCATGGGCAAACAGATGAGGTAATTTTGCAATTAAATACCTAAAGTTTTTATTCCTATTGACTATGAATAAATAGTACGTACAATTATACGTAGTAACTTATGAGTATCAGCCATTCAGTATTGGCTGAAAACGCAGAATCTATGATTCTAGGAAATTTTGGTAATATTTACTCAGATGAGCTAATTACTGCTACTGAGTTAAACCGTCAGCCAGGGCGAGTTCTAGACAAAGCGTTGGAACACCCAGTGACAATTACTCGTAATGATCAGTCTTTTGCGTTGCTGCGTCGCGAGGAAGTAACTTCTCTTATCAAGGCGGCTACTCAAAGTAAAGCTGTCTTTGAAGCATTAACTGTTGCTTTTTCTCTGTTATTAGGCAAAGAAATTAACTGTGAACATCCCTATAGATGGTTGAATGTGTTTGATGCCGATGAATTACAAGAGTTTATTCAGGAACTAAGTGAGGCTTTTAGGTTAATAGATTCTTCAACCACAGCATGGGAGAGAATTGACGCAATTATCCATGAATGGCATGAAAGTGCAATTGCGATTTCTAGCCCTAAATTAGCAGCAGCTTTTAGTGCTGAAACAAGTATTTTACGTTCCTGATTCTCAACACTTGAAAGTCGTTGTTTACTATGCAGAAAAGCATCTAAATCCTGCACCCACACCAGCCCTAAAAAACCGGTTTTCTGAACGAAAGATTAATGTTTCTAAGCTGAGGGATTTGCAAGAAACCCGGTTTTTAACCCTGGTGCAAGAGTACATCTGCACTCAACTCCGCGTACCTAACCTGCGGGAACACCTAACAGAAAATGCGTTAAAAAATTAAATATTTAGCACAGCTTCACCCAGACATATTATAAAAATTATGAATTACGAATTGCATCTGTAATTTTAAAGTCAAGATTATCTTGACCAATTAAAGTAGAAGCTTCTTGTAAAAGCTCTTTTTGTTCTTGTTGAATAGCTTCTAATCTCAGGGCAATTTCTGTTAACCTTTGCTGCTTGATTTCATAAATACTTGGTGATTCTTGAGTAGTTAAGACTATATTATCTGTGATATTTTGATGATGGTTGGCTTTATTAAAAGCTAAATTGAAAATTTTCACTAAAGAGAAGAAGCAAAATTTAAGTGCAGTTTCAATTAATTTCAATGGTACTTGTAAAAGTGACCAACTGGCTTTTTCAATCAGGCGCATGATGGCTTTAACCATGCTCCAAATCAGAGTTAGAATTAATAATAAACCTATTAGACTAAGAATAGGGTGATTTGTAGCCCAATCTAGTATTTGCACCAACCGCCACAATGTTGGGTGTTGTAGCAACCAATCATTAAAAGCAGAGGTAATACCTTCTGTGGGATTTAACAAAGCTGTTTGCATATTTTTCGCTGTCATCACCTGAAAATCTTCAGCAGTTTGCCAACTTTGATGGATTTTTTGTGTCACTGCATCAATAGTATGATTAGTTGTAGTTTGAGCAGTTTCTTGGAGAGATTGTCCCCACATTTTTACTGAACTATGCCAAAATGTGATGTTTTGATTCACAGTATCTTTTGCTGTTTGCCACTGTTGCCAAACACTATCCGATAATTTGGTATATATTGTCAGATCCATAAGCAATTGAAGTTTCAAACTGCAAAATTACCCAGTCCCTCCCTCATACCCATTACCCAAGATTTGCTGAGGTTGAATCATATCTCTGTAGGCTACGATGTGGCATAAGTATTTATTCGCTGACTTATGTTTAAAAAATTGCCAGTTGTATTAGTAGCAGCTACCCTGTTAGTAACATCATTGGGTGATTCTCATACCAGTTTAGCTGGAACTTGTGCCTCTAATTGTGGCCCACGTCCCCTTCAGTTTACACCTGGTCAGCGTATCCGCTTAGAAGTAGTTAATAACACTTCTAATATTGTAGAATTGGAAAGAATTCAAGGTTATAGACCTATTCCTCTACGACCAGGACAAAAATTACAATTTTCACAGGAAGACAATACACAGCAAAATCTTTCCCTGGTTTTCTGGGATGAAACAGGTTCGGCTTTGCAGGCTGTTGTCTCTAAACCGAATTTAGCCACATTACGCGTAGAGATTCGTCCGACTTGGCGTTATCCAGGCGATCGCTCTGTCTATATACTTAATGATGGTCGCGTCAGTGTGTTTTAAACCTAACCTATGATTTTGGAAGCCGTAATGCTCTATGTTAAACATGGCATGGAGCAAGATTTTGAAGGTGCTTTCCAGGAAGCCTCAAACATTATTGCATCGATGAATGGTTACATCTCCCATGAACTGCATAAGTGTTTAGAAGTAAAAGGTAAGTATTTATTACTGGTAAGATGGACGAATTTAGAAGCGCATACCATCGGCTTTAGAAATTCTCCTGAATATCAGCAATGGAAACAACTCCTGCACCATTTTTATGAGCCATTTCCCACAGTAGAACACTTTGAACCGATTGTCATAAGGTAAAGGTTTGGTAAGATTTTGAGAGGAATCAAAGGGGTCAAGCTAATATAAGCTTCTCCTCTTTAAATTATGTGTTAATAGTTAATGGCTGATAGCCAATAGCTCAATGCTAGCTCAACCTTTACCAGAACACTCCCCATCTTCTCAACGTTTACCGAATCAGCGTTGGCAAATTTACCCGCAACAGCCGGAATTAGCCAAGGAATTGGCATTGGCAACAAATTTATCGCCCGTTGTGGGACAAATATTAATTAATCGCGGTATTGCTACCCTAGAACAAGCACAAGCTTTTTTAAATCCTGAATCTCTTGATTTACCCTCACCCTTAACAGAATTCCCAGATTTGGCATTAAGTGTGGAATTATTAGCAGAGGCGATCGCTTCTCAAAGTAAAATTGCTATCTGTGGTGATTATGATGCCGATGGTATGACTAGCACCGCTTTACTTTGGCGGAGTCTTCGCAGTTTAGGCGCGCAGGTAGATTATGCGATTCCCAGCAGAATGCACGAGGGTTATGGGATTAATCAAAGAATTGTGGAAGAATTCAAAAGTGAAGGTGTAGAGTTAATTCTGACGGTAGATAACGGCATTTCCGCTTTTGAACCCATTGCTAGAGCTAGAGAACTCGGTTTAAAAGTTATTATCACCGATCACCACGACATCCCCCAAAAACTACCCCCAGCCAACGCCATTCTCAATCCCAAACTCATCGCTGAATCTTCACCCTATCGGGGAATTGCAGGTGTAGGTGTGGCGTATATTTTGGCGGTATGTTTAGCACAGAAATTAGGCAACACCAAAGGCTTAATTCAACCGATGCTAGCATTATTCACCCTGGGAACGATCGCAGATTTAGCACCCCTAACCGGCGTTAACCGTCGCTGGGTAAAACGCGGCTTAAAGCTATTACCCAAATCCCAACTACCAGGAATTCAGGCTTTGATTCAGGTAGGAGGAGTGCAGGCGAGGGAGGCAGGGGGCAGGGGGCAGGGGGCAGGGGGCAGCTTTCAAGGGGCAGGGGGTAGGGGGCAGGGAGAAGAGGAGAAATTTTCTTCCCCAATTCCCAATGCCCAGTCCCTCAAACCCGAAGACATCGGTTTCCGCCTTGGCCCCCGCATTAACGCTATTGGACGCATTGGTGATCCGCAGACGGTGATTGAATTACTGACTACAGATGATATGTCATTGGCATTGGCGCGGGCTATCCAATGTGAACAGGTGAATACTACCCGTCAACAATTGTGTCAGCAAATTGAACAAGAAGCGATCGCTTTTGTGGAAGCAGAATTTCTCCCGTCTCTCCAACAAGACCGAGTTTTAGTAGTTGTGCAACCTAATTGGCATCATGGTGTAATTGGTATTGTGGCTTCTCGTTTAGTTGAACGTTACGGCGTACCCGTGTTTATTGGTACCTATGAAAACGACACACACATTCGCGGTTCAGCTAGGGGAATTCCTGAATTTCATGTTTTTGCAGCCTTAGAATATTGTCAAGATTTGTTAGGAAAATTTGGGGGACACAAAGCCGCCGGCGGATTTTCGTTACTAGCTGATAATTTACAAGAATTGCGATCGCGTCTATCTCAATTCGCGAATCAATGTCTAGAACTCCAACACCTCAAACCCTTACTGCAAATCGACGCACAGGCGGATTTTCATCAAATTAATCAAGCACTGTACCAACAGTTAGATACCTTGCATCCCTGTGGTATTGATAACCCAGATCCCGTCTTTTGGACTGCTAACGCGAGAGTTGTAGAACAGCAAATCGTCGGGAAAGGTCACATTAAACTCACCCTCAGCCAAACTATTGACCAACAAGAGTATAGAATGAAAGCGATCGCTTGGCGATGGCGTGATTATTATCCCCTACCGCAACGACTAGATATAGCCTACAAACTGCGGGAAAATCATTTTAACGGGAAAACTACCCTAGAAATGGAGTTAGTTGGTGTCAGGCTTCCCAAAGAATCCTCATTAAACCTATTCTATCAACCCTCCCCCCAACCCTTAAGAAGCAGTTTCCACTACAACCAGCGTCAATACACCTGTGGAATCTATCAAAATATTTCGCCCCCAGAGTTAAGAATTAAAAACTCTGAGGGCAAGGTTTTAATGATGCGCGCAGGGAGTAAAATCGGTTTACTAGGTACAAGTCGCGAAGATGCCCTAGAAGTTGACCTATCACTACCCCAATATGACTGTATTATTCAAGCAGCAATTCAAGCTTTGTCAGTGGTGAGTGGTGAGTGCTGAGTGCTGAGTAATGAGTTTGACAATTTACACTTAACTTTCGTACTCTCAAAAGTGTATTATTCAAGGAAGGATTACAAATTTGCCAGTGCCGAGTTTAACAACTTACACTCACTCAGCACTCATAACTCAGCACTCGTTACTCCTAAAGATTGCCGTTGCGGAAAGCGAGTACGAAAATCACAGCAGGCCCAGCAATGACAATCAATGCAACAGAGGTTAGCTGAAAGATTACTTCCCAATTAATGTTAGCAATAGCGTCAAACATTTTTCTTAATTCCTCCCAATGGTCTTAAAAACTTAATTACTCAGTTGCAATACCCGCAATTAATGATATCTGGGAATCGCCAGTGATATTTAATTTACTTAATAAAAGTATAGGAAAAAACATAAAATGGCAACATGGCAATGTGTAAAACAGTGTGGAGCTTGCTGCAACCTCGACCCAGCAGATCGTCCCGAAATTGAAGACTATCTCACGCCAGAAGAACTGGAATTATACATGAGTATGGTAGGTGAGGGCGGCTGGTGCATTAACTTTGACCACGAAACGCGGGAATGTCGCATTTATGCAAACCGTCCGCGCTTTTGCCGTGTAGAAACGACGATATTTGAGGATATGTACGGAATTGAGCCAGAAGAACTGAATGATTTTGCTATCGAGTGCTGTCGTCAACAAATTGAAGGGGTTTACGGCGATCGCTCTTTGGAAATGTTACGTTTCGATAAAGCTGTAGGTTTCTAGCTGTCTGATGAAATTTCTCCATACTCTCGACAATCTTCAATACTCGCCCTATCATGATGGAATCAGCTTGATGTTTGACAAGTCGAAGCGGGGTCAAAAAACCCAGGGATTCGTCAAAATCGCCAGAACCTTGACAACATAATAATTACAGCGTTTCAATAATTCGGGAAGTTGCGAATTACTCGCAATAAGGTGGGCTGAAATCGACCTAATTTTGCGATTCGTCAAAATGCTTCCCAGGAAGCTTGCTCTATATAAGTTTCAGTACCGAGCAGTTTCCATCAAACATTTCCCCGCAAGGGGACTGAAACACTTTGATTGGAACTGGGCAATAATTGGGCTAAATGTTTCCATCAAACATTTCCCCGCAAGGGGACTGAAACGCCTTCAGGGACTTAGCCAAAGTATTGTGATCATTTCTAAGTTTCCATCAAACATTTCCCCGCAAGGGGACTGAAACCCTCCTCCCGTGTGGCGGGTCGCGCCTCCCGATACCACAGGGTTTCCATCAAACATTTCCCCGCAAGGGGACTGAAACGTTCAGCTACCCGTTGCCTATCCGCATCCACTTGTGTTTCCATCAAACATTTCCCCGCAAGGGGACTGAAACATTGCTCTCGCGCCATTATTGCCCCCCATACTTAAAAGTTGGTTTCCATCAAACATTTCCCCGCAAGGGGACTGAAACTCGAAGGAGGAAAGGCACTCCGCCGAATTCTCCAGGTTTCCATCAAACATTTCCCCGCAAGGGGACTGAAACACATCACAACAAAATCATCAATAAAGTGAATCAACCGTTTCCATCAAACATTTCCCCGCAAGGGGACTGAAACCTGCCAATGGCGTGGCTAGTCTTGATGGTAGTTCCTTAGGTTTCCATCAAACATTTCCCCGCAAGGGGACTGAAACCATTTTAGGACGACAACCTAGCTATTTACAAACATTCGTTTCCATCAAACATTTCCCCGCAAGGGGACTGAAACAGGTAGCGATCGCACTTAGCGCGTGTAGGGAATCTTTCAGTTTCCATCAAACATTTCCCCGCAAGGGGACTGAAACGTAACAGCAGCAGCAATCCCACCAAGACTAGTGATCATAGCAGTTTCCATCAAACATTTCCCCGCAAGGGGACTGAAACAAATTGTTCTTTGCGATCGCTATGTCTGGTCTACGATGTTTCCATCAAACATTTCCCCGCAAGGGGACTGAAACACGCTGAACGGCAGAATGTCTAAGTCATTGAGAATGGTTTCCATCAAACATTTCCCCGCAAGGGGACTGAAACTATTGATTTTTTCATCAATCTCGCTAAATATGCTCCCGTTTCCATCAAACATTTCCCCGCAAGGGGACTGAAACTACTTGGTTCATCTCAAGGCAGAAGCGGATTTGCTAGTTTCCATCAAACATTTCCCCGCAAGGGGACTGAAACGCAACTGATTAAAGCGTTTAACACTAAACCTTCTTGAGTTTCCATCAAACATTTCCCCGCAAGGGGACTGAAACTTGTCAACGGCAGTCTGAACGTCTGCCGGAACTGTGTTTCCATTAACCTTTTCCCCGCAAGGGGACTAAAAGCCAAAGACAATACAACATACCTCTTGCAAAAGTAATGAGCCTAGCGTCCTTCTTTGCGACTTTGCGCCTTTGCGCGAAACAAAAAAATTATTTATTCAAGAAGTCTAATAAATCACCCCAATAATTGCTACTTGTTCCCAAACACCATTTCCCCGCAAGGGGACTAAAAAATCGAGAATATAAATTTACAGGTATAGTATTGTAGAAAACTTTACATAAATAGGCAAATTTTGCTATTTACTGTAAATTAAAGAGTCATAGATAGCATAACTAATGTGTAGAACACTGACTCAGGATTCATAACCCCAAGAGCCAAAATCAATTTACCATGACTCAAGTGCTGCAAGTCGGCGATCGCAAAATCGAAGCTAGCGAAATTATCCCCTTACTAGCTAATTATCAATTACTACCCCAACTGCTACGGGAAATAATTATTGACGAAGCGATAGTAAATGTAGAGTGTAATCCTGAAGAAGTCGCCCAAGCTAAACAGCGTTTTTATGCTGAAAGACAGTTAACCCAAGCAGCCGAAATTCAAGCATGGATGACGCAACAAGGGTTAAGTTCCGAACAACTAGATAATCTGATTTCTCGTAAAATCAAACTAGAAAAATTTAAACAACTCACTTGGGGTAACAAACTAGAATCTTATTTCTTTCAAATGAAAGGAAAATTAGATAAAGTCATTTATTCCTTACTCAGAACTCAAGATCCAGGATTAGCCCAAGAATTATATTTTCGCCTCCAAGCCAACGAACAGTCCTTTGCAGATGTAGCACAGAAATATTCCAAAGGCCCAGAAGCCCAAACCGGCGGATTAGTAGGGCCAGTGGAACTCAGCACACTACACCCAGCAATGGTACAACTATTAAGTAATTGTCAACCAGGAAAAATCTCACCACCAGCCCGTATTGCTGAGTGGCTAGTCATTGTGCGAGTAGAAAAATTTATCCCCGCCCAACTAGATGAACCCATGAAAGCGCGTTTATTAAATGAACTATTTGAAACCTGGTTACAAGAACAACAAAAGCAAGTTAAGGTAATTCCAAGTTAAGTTATGTGGTTAGGAAGGGACTGGGGATTGGGGACTGGGGATTGGGCAGGGGGAGAAGGTAGACAAGGTAGACAAGGTAGACAAGGTAGACAAGGTAGACAAGATAGACAAGGTAGGAGATGAGAAAAACTGTTCCCTGTTCCCTGTTCCCTGTTCCCTAATGACTAATGACTAATGACTAATGACTATTGACTATTGACTATTGACTATTGACTAAATAAAATGCCCCTCTAACCAATTTTCTAAATCAGTCAATACTTCCAGATAATTCAAATCATCTTGTAGTTCGTGATATGCGCCTGGGTATTCAATTCGCAGTTTATCTGGATAAGGGACAAGCTGATAAAATGTTTCGCTACCTTCAGGTAACACCACTCTATCCGCACCACCATGAAGAATTAACAACGGGATTTTCCACTCTGGCGCATGATGATAAATCCAATTTACTGTGGCTAAATATTCTGTAGATAAACGCGCACTCGCACGGGTATGACGTAGGGTATCTTGTGCGTAAATGGCTAAAGCTTTCTCATCCCTTGAACCTGCTGCTACATCTAGTCCGGTGTTGAGGGTGAAACTCGGCCAAACTTGTGAGAGTAATTTGCCTAATAGTAAGCGAAATTTCGATACACCAACTTTACCAAGGGCTGGTGCTAAGGTAATTACACTTTTTAATGCGACGGTTGCTTGGGGATAATGCAAAACATAGTCCAAAACTATCACGCCGCCAAAACTATGACCTAAAAGAAATAGGGGAATTTGCGGCTGTTGGGTAGCAATTAACTCCAGAAAAGCCTTCAAATCTTCGCGGAGTTCAGTCCAACTGTTAATATGACCACGCACCCCAGGCGATCGCCCATGTCCCCGCAGGTCTAAACTATAAATAGCATATTGTTTGGGGACAAAATACTCGACTAGATGACTGTATTTATTGCTGTGTCCTCCCAGTCCATGCACAATCACTAATACAGCTTTGACTTTACCCTCTGGTAGCCACCTTTGGTAATAAAGTTTTATATCCTGGAAACCAGCAAAGACGCTTTCATGGTGATCAATCATTTAGTTAATTTTTCTAATGACTCAGCAAAAAATCTAGTCTACTTAATTTTGAATTTTGAATTTTGAATTTTGAATTTTGAATTGATTATGTCATCTAGTGACCAAACAAGTACAACCCCGTCGGAGATTTTACCGCCTTTAACAGCTGCAAGTATCGAGCGAGTGAAACAAGGAGTTGCATCTGCTAGAGATCGCACGATTCGCCAAATCATCGAAGACACCCTATCTGAGTTAGAATCTATTCAGACAAAGAATTCGACAGCGAAAATTGATGCTGGGATACGAAAATTTGTATTGCGATCGCTAATTCATTGGGCTTTTCAAGTAGAAGTCGAAAAACCAGAAAATATCCCCCAAACACCAGCTATCCTGGCTGTTAATCATCTCCACCATCTCGACCCCTTACTATTATTAGCAGAACTTCCCACCCAACCCTATTACTATATTTTGGGTGATGCGCGGACTTTATATAACAAATGGTGGAAACGCCTGATTTTAAAGGTTGCGGGGGGTGTGATTCCCCTAGCTAGAATATGGAAGGAAGAAGTAGCTGTGATTCAAGCAGCTAAAACAGGAAGAGAAGATTTAATCAATTTAGCTAAACTGATTGAAACCAATGTCCCCACCGGGGGAGAAATACACATATTACGTCAAATAGACCGCATTGTCTTGGGAATTTTAGCTCATGGCGATAGCTTAATTATCTTTCCCGAAGGACGATTAGGAACTCAGGAAGGTCAGTTACATCTTCCATTGAAACGGGGAACCGTGATTTACGCTTTACGCGCTGGTGTACCCATCGTACCAGCCGCTTTAATTGGCACACAAGATTTATTTTGGGGTAAAAAATTAACGGTGCGTTTTGGTGAACCGCTACATTTTTCAACCACGGTTAGACCAAACCGACAAGAAGTAGAAGCCGCTTTAGCAACTTTGCAAAATGCAATTGCGTCTCTTTTACCTCATGATTATCAAGAACCCGCAGGAATTAAACCATTAAGACACTTTCTCAACCATATGTTGTGGTAAATTTAGTCTTGAAAAATCATAATATTACCCGAATAACAAGCCACCCAAACCTCCCTTGTTTGTGGGTCGTAGGTAATCCCAATAGGACTTGATTCTACTTTTACTTTTTGCAAAACTTTCATATCACTAGTACGGACTTTACTCACTGAATTTTCTTTGTAGTTCACCACATACAGTATTTCCCCATCCTCATTTAAAACCATACTGCGTGGGGCTTGGCCTGTGATGACTTTATCTACTACTTTCCTTTGTTGTAAATTAATTTTGGCAATTTTTCCCTCACCATTTAAAGAAGCATAGAGATATTTACCTGTCGGATCTATATTTAAATGCCGTGGAGAATTACCCACATTTCTTAGCCATTTCACCGAAAAATTTCTGAGATTCACTTCAGCAATGTCACTAGAACCCATCACCGCAACATAAGCTGTTTCTGATGTTGAATTAATAGCTATTCCGCGAGGATATGCACCTAGTTTAATACGTTTAATTTCTTGATTTTGATTAGCATCAACTACACTTAAATCCCAAGAACACCAGTTACTCACTAAAATTAATTGTTCATCTGGGGAAGCAGCGACAAATTTCGGTACTGAACCAACTTGAATGACTTGTTCAATATTGAGGGTATCTGTATCAATGCGATATAAAAAGCTGTTGTCTGTTTTCTGAGAGGGAGAACATTTATCATTACCAGGGTTGTTGAAACCAGTACCATACATTTGATAGTTAGATACCCACGCATACTTACCATTGTGGGAAAAACTCGCTTCTACAGGTGCGCCTCTGTATTTACCTGGCTTTTTGGCGTAACCATATTTGGATAAATCTACTGTGTCGGGAATGACTTTCACCAATTTATAGTCACGATTATATACAGTGATGGAGTGGTTATACATCATGTTTTGGGCGAAAAATAGCCCATCACCGGAATAAACCACCGATTTTGGCGAAATTTTACTAGAGGAAATGGTTTTTACCAGCCGCATTTGCTGCTGTGGACGTTGGGAAACTTTCGCTGATGGCTGAATAATTCGGATTTGTGGTTTTGGTGTTGGTTGTGGAGAGTTATCTGTAATTTGAGATGCGGACGCAGGTGCTAGAAAAGGTGTAGTGTTGAATCCGGCTGTATTCGATTCTAGGGCTGATAGAGTTT